>JACQZT010000261.1 GCA_016213755.1 Acidobacteriota bacterium | reverse complement strand
TTCGTGCTGCGCAAAAACATCGGAAGCAGCAGAATGCCAGAATTCCTGCGGCATGAAAAGAGGGCAGGTCTTCACTCAGGCCATTTCCAAACCCCCGCGTTGCAGGCAAACGACTTTTGGCCCGCGCCCCCCGCAAAACTCGCTGGAACTGCGAAAGTCGGGCTAGAACGTGGAGGGTTTGCCGCTGAGCTTGGTTTCGAGCATGATCAGCAGGACAAGAACCAGCACCAGGATCGTGCCGGCCAGCGGGAGCCACATAACCACCCGGATGTCCCACAGTTCGGCGAAGTAGCCCAGCGTGGCCGGAGCCAGCAGGCCGCCCGTGACCGCGATGGAAAACACGCCGTTGAAGATGCCGGGGTGGTAATAAGGGAAGCGGTCGCCGATCATCTCCACCGCCAGCGGGTAGACCACCGCGAAGCCGCCGCCGACAAACAGAATCCCGGAACCGGCGCCGAAGCTGTTGTCGGTCAGGCTCAGGATCAGGCAGCCGAACATGGCCGATACGACGCTGGCCACCAGCAATCGGCCGTGCCGGACGCGCGGCAAGATCGCCTGGGCCACCAGCCGTCCGATGAGCAGCGCCATCCAGTACAAGGCCAGGAGCATCAGCGAGGCCGCCGGGCTCACGCCCAGACGCTGGATCAGGAACAGGGGCAGCCAGCCCGCGATGGCCCACTCGTTGCCGAACTGGAAAAACAGCAACAGCGCCATCAGGATGGCGCCCGGGTTGCGAAAATCGGCCAGCACCTGGCGGACCGGCAGATGATCCTCGGCCATGTTCCGCGGCAATGGGCCGCGGCTGAAGATCGACGTGAAAAAGAACGGGATCATCGCGGCGAGGAACAGAATGCTCGCCACCGAGTAGGCGTCGAAGGTGGCCGCGACGAACAGCGTCATCACCACACAGCCGAAGCCGAACAGGATGCCGGCCAGGTTGATGGTCGCCGCGGGATCGTGATGATAGACCGGAGTGATGGCGTGAAAGACCGCCGAGTGCAGCAGGCCCGCGCCCGAGCCTAGCAAGAAGATGCCGAACACCCTCCACCAGGGCGCGGCGGGCGGCGAAAACAACGCCAGAAACAGCAGGGCGCCGGACCCGATCGCGCAGGCCAGCACCAGGGTAAAACGCAGGCCCTTGCGCGGCAACAGTTCTTTGCTGGCCCGGGCCCCCACCAGCAGCCCCAGAATCATGCCCAGGAAGTAGTGGCCGATGATGTCGTAGTGCGTATGCAGATGGTAGCCCCAGGCAGGCAGGATCGCGCCGAGGAAGGAGAGAAAGAACCCCGACAGGAAAAAAGCGGACAGGGCCTTTCTCGCCGCCGACGTCGCTCGGCCTTCCGCGCTCAAGCCCATCGGGACCGGCTCGGATTGGGTCACCCAGGTATTGTACCCCCAATCCGTACCTCCGTAGAGCAGCGGAGGATTTCTATGAAAATCGGGAGCCTTCAGGCCAGTAGTCTAGTGGAATCAACAAGATGAAATTGGAAAAAGGATTGCTCCCGAGCTGTGGGGGTTCGAGGTTTTCGCTGTTGTGGGGGATTGCCTCTCTGTCCGGCCAACGCCCCGCGCCAAAGCGCGGGGCCTTTTGTTTCAAGCCAGATCGATGGCCCCGATCTCGTGGTCGGGCACGGACGGCGTTGTGCCGCCCGCGCGCTCCTCGATTTTCAGTGGACGGCCGGAATTTAACAATTGTAAGCGCCGCGCAACCGCGATCAGCCTGACCACGGAGACTCCGGTACGGGCTGCTGATTCCGGGTGATCTCTTCCAGGATATCGAGGTACTCGTCATCGATTTTTGGAGCGGTCTCGGAGAATCGCACCAGGTCCGCTTTTGTGCATCTCCGCTCCGGCATCGGTTCGATCTGGCACATAGGATGCCTCAGCACACCGGGTTGTAGGGCCTAAAACCGCGGCTCGACAGCAACTCGCGGGCGGCGTTTTCCACCGCCGGCAGGACGTAGAAAAAGGCGCCGACGCGCTGGCTTTGGAAGATCAGGCCGCCGTGGTAGGTGTCGGTCTCCACGAGGTAGTCGAACCCGGCGGAGGTGAGCTCGGATTCGGCCCTCAGCGCCTCTTTGAGCTTCTTGGCGATGAAAACGAGGGCCAATTCCTGTTCGCTGAAAAACTCTCCGCTTTGCCGCATGCTCCCTCCATCATACCCTCCGAGTTTCGCAACCTGTCCCCGAGACTCAGGCGGCTTTCCAGGTTAGCAGGGCGAGGCCGGCTAGGAGACCGGCCAGGGCTTGGTATTCCTGGTTGCGCAGGTACAGTTCGAAGCGAAAACGGCGGGCGGCGCCCCAGCGCCGCGGTCGCGGCCAGAGCAGGGGCACGTTGCGGGCATACTCGGCGTAGGCGGGGAAGAGCTTCCGGAGGTGCTGCTCTTCCAGTTCGATGGCCGGCAGGTAGACCAGGGCGAAAGCGGCCGCGAAGAGCACGGCCAGCGCCGGGCGGCGGGCCGCCAGCACGAGTCCGGCGGCGACCGTCAGGGTGCCCACGTAGAGCGGATTGCGCGTGTGCCCGTACGGTCCCGAGGTGGCCAGTTCCCGGTTCTTGGCCAGGTGGCCCGCCGCCCAGGCGCGCAGAGCCAATCCGGCCAGCGCGATGGGAATCCCGGCCGCCAGCGACCCCAGCGTGGGTTGGGAAAGCCAGGCGAAGGCGCCCACCAGCAGAAAACCGAAGGGCACGCGCAGCCGCTGGACGCGGTCGGCGTACGGCTTCGGAAACCAATAGCGGCGGATCACGCCAAAACCTCTTTCAAGACCTCGAAAACCTGTTCGGGGGCGATTTCGCGCATCGACGGATCGGTCTCCTTGCGCCGCTTGTAGCTGGTCTGAGCGCGCGGGCCGCGCAGCACCCTCAGCGAGTCGCCGCAGGGCCCGTTGCGGGCTGGGTCTGTGGGGCCGAAGATGGCCACTCCGGGCTTGGCCAGCGCCGCCGCCAGGTGCATGGGCCCGCTGTCGATGCCTACCACCGCCGCGGCGCGCCGTGTGGCGTCAATGAGTCCCGCCACGGACGAGCAGTGAGGAGTGACGTGGGGCAGGCACTTAAAGTCCGCCATGGCCTGCGGCGGTCCGTTCAACACCAGGGGACGCCCCAGAGCGTACAACCGCTCTCCGAGGTCCGCATAATACTCGAGCGGCCACTGTTTCGAGGGCCATCCGGCCAGGGGGCAGGCGAGCACAAACGAGCCGCCGGGGAGCTTCCCCTGCGGCTCGCCGGGGGGAAGAGGAAAGGTCCGGATGACGTTGGAAGCGCCCGCGGCGGCGGCCAGTTCCAGGTGCCGGTCGACAATGTGGGTGGCGCTCACGCGCACGCGCGTCGAGTAGCACAGCGCGGCCCAGCGTTCGCGCGCCTGGCTCTGGTGCAGCCCGTAGATCTTTTCGACGCGGGCCAGCAGCCCCACCAGGGCGGACTTTATGAGCCCCTGAAAATCCACCGCCAGATCGAAGCGGGTCTCGCGCAGCCGGCGCCGCAGCGCAAGCAGGCCGGCCAGGGATCGTTCCACCTCGACCACCTGGTCGACGAACGGATTGCCACGCACCAGCGCGGCCCACTTGCGCTCCACGGCCCAGACCAGTTGACTGTGGGGAAAGCTGTGTTTCAGGGTCGCCACGGCGGGCAGGGTGTGGACGATGTCCCCCATGGCTCCCAGTCGGATTACGAGAATGCGCGGTCCGGCCATGGTGCGCTACCCAGCGGCCTGCCTGTCGTGGACGCGGCGGAGCAGCGCGCGGGTTCGCGCGAGGTCCGCCTCTTCTTCGTGAATCACGGCGGAGGCGGGCAGGCGCGAAATCCACGCCGGGTCGCCCTCTTCGATCACCACGCCGTCCACCGCCGCCAGCCCGGCCACCAGTTCCGCGCGGGCCCGTGCCGGAAGCAGCGGCCGCCCGGGCGTGCGGACCACCACCAGCAGAAGGCCGCCCTGGCCGGCCACTTCTTCCAGGCGGGCGGCGTGAGCTGCGGTGAGCGGGTCGAAGAACCCGGTCACGACAGTAAACGGCGGCTGGCCGGCCCAGGAGGATTCGGCCGCGGCCCGGTCGATGATCTTGCTGCGTGTGTCCACTGTATTCTATTTCAGCAGTTCGAGTGCCTCGCGCGCCACACGCTCGGCCGTGACGCGGGTCATGCAGCGGTGGTCGGTGGGACATTCGCGCAACAGGCAGGGGCTGCACTCGACCGGTTCGCGCACGATGCGCCAGCGCGTGCCGGCCGGTCCGGTGGCGACGGGGTCGGTGGCGCCGAACACGGCCACGGTGGGCACGCCCAGCGCGGTGGCGATGTGCATGGCTCCGGAATCGTTGGTCAGGAACAGGCGGCAGGCGGCAGCCCGGTCGATGAACTCGCGCAGGCTGGTGCGCCCGGCGAAGTTGGACACCGCGGCGCGCGCGCCGATCAATCCCCCGACCTGCTCGCACAGCTCCCGCTCGCCGGCCGAGCCGAACAGCGCCACGCCGGCGCCGAGGCGCGTGGCCACCTGAACGGCGGCCTCGGCGAAACCCTCCGGCCGCCAGCGCTTGGCGCCGCCGAAAGCGGCCCCGGGACTGACGCCCACCCAGGCCGGGCCGGGCGCGGGCGTAGCGGCGCCTTCCAGCCGCACCGTGTCGTCGGCGGGGAATGCGGGCAGGATTCCGGCCCGCCGCAGCAGTTCGAGATAGTAGAAGCGCTGGTGCGGCGGCGTCTGGCCGGGTTGGGGGACGGGGATGGCGTCGGTCAGCAGCAGGCCGCGGCCGTCGCGGTCGTACCCGATGCGGCGCGGGATGCGCGCCAGCCAGGCGATGAGGGCCGCTTCGAAAGCGTTTTGCAGCAGGATGGCGCAGTCGAACCGCCGCGCGCGCAGTTCGGCCGCCAGGCGCCACTTGCCCGCCAGGTCACGGGCGCCGCGCCGGGCGGAATACGGGATCACTTCGTCGGCGAACGGCTCGCGCGCGTACAGGTCCGCCACCCAGGGCAGTGCCAGCACGCCGATGTGCGCCTGGGGGAACCGGACGCGCAAGGCGCGCAAGGCGGGCAGCGACATCACCGCATCGCCCACCCAGTTGGTGGCTCGCACGAGGATCCGGTGGAACGGCATGGCGCGCCGGCTAATACGGGCTGATGGAGTGCATGGCGAGTTCCGGCGCCTCGTGGCCCAGGATCTTCTTAACCTCTTCCCGCAGCGGGCCGACGGCCTTGGCGTAGATCATCTTGTAGGCCAGGCAAAAGTAGTCCAGGTCCTCGAAGCTGCGGCGCCGGGCGTGGCGGAACTTGGGGCAGCCGCCGTGGCAGATGCCCTGGTATTCGCAGACCTGGCACTCGGGGCGGGCCAGGGTCTTCTTCGAGGCGAAGTTAAAACGCCGCTGGCGGCGGGCGATTTCGGGCCACGAGTCGATGGTGACGTTGCCCAGCTTCCAGTCCTGCTCGACGAAGAAGTCGCAGGGGTAGATGTCGCCGTTATATTCCACCACCACGTAGCTGTCGCAGGTTTCGTGCAGGGTGCAGCTTCCCGGCCGCTGGCCGGCCAGAGCCTCGGCCAGGTTGTCGAAGAAGCGGATGCGCATCTTGCGGCGGTCCGGCCACCACAGGTCGAAGGTGTCGCACAGGAAGCGCCCGTACTGTTGCGGAGTGATGGTGAAGGGCATGGGCGAGCCGTCGGGGAAAAATTCCGACAGGGGGATGAACTGCACGTTGTCGACGCCGAGGCTCTTGTAGAACTTGTACAGTTCGCGGGGCTTTTCGACGTTGGCCTGGTTCAGCACGCACAGGATGTTGAAGTCCACCCTGCCCTTCTGGAGGATCTCGACCGACTGCATCACCCGCTTCCAGGTGGGCTGGCCGCCCTTGTTGAGGCGGTAGCGGTCGTGGATCTCGGCCGGACCGTCCAGTGAGACGCCCAGCAGCCAGTGGTACTCGTGGAACAGTTCCGCCCACTCCTCGTCGATCAGCATGGCGTTGGTTTGCAGCGCGTTGCTGACGTTTTGCCCGTCCCGGCCGTGTTCCTTCTCCAACTCGATCAGCCGGCGGTAGAACTTCAGCCCGGCCAGCATCGGCTCGCCACCCTGAAAAGCGAAAACGCTGTTAGGGTACGAATAGAACAGGAAGGTCTCGACCAACCGCTCCAGGGTTTCTCCGGTCATCTGGCGCGCCGGCAGCGAGGCGTACGGGTCCGCTTCGCGGTCCAGGTAGAAGCAGTATTCGCAGTCCAGATTGCAGACCGCCGAAGCAGGCTTGATCAGCAGCGAACCGATCCGCGGCGTGGTTCCCAGCGCCGGCATCAAACCCATCCCCGCATTCAGAACCGGCAGCGGATTGCTGTTGCCCATACCCCGAGTTTAACAAGAGTTGCACGAACTCCGAGGGCGAACCGCAATCCGGGAGGGTATACTTAGGTTAGGGTTCCGATGAGTCACCCATCCAAAGCGACAACTATAGTTTGCCTGCTGCTGTCGGCGGCCGGCATCGCCTGGTCCGCGCAGACAGCCGCCCCGGCGGCCAAGAAGGCGGAACGGGCCGACGCGTATTACCACTTCGCGCTGGGCCACCTGTACGCCGAACTGGCGGGCACTTTCGGCAACAAGGGCGACTATGTAAACAAGGCCATCGAGAACTACAAGGCGGCGCTCAAGGCGGACCCCGCCGCCGGCTTCCTGGCCGAGGAGCTTTCCGATCTCTACCTCCAGGCCGGACAGACCCGCATGGCGGTGCTGGAGGCCGAGGAGGCCCTGCGGCAGAATCCCGACGACCTTACCGCGCGCCGCATTCTGGGCCGCATCTACACGCGCATGATCGGCGATCCGCAGCAGCGCCAGATCAACGAGGAGATGCTCAAGAAAGCCACCGAGCAGTACCGGAAAATCAGCGAGAAGGAACCCCAGGACCTGGACAACTGGCTGATGCTGGGCCGGCTCTACAAGGTCGCGCAGAACTCGGTCGACGCCGAGAAGGCATACAAGAAAACGCTCGAGCTGGATCCGGAAAACGAAGACGCCATGACCGGCCTGGCCATGGTCTATTCCGACCTGGGCGACAGCAAGAGCGCCAGCGAGCTGCTGCGCAAGGTGGCCGGCAAGAACCCCAGCCTGCGCACGCTGACCACCCTGGCTGGCGCTTACGAACAGATGCGCGAGTACGCGCTGGCGGCCGAAAGCCTGACGAAGGCCCTGGAGTTCAGCCCGGGCTCGAACGCCGATCTCAAACGAGCGCTGGCCCAAAACCTGATGCTCTCCGAGCAGTACGACGCAGCTCTCAAGATCTATTTGGAAGTGCTGGCCGAAGAGCCCAAGGATGCCCAGAGCCAGCTTCGGGTGTCGCAGATCTACCGCCAGAAGCGCGACTTCGCCAAGGCGCGGGAAGCCAGCCGCAAGGCGCGGGAGATGGACCCCGACAGCATGGAGATCCGCTACAACGACGTCAACCTGCTGGAAGCCGAAGGCAAAACGGCCGAAGCGATCGCCGCGCTCAAGGACCTGCTCGCCGCAACCGGGAAGAGTTCTTACTCGGCCGGCGAGAAGACCAACCGCGTGGCGCTGCTCGAACGGCTGGGTTTGCTGTACCGCTCCAACGACCAGCACCAGGAGGCGGTGGCGGCCTTCCGGGAGATCGGCGAACTTGACCCGTCGATGAGTTCCCGCTCGGCTGCACAGGTGGTCGAGTCGTTCCGCGCCGCCAAGGACTTCGCCAGCGCCGAGCGCGAATCCGCGGAAGCGGTAAAGAAATACCCCGGCGACCGCATGCTGCTGATGGTGCGCGCCTCGGTGCTGTCGGAAACCGGGAAGGCCGCCCTGGCGGTCGAGGAATTGAAAAAGCTGCTGGACGGCAAGGCCGACCGCGAGATCCACCTTTCCATCGCCCAGGCGCAGGAGAAGGCCAAGAACTACCCCGAGATGGCCCAGGCGCTGGACGCGGCCGAAAAGCTCTCCGAGTCCAAGGACGAAAAAGAGGCGGTGCTGTTCATGCGCGGCGCCATGTACGAGAGGCAGAAGCGCTTCGAGGCCGCCGAAGCCGCGTTCCGCAAGGTGCTGGAGATCAACCCGGACAACGCCTCGGCACTGAATTACCTGGGGTACATGTTCGCCGACCGGAATGTGCGCTTGAGCGAAGCCCAGCAATTGATCCAGAAAGCCCTGGATCGCGAGCCGAACAACGGCGCTTTCCTGGACAGCCTCGGCTGGGTGTACTTCCGCCTGGGCAAGCTGGAGGAAGCCGAGGCGACGCTGCGGCGCGCCCTGGAACGCTATCCGCGCGACCCGGCCATCCACGACCACCTGGGCGACGTCCTGTTCCGCCAGGGCCGGCTAAAGGACGCCATGGCCTCGTGGCGGAACTCGCTCAAGGAGTGGGAAGCCACCGCGCCCAGCGAGAGCGATCCGACCGAGGTGGCCAAGGTCCAGAAGAAACTCGAGGGCGCGCGCGTGCGGCTGGCCAAGGAATCTTCGGGCGCCGTCCGGCAACCATAGTAAGATCGGTGGAGGGACCCCCAATGAACCCTCTACCGCAACCCAGAATCGAGCTATCCAACGGCGCCGATTACCGCGAGAATTACGCCAACAGCGTCCAGGTGCGCGCCAGCCTGTGGGACTTCTTCCTCACCTTCGGGCTGGTCAATCAGACCTCGCCCGAGACCGTTTCCATCAGCAATTTCCAGGGCGTCTACCTCAGTCCGCAGCAGGCGAAGGCCCTGCTGAATGTGCTGCATCAGCACGTCACGCAGTATGAATCCGCTTTCGGAGAACTGCGGCTGGAGCAGCAACCGGCGAGCGGCTCGGTGCAGTAACTCAGGCGCGGAGGAGGCCGGTTTGGCCGTCCGCCGGCAGTGGCACACCCTCGGCCCGAAAACGGGCGGTGAGGCGCAGATTGACGGCTGAGGCAACCAGCCCGCGCTGGACCTGGCGCTCGATGTGCACGAACAGTCGGAAGTGTTGGTAGGCCGGGGTCGGCCCGGGATCGAACAGCACTAGGGGCGCCGGATCCGGCAGCACGCCTTCGGTTTCCAGCGCCTCTTCGAGAATGATCTCCCGCACGCGGGCGGCATCGGCGTCGCGGCCCGCATAGACCGGAATTTCAATCACGGCGCGAAGTTCGGGCAGGCTGAAATTAATCAGGATGCCGGAGGTGATCTTGGTGTTCGGAACCACAATAATGTTGTTCGTTCCGGTCCGGATGCGCGTGGTGCGCCAGCCGATGTCGGCCACCGTCCCTTCTTCTCCCGACGCCAGCCGGATGAAGTGGCCCGGCGAGATGGGTTCCTCGATCAGGATGTGAATGCCGGCGAACATGTTAGCCAGCGTGTCCTGCAACGCCAGGGCCAGGGCCAGACCGCCGACGCCCAGGGCGGTCAGCATGGGCCGGATGTCCAGACCCAGGTAGTGCATCAGGACCATGGCGCCGACGCTCAGGACGACGATATGGGTGAGCGTGCGCGACAGTCCGGCCACCGCGAACGGCATGTTGCGCCGCTGCCCGTACAGCGCCACCATGCGCACCGCCGCAGCCGCTCCCACCAGGCTCAGGCTGACAATCAGGAAGATGACAATCCAGATCCCGGCCAGGTGAATCTGCCGCTCGGTGAGCTCGGCAAAACGCAGCGCCACCGCCAGCGCGCCGGCCAGGCACCAGAGCAGGGAAGGGATGCGCACCGCGCCGGCCAGCACGGCGGCCGGGCTTTCCGGGCCGGCCGCCTTGCACCGCAGCCAGCGCAGCGCAATCTGCCGCAATACCCCCAGTGCAAGCAGAGCCACTCCGAAGATGACTGCCGGTTCGGCCAGTTGGACGAACAGGTCGCGCTGCACTCGCCAGGGTGCGTTGGCGGGAGCCGAAGAGTTGACCACGCTCCGATTCTAACGAATTCGGTGACGGGCTACTCAATCCCCGATTTCGAAATTGGGGATTGAGTAGCCCGTCACCGAATTTACAGGTTGACGTCCAGCGTTTCCTGGAAGAGGGTGAGCGGCACGGTGATGCCGCTGATGCGCAGCCGCTCCAGGATGCGCGGCGTTTCGCCGGTGCCACGGAAGCGGCCCTGCACTTTGCCCGCGTCGTTGACGCCCGCGCGGTCGAAAACGAAGACGTCGCGCGTCTCCACGCGGTCGTCGCGGACGCCCTCGACCTCGGAGATGGCGATGACCTTGCGGGTTCCGTCCTGCAGGCGCGAAACCTGCACCACGATCTTGATGGCGCTGGCCAGTTGCTGGAGGATGACCCGGGTGGGTATCTCCAGGTCGGCCATCAGAATCATGGCTTCCAGGCGCGAGAAGGCGTCCCGCGGCGAGTTGGCGTGCACCGTGCTCATCGAGCCTTCCACGCCCGTGTTCATGGCTTGCAGCATGTCCAGCGCTTCGGCGCCGCGGCACTCGCCGACGATGATGCGGTCCGGGCGCATGCGCAGCGCCGTGCGCACCAGTTGCCGCTGATTGATGCCGCCTTCCTTGTTCAGGTTGGGCGGGCGGGTCTCGAACTTGACCAGGTGGCGCTGCTGCAGTTGCAGCTCGGCCGTGTCTTCGATGGTGATGATGCGCTCTTCCTCGGGAATGAAGCGCGACAGGGCGTTCAGCGTGGTGGTCTTGCCGGAACCGGTTCCGCCCGAGATGAGAACGGTGGTCTTGGCCTGGACGCAGGCGGCCAGGAACTTGAGCATGGCCGGCATCAGCGTCTTGTTGTTCAGCATCTCCTCGCTGGTAATGACGTGGCGGCCGAAACGGCGGATGCTGAGCGCGGGGCCGTCCAGGGCCAGCGGGGATATGATGGCGTTGACGCGCGAGCCGTCGGGCAGGCGGGCGTCGACGATGGGCTGCGCTTCGTCGATGCGGCGGCCCACCTGCGACACGATCTTCTCGATAATGTGCAGCAGGTGGCCATTATCCTTGAAGCGCACCGGGGTGAGCGCCAGTTTGCCGAAGCGCTCGATGTAAACCTTGTTGAAGCCGTTGACCAGGATGTCGGAGATGGTAGGCTCTTTGAGCAGCGTCTCCAGCGGCCCCAGCCCCAGCACCTCGTCGAGCACCTCCTCGACGATCTTGTTCTGCTCGGCCGTGGTCATCGGCACGCGCTCGTCTTCCAGCAGGCGCTCCACCACGCGGCCGATTTCGGCGCGCAGGCGCTCCTTGGGGAGCGACGAGACGCGCTCCATGTTGAGCACGCCGATGAGCTTCTTGTGGATCTCGGACTTAAGCTCGAAGTAGCGGTCGGCCGGCCGGACCGCGCCCGGATTGTTGTTGCCGCCGCGGGACGGCATGGGACGAAAACTGGAACCCACTATTGCTCCTGGTGACGAGTGGCGTGAAATCCCGTGATCTCGACCATTATTATATCTGTTTGGAAGGCACGCCAACGTCAGCTCGGATCTCGCGCCGCGAATTTGTGATCTTTGTGTCCGCCGCCGCGGCGCCGAAGCGGCCGAATGTCCTGTTGCTGGTGGCCGGCGGCGAGATCCCCGGCCCGGGAATCCTCCGCTTCAGCCGGGCCTACGCCGCGTGTCCGTCGAGCGCGCCCGGCCGGGCGGCGATTCTCGGCGGCCGCTTCCCGCACGCCGCCCCGTGCGGGGAACCGTCGCTCCAGTCGGAACTGAAACGGGCCGGCTATTCGGCCGCCTGCATGGGCGAATGGGGCTGCGGTCCGGCCGCCGGGGACCGGGCGGCGGCGATCGGCTTCCTGCGCGCCGGCATCCCCTCCAGTTTCTGCCTGTGCCTGGCGCTGGATTCCGACGCGGCACCGGTGCTGGAAGCGCTTGATCGGACCGGCTTGGCCGGCGACACCATCGTGGTTCTCACTTCCCTGCGCGGCCCAGCGGCCGGCGGCCCCCGCGACGAATCGGCGCGCGTGCCGCTGGCGCTGCGCTATCCGCGCCGCATCCCGGGCGGCCGGGTCCTCGAGTTCCTGGTTTCGGGCGTCGATCTGGCGCCGACGCTGCTCGGCTTGTGCGGCCTCGAAACGCCCCGCGCCATGCAGGGGCGGGACCTGTCGGACCTGCTCCTCAACGGCCAGGGCGATCCGCCCGAATCGATATACGCGGAAGGCGGCCTGCACACGGAGGGAGAATGGCGCATGGTGGTGCGCGGTCTGGACAAGCTGGTGGTAAGCGCACAACTCCAGCCCACGCACCTGTTCAACCTTGGGCAAGATCCGGAGGAGCTGGTCAACCTGGTTTCCGAGCCTTTCGAGCGCCGCAAACGGGACGAGATGCTGGCGCTGCTGCGCCGGTGGATGCTGCGCACCGGCGACCGCCTGCCGCGGCGGTTGGGTGTGAGATAATCGCGCGCAAGAGCTTTCCGTGTTCGAGATCCTGGAACACACCGCCGACATCGGACTGCGCGCCCGCGGCGCGACGCTCGCCGAGGCGTTTGAGAACGCCGCCGCCGCGCTTTCGGCCATCATGGTCGAACTCGATGACGTCGAGCCCCGCCTGGTATATCCCATCGCCGCCGCCGGCGAAGACCACGAATCGCTGCTGGTGAACTGGCTGAGCGAAGTGCTCTACTGCTCCGACGCGCAGCGCGTGGTCCTGCGGCGCTTCCGCATCCTGCACCTGGGTCCGGACCGGGTCGCCGGCCAGGCCTGGGGAGAGCCGCGCGACCCGGTCCGGCACCGGTCCAACGTGATGGTCAAAGGAATCACTTACCATCAGCTCAAGATTGAGCAATTGGCCGGAGGCTGGCAGGTGCAGGTGTTCCTGGACGTTTGAACCGGTGGACCATTCCATTGCCGCTTCGGGATCAACGGGGTTTGCGGCCGCGGGCGCCGTATTTGAGCATGATGGCGTGCTGGGATCGGCGGGGGAGCCAGGAGAAGAGCCACACGATGATCTTATAGCGCCAGCCGGGGACCACGAACAAGCGGTCTTGCTCCAGGCCTCGCAGCGACTCTTGCACCACGAACTCGGCCGTGGTCCACCAGCTTTTCGGGATCGAAGCGCGGTCCACACCCATCACGTCGTGGAACTCGGACCAGGTGAAGCCGGGGCACAAGGACTGGATGCGGATGGGGAGCCCCGCGTTCTTCATCTCCAGCCACAGCCCCTCGGAAAAGCTGTTCATCCACATCTTGGTGGCGCAGTAGCTGACGTTGGCCGGGTTCTGCATGAAGCCGGCCACCGAGGCGACGTTGACGATGGCGCCGCGCCGGCGCCCGGCCATGCCGGCCAGGGCGGCGCGCGTGAGCGCGGCGGTCGCGATCACGTGCAGCTTATGCATCTCCACCTGACCGGCGGCTTCCCAGAAATGCCCCTTGGTGCCGTAGCCGGCGTTGTTGACCAGCAGTTCCAGTCGGGGCTCGGAAGCCAGGCGGGCTGCCACGGCGTTCAGATCGGCATCCTGCACCAGATCGGCCGCCAGGACTTCGGCCGTGGTGGGCAGTTGGGCGGCCAGCCGTTCCAGCCGCTCCCGGCGGCGGGCGATCAGCAGCAGGTCGTACCCGTCTTGCGCCAGCCGGCGCGCAAACGTCTCGCCAATGCCGCTCGAGGCGCCGGTAACGGCGGCCAGGGGCCGGGTCTTTTCCATAAAACCAGATTACTTGGTTGCGGCTCCGCCGGCGGGGGGCTTGGAATTCCAGTACGGGACGACGTCGCGCGTCTCGGTGTCGATGAGCGTCAGCATCAGCAGCAGCGCCAGGAAGAACAGGCCGCCGGCGAAGATCATCGCGTTGATCGGTTTGTCCCAGCGCAGGTGCATGAAGTAGAGCGCCACCAGGCTGCCTTTGATGCTGGCGATGGAAAGCGCGATGACCACGTTCACCCAGGGCGCGCCGAAGTTCACATAAGACGCCGCGACGGTGATGCCGGTCAAGGCGACCAGCGCGGCCAGCACCAGGGCATAGACTCGGGGGCCGCCGGGATGAGTATGGGACAAGTCGGAAGACATATCAGCCAATCAGGTACAACAGCGGAAACAGGTAGATCCAGATCAGGTCCACCACGTGCCAGTAGAGCCCCACCAAATCGACCGGCGTGTAATAGCGGCTTGTGAAATGGCCCTTCCGGGCGCGCCATAGTAGCCAGACCATCAGGCCCATGCCGGCCACGATGTGCAGCCCGTGCAGCCCGGTCATCATGAAGTAGAAGCTGAAAAACATGAACTGGCCGGGTACGGTGTCGCCCTTGTGCGAGTAGAACTTGCCGGGCAGAAGTCCTTCATGAAACTTGTGCGCATACTCGAAATACTTGATGCCCAGGAAGACGCCGGCCAGCAGCAAAGTCAGCACCAGGAACGCGATCAACCGCCTGCGCCGGCCGCCCTGCGCGGCGTGTACGGCCATGACCATGGTGAAGCTGCTCGCTAGCAAGACCAGGGTGTTGACCAGGCCCAGAATGCGGTCCAGGTGGTGATGCGCCGCCTTGAAGGCCTCCGGGTGGCGGTTCTGCATCAGGCCGAAGCCGACGAAGAGCCCGCCGAACAGCAGCACCTCGGTTACCAGAAACAGCCACATGCCGATCTTACCGGCTTCAAACTGCTGTTCGGGCGTGGTGAAGTGGTGCTGCAGGAAGGCGCTTTGGCTCATGCGGCGCTCCTCATCACCGGCGTGGTTTCGAAGTTGTGGGTGATGGGGGGCGAGGAGGTCTGCCATTCGAACGTCGTGCCGCCCCAGGGATTGGGCGGCGCGTCGCATTTCTTGCGCAATGAGGCGAACAGGTAGGCGGCCATGATCAGGAAGCCCAAACCGAGCACCCAGCTTCCCAGCGTGGAGGCCACGTGCATGGGCTGGAACTGCGGCAGGTAGTTGAAGTAGCGCCGCGGCATGCCCCGGCTGCCCATGATGAACTGCGGGATGAAGGTCAGGTTGAAGCCGACAAACACGAGCACCGCCGAGACGCGCGCCCACCGCTCCGAGTACATCCGGCCGAACATTTTGGGCCACCAGTAATGGATGCCGGCCAGGAAGGCGATCACCGTGCCGCCGAACATCACATAGTGGAAGTGCGCCACCACGAAGTAGGTGTCGTGCAAGTGGACGTCGGTGGCCAGCGCGCCCAAAAACAGCCCGGTCAGCCCGCCGATGGCGAACAGCAGCAGGAAGGAGATGGCGTACAGCATGGGGGCTTCGAGCGATATCGAGCCTTTGTACATGGTGGCCAGCCAGTTGAAGACTTTGATGGCGGAAGGGATGGCGACCATGAAGGTGAGGAACGAGAAAATAATCCCGGCGAACCGCGACTGGCCGCTGACGAACATGTGGTGCCCCCACACGAAGAAGCCCACCACCGCGATGGCCACCGAAGAATACGCAATGGCCTTGTAGCCGAAAATGGGCTTGCGCGAGAAGACCGGAATCACTTCGCTCATGATGGCCATGCCGGGCAGAATCATGATGTACACCACTGGGTGCGAGTAGAACCAGAAGAAGTGCTGGAACAGCACCGGGTCGCCGCCCAGACGGGCGTCGAAGATGCCGATCTGGAACAGCCGTTCCATCAGCAGCAGGATCAGCGTGATGCCCAGAACGGGCGTGGCCAGCACCTGAATGAGGGCGGTGGCGTACATGCCCCACACGAACAGCGGCATCTTGAACCAGCTCAGGCCCGGGGCGCGCAGCTTGTGAATCGTGGCGATGAAGTTGATGCCCGTGAAGATGGACGAGAAGCCCAGGATGAAGGCGCCCAGCACCATGGAAGTGACTGAGCCGCCGGTGGAGGTCGAGTAGGGCGTGTAGAACGTCCAGCCCGTGTCCAGCCCGCCCGAGATCATTGCGAACAGGCCGAACAGCGCGCCCGCGACGTAGACCCAGTAGCTGGCCAGGTTCAATCGCGGGAAGGCCACGTCTTTGGCGCCCAGCATCAGCGGCAGGACGAAGTTGCCCAGCGAGGCCGAAATCGACGGGACCAGGAACAGGAAGGTCATCACCGCGCCGTGCAGCGTGAACATGCGGTTGTAGGTCTCGGCGGTCATGATGGTCTGCCGCGGCGTGAGCAGTTCCAGGCGCACCAGCATGGCGAAGACGCCGCCCAGAAAGAAGGTGGCCATCAGCGACCAGAAGTACATCACTCCGATGCGCTTGTGGTCGAGAGTGAACAGCCACGACTTCCAGCCGCGCGTTTCATTCAGATAGTTGACGACTTCCGCCATGGTCCGTTCCTATTTCAAAGACTTGATGAACTCAATCAGGGCCACGATTTCGCGTTCGCGCAGCAGGCCCTGAAAAGTCGGCATGATCCCTTCGTAGCCGGCCACGATCTTAGCCTGCGGCTGGAGGATCGATTCGCGAATGTAGTTGGCGTCGCCCTGGACGGTTTTACCGTCCGCCAGTTTGATCTCGTGGCCGAAAACGCCTGTGAAGCTCGGCCCCTGCCCCCGGCTGCCGTCGATCGAGTGGCAGGTGGAACAGCCCCGGCTCTCGTAGATCATCTTGCCCAGTTCCTTGAGCGGCATGCTGCGCGTGGATTCGTCGCCCTCCTCCAGCCACTTCTGGTACGCCGCGTCGTTGTCCACCCAGATCCTGCCCAGCATGTCGGAGTGCGAGCGGCCGCAGTACTCGGCGCACAGCAAGGTGTGCATTCCGGCGGCGGTGGGCGTGAACCAGAGCTCAGTGTAGCGGTTGGGCAGAACGTCCTGCTTCAAGCGCATGCTCGGCACGTAGAAGCTGTGGATCACGTCTTCGCTCGACATCACGAACTTCACCGGCTTTCCCAGCGGGATGTGGATCTCGTTGATGGTGCGCGTGCCGTTGGGATACTCGAAGGTCCACAGCCATTTCTTGGCGGTGACCTGGATTTCCATGGCATCGCCGGGGGCCACGGAGGCGGCCACGTACTGGTTGAAACTCCAGAAGAAGATGCCGGTGACGATGGCCAGGGGAATCAGCGTCCAGGTCAGCTCCAGCGCCAAACTGTGCGTGACCGTCGAGGACGGCGCCGCCACCCGCGCGCGACGGTAGCGCCACACGAACCAACCCGTCAGCGCGGCGATCAGCAGGAAGAAGAACGCGCTCAGCAGCGTGATGAACAGGAACAGCTTGTCGATCTCGCCGGCGTAGGCCGAGCCTTGGGCTGGCAGCAGCAAGTCGCGGAGCCAGTTCATTTCGCGGGCGCTCCGGCGGCCGCCAGCCGCTTCTCGAATCGCCACAGGCGCCACAGTACGAAGGCCATCACCAGCACTACCAGAACGCCGCCGCCACGCATCAGGTTGGTCGCAAACAGGACATAAGAGCGCGCCGCGGGGTCGTAGTGGAAGCAGTACAACAAGAACCGGTCCACGCTCACCGCGAACTTGTTTTCGGACGCTTCGGTGAGGGCCAGCCGCATATCGCGCGCTTTGAAGCGGATCCCGTAAAGGTAGCGCGACACCTTCCCTTCCGGCGTCAGAAACATCAGCGTCGCCGCGTGCGCGTACTGTCTGGTGGCCTCGTCCCAGCGGTACTGGAAGCCCACCTGTTCGGCGAGTTTCTTGGCGCTGCCCTGGTAGTCGGTGAGGAAGTGCCAGCCCGGCGCCGGACGGTCGTAACTGGCCAGGTAGATCTGTTTCTTCTTCCGGGCCAGTTCGAAGGTCTCCGTGGGGTCGATGCTGATGGTGACGATCTCGAACTCCTTGCCCGGCATCCAGGGAATCTCGCGCAGCGTGCCGGTCTGCCCGTTCAGGATCAGGTTGCACAACATGGGGCACTCGTAATAGACCAGGTTCAAAAGCACCGGCCGGCCCTGTCCAAAAAAACTCTTCAGCGGGACCTGGTAGCCGTTTTCGGCGGTGAAGGTCAGGTTGAGGTCCACCTGCGCGCCGAGTTTCTCGTTCACGCCGACGCCTTCCAGTTCGCTGGGCAGTTGCGGTTCGGCGCCCCAGGCGCTCACGGCCGCCAGCAAGAGTAACAACAGCCCACTAGTTCGCATTGGGCACTCCTTGCGGCTTCACCGGCGCGGGCTTGGCCGGATAGCTCAGCCGCCCCTCGGCAGCCTCCTTTTCCAGCAGTTCCATGGCGCGCTCGATGGGAATCCGCACCGTGCCGGCGGCGCGGTCGAGGTACTGATAGGAGTGCAACTGCCCGTCTTCCTTGGCGCGCAGGTTGACCAGGTCTTCGGAAACGGGCTGCAAGACCTGGACGAAAATCTGCTGCTCGCGCGCGCGGTCGTAGAATCCCTGCAAGGCCAGGACCACCAGGATCAGGGCCACCATGATGCCGCCGAAGGCCAGTGCCACCAGGCCCATGCGCGGTTCGCTTTTTTCGTAGCCGCTGTCTGTCATCCCCTGGCTCCTGTCACGCGTTCCAGCCGCCACCAGAACGCGAGCGCGAACAGGCTCCCCACCGCCACCAGGGTAGCCAGGTCCAGCCAGTGCAGGTGGAAGCCGTGCCGGTGCAGCGTGGGCATCACCACCCAGTGCAGGTCCGCGAAATGCATGGCCAGCATCCACACCGACATGACCGCCAGCACCGCCAGGTTGCGCTTGGGCGCGCGCGCCAGCAGCACCACGAACGGAAGCAGGAATCGTCCGAACAACAGCACCCCGCTTATATAGATCCAGTTCCCCTCCAAACGATGCTGGAACCAGATGGTCTCTTCCGGCAGGTTCGCGTACCAGATCAGCAAGTATTGCGAGAAGGCGATGTAGGCCCAGAAAATCGTGAGCGCGAACATCCACTTGCCCAGGTCGTGATAGTGCCCGACGGTGACCGCGCCCGCCAGTACGCCGGCGCGGCGGAACAGCAGCAAAACCAGCGTCAGCGTCGCCACAAACGCCAGCACGCCGCCCGAGAAGATGTACACGCCGAAGATGGTCGAGTACCAGTGCGGCTCGAGCGACATGAGCCAGTCCACCGAGGCCATGGTGACGGTGACCATGAGCGCCGCCATGCCCGGGCCGCTCCACCACGCGGCTTTCACGCGGTCTTTCGAGCGGCGGTAGAGGATCAGTGCCAGCGCGCTCCAGACGCCGAAATAAAGCAGCATTCGCGCGGTATAGAACACCGGGTTGAAGAAGGCCATTTTGACCGCCATCACCGGGTCTTCCGAGGCGAACTCGGGATGCGACCATTCGTACAGCGTGGGGATGCCCGCGGCCACGGGCACGAACAGCAGCGCCGCCAGCGGCACGGTGACCATGACGTTCTCCATGATGCGGAGCATGCCGGCGCTCCACACCGCGCCGGTCAGGTGCTGGAGCATGACGAAGAACATGCCGCCCAGGGCCAGCAGCACGAAGAAGACGTAAGCCACCAGGTACGACGCGAAGAACTGCCTGGGGTTGGAGGCCCAGCCGGCGGCCGAGGCGGCCGCGCCCGCCAGCGCCAGCGCGGCGATGAGGTTGCGTCCGCGCGTCCAGCGGCTTTCCGGGAGCGTCATCGCAAATCCCTCCTGAGTTCGGCCGGAACGTCCTCGAGGGTTGCGCTGGTGGT
Source organism: Acidobacteriota bacterium (assembly GCA_016213755.1). Taxonomy (GTDB): domain Bacteria; phylum Acidobacteriota; class Terriglobia; order Bryobacterales; family Bryobacteraceae; genus JACQZT01. The sequence continues at coordinate 26,869 of JACQZT010000261.1, read as the reverse complement.
GCGCTGCAACGCGCGCACATAAGCCACGATGGCCCATCTGTCGCTCTCGGAAACCTGGAAGCGGTAAGCGGGCATGCTGCGCCGGCCGTGGGTGGCGACCGAGAACAGCTCGCCGTCGGTCATGTTCTTGACGCGCGCGTCGTGCATGTTGGCGGGCAGCCAGGAGCTGCGCTGCGCCACGATGCCGTGACCCGAGCCCAGCCGGTCGTGGCAGGGCGCGCAGTAGATATCGAAGCGCTCCCGGCCGCGCGAAAGCGTCTCGCGATTGAGGGGCAGAGGATTCCGGCCGATGTACATTCCGCTGGCGATGCCCGTGGTCCGGCTCTCGTCTTCCTGGAGCTGTCCCTGCGCCACCGTGCCGGGCACGGGCCGCAGTGTCGTGGTCTGCGCCTTGATCTTGGGCTGGCGGTCCATGTCCGGGAAGATCTCAATGGGCGGGCGGCGGGAGGTGGAGCCGCAGCCGGCCAGCGCCAGCACCGCCGCCACCGCGCTACTCCGGAACCGTTTCGACATGCGCCGCCCCCGCGGATTCCAATGCCTTTTTCGCCTGGCCGGCGTTGAAGCCGGCGCCCGAGTTTTCCACCACCAGCAGAAACCGGTCGTCGCTGGCCACATGGATGCGCCGATAGCGAAAGACCGGGTGATACAGGCGCGGCAGGCCGTTGAAGGCCAGCATCCCGAAGACCGCGCCGAAGGCGGCCAGCAGCACGGTCAGCTCGAAGGTGATGGGAATCGAGAATTCGAAGGCGAACAGCGGCTTGCCGCCGATCACCAGCGGGTAGGCCCTGGCCCCGGTCCACCACTGCAACAGCAGCGCGGCGGCACAGCCCAGGATCCCCATGACCACGACCAGATACCCGAGTTTCGAGCGCTGCTCGCCCAGCGCCTCGTCGATGCCGTGAATCGGGAACGGGGTCAGCGCGTCGAGCCGGGTGAAGCCCTGCGCGCGCAGCTCGCGCACCCCGTGCAGCAACGTCTCGGGGCTGGCGAACTCGCCGATCACTCCATGGATCTTGCTCATCTCACTCATGCCCGCCCTCCTTGTGCGCGCCGGCGGCCATCATCCCTTTCACTTCGCTCATGGAGATCATGGGCAGGAAGCGGACAAACAGCAGAAACAGCGTCAGGAACAGCCCGAAGCTGCCGAGAAAGGTCAGAATGTCCACCAAGGTCGGCCGGAAGTAGCCCCACGACGAGGGCAGGAAGTCGCGGTGCAGCGAGGTCACGATGATCACGAAGCGCTCGAACCACATGCCCACGTTCACCATGATGGAGATGACGAACATGGCCGGAATCGACTGCCGGATGCGCCGGAACCAGAACAACTGCGGCGCGAAGACGTTGCAGGTGAACATGGTCCACACGGCCCAGGCGTAAGGCCCGGTGGCGCGGTTCAGGAAAACGAAGCGCTCGTACGGATTGCCGCTGAAGAACGCGGTGAAGAACTCGACGGCATAGGCGTAGCCCACGATGGAACCGGTAGCCAGCATCACCTTGCACATGTTGTCCAGGTGTTTCATGGTCACCAGGTTCTGGAGCCCGAACACCTGCCGCGCCACCACCATCAGCGTCACCACCATGGCGAAGCCCGAGAACACGGCGCCGGCCACGAAGTAGGGCGGGAAGATGGTGGTGTGCCAGCCGGGGATGATGGATACCGCGAAGTCGAAGCTGACGATGGTGTGCACGCTGATCACCAGCGGCGTCGACAGGCCGGCCAGGATCAGGTAGGCCATCTCGTAATGCTTCCAGTGCCGCGCCGAGCCGCGCCAGCCCAGGCTCAGCACGCCGAAGACGATGCGGCGCGCCTTGGATGTCGCGCGGTCGCGCAGCGTGGCCAGGTCCGGCAGCATCCCGACGTACCAGAACAGCAGCGAGACCGTGCCGTAGGTGGACACCGCGAAGACGTCCCACAGCAGCGGGCTGCGGAAGTTCTGCCACATCTCCAGCGCCGGGTTGGGCACCGGGAACAGCCAGTAGGCGCGCCAGGGACGGCCCACGTGTACCAGCGGATAGATGCCCGCGCAGGCCACCGCGAACAGCGTCATGGCCTCGGCGAAACGGTTGATCGAGGTGCGCCAGCGCTGGCGGAACAGGAACAGGATGGCCGAGATCAGCGTGCCGGCGTGGCCGATGCCGATCCAGAAAACGAAATTGGTGATGTCCCAGGCCCAGCCCACGGGCGAGTTGTTGCCCCACACGCCGATGCCGGTGAAAAACAGGTAGCCCAGCATCGCGCCCAGCATCAGCGTCATCGAGCCGGTGATCGAGATCGCGATATACCAGGCGCGCGGCGTCTTGCGTTCGGTGATCTCGCTCACCGTGCGGGTCACGTCGGCGCAGGTGGTCTGATTCAGGACGAGCGCCGCGTCAGCCATGGTTCTCGAGCTCCGGATTGGGGTTGCGCAATCTCGCCAGGTACGTCGTGCGCGGCTTGGTGTTGAGTTCGCCCAGCAGCGCGTAGTTCCGGTCCGCGGCGCGGAGTTTGGAAACCCGGCTGTTGGGATCCAGCAGGTTGCCGAACGAGATGGCCTCGGCCGGGCAGGTCTGCTGGCAGGCGGTGACGACCTCTCCATCCTTCAACGGCCGATGCCCGTCGGCCTTGGCGTGGATCTTGGCTTCCTGGATGCGCTGCACGCAGTAGGTGCACTTCTCCATAACGCCCCGCATGCGCACGGTGACGTCCGGGTTGAACTGCATCTTCCCGATCTCGACCAGGTCCTTGTGGTAATCGAGAAAGTTGAACCGCCGCACCTTGTAGGGGCAGTTGTTGGCGCAGTAGCGCGTGCCCACGCAGCGGTTGTAGGCCATGTCGTTGAGGCCCTCGGGGCTGTGCGTGGTGGCCGCCACCGGGCAGACCGATTCGCAGGGCGCGTTCTCACACTGCGCGCAGGCCACCGGCTGCACCACCGCCCGCGGCTCCTCGGGCGGGCCGGTGAAGTAGCGGTCCAGCCGGAGCCAGTGCATCTCGCGGCCGTTGGCCACCTGTTCCTTGCCCACCACGGGGATGTTGTTTTCCGCCTGGCAGGCCACCACGCAGGCGTTACAGCCGATGCAGGCGTTCAGGTCGATCACCATGCCCCACTGGTTGCCCTGGTCGTACTTGTGCTCTTCGTAGAGCGAGAAGAGCTTCGGGCCGTGCTCGTGCTGGGAGACAGAGCCCTCGCGCACCAGCGGCCGGCCTTCCATGGAGTGGTGCTCCTGGGTGGTGACCAGTTTGCGCTTGCGGCCGGTCTTGGTCACCTTGACGCCGGAGGCGATCCACATGGCGTCGCTCGAGCGCAGCGGGTTGGCGTTGAACCCCACGCCCTTGCCCACGCGGCCCACCGAGGCGCGCCCGTAGCCCAGCGGCAGGGCGATCGAATGGTCGGCCTGGCCCGGCATCGTCATGACCGCGGCTTCGATCCTACGGCCGGCGCGTTCGAGGGCAATCACGTCGCCGGTCTCGACTCCCAGCGAGCGCGCGGTGGCCGGGCTGAGGAGCGCCGCGTTGTCCCAGGTGAGCTTGGTCATCGGGTCGGGAGTTTCTTGCAGCCAGGCGTGGTTGGCGTAGCGGCCGTCCCAGGCGCTCCAACTGGGGTGGAAGGTGATTTCGACCGCTCCCTGACGGTCGCGGTTCGGTAGCGGAGCCGGGGTGAATTTCAGAGCCGGCTTCACTTCGGCGGATCGGGTTCCTTCGACGATGCCTTCGTGCAGCGACTTGCGCCATTGCGCCTGCCAGAGGCCGCGCACGATGTCGTAAGCCCGCTGGTCCCTGTGGCCGGCCAGCAGAGCCACCACCTCGACGGCGGTCTTGCCGCCGTAGAGCGGCTGAATGAGCGGTTGCTGAATGGAAACCGTGCCGTCGGCGGCGCGCACGTCGCCCCAGGCCTCCAGGAAGTGCGCTTCGGGCAGGTGCCAGCTCGCCAGCTTCGCCGTTTCGTTCAAGTCCAGGCCGAGGTGAATCGAGAGCGGGACTTTCTTCATCCCGCCGGCGAAGTTGGTGTCGGCGGGCGCGTCGTAGGCCGGGTTGCCGCCCAGGACGACCAGCGCGCCGACTTCGCCGCGCGACATCTCTTGCGCCAGTTCCGCGATGGAAAGCCCCGGCGCCGGCGCGGCGGTGAAGGTGACCGTCTCGCCCAGGTTGCCCAGTTGCGCGTTCAGCCAGTGAGCCAGGGCGTGCACCACGGCCGGCTGGCGCGGCCCGGCCACCACCAGCGAGCGGCCCTTGTGCGCGGCCAGGTCCTTCCAGATCGGGTGACTGCCCGCGGGCAGTTCCTGCGCGAAGCGCGCGATGTCGCCGGAGCACATGCGCAGGCGGTGATCGGCCATCGCCCCGGTGATCGAAAACTGGCTTTCCGCGGCGTACAGCCGGTTTGAGCTTGCGCCGCGGCGGCGCGAGAACGCGCGAATGGCGGCTTGCGAGGGCGCGTCCAAGCCCAGGACATCGGCGTCCAGCGCGAGAATCGCTTCGGCTTTGTCGAAGTGATAGTGCGGCTGGAGCGGCTGGCCGAAGGCAAGCTGTGCGCCCGCGAGAACTTCACGGTCCGAAACCGGCTCGTATTCCACCCACGCCGAGCCCGGAAACTTTTCCAGCGCGATCTTTCGCATGGATGCCAAAGACGGCGACGCGACGCGAGAGCTGAGGAAGCGAACTTTTCCGCGCATCTCCCGCACCGCCCGCGCGAACTCTTCCCAGCTCGATTTTTCTCCGCCCCGGAGAACCGCCTGCGAGCGGTCCGGGTCGTACAGGCTCAGGATTTCGGCCTGCGCGAAGGCCGACGCCGCGCCGCCGCTCGAAGGGTGCCGCGGGTTGCCTTCGATTTTGGTGGGCCGGCCGTCGTGCGTTTCCACCAGCAGGCCCGCCACCGAGCCGGCCACCGGGGCCGCCGTGGCGTAGTAGAGCGGATTGCCGGGGATGTAGTCTTCCACGCCTTTCACCGCGGGCAGGATTTTTTCCACCGGCCGGCGGCAGGCGGTCAGTCCGGCCAGCCCGAAGGACGCTCCCATGAGCTTCAAAATCCTGCGGCGCGAAGCGGCGCTGAGTTCCAGCATTCCGTCGGGGAACTTCCCCTCTGACAGGTTCATCGGTGGCACCCCGAGCAGTTCAACGGTGGAGCGATGCGCCTGGCGGCCTGAATCTCGCGGCCGATCTCGGCGGGGTCGCGATCGGGCTTCCAATCCAGCTTGGTGACGAACTCGGCCGGGCGCAGGTTCGGCGCCGGGTTGCGGTGGCACTCCAGACACCAGGCCATGGTCAGTTCGTGCACCTGCCGCACCTCAATCATCTGGTCCACCCGGCCGTGGCAGCTTGCGCAGCTCACGCCCGCTCTGACGTGCACCTGGTGGTTGAAGTAGACGTAGTCGGCCAGGCGATGGACCTTCACCCATTCCACCGGCTGCCCGCTGGCGTAGCTTTCGCGAATGGGCGTGAGAAGCGGGCTCTGCGGCTTCACCCGCACATGGCAGTTCATGCAGACTTCGGTGGGCGGAATGGCGGCGTATGCGGCGTTCTCGACCGTGAAGTGGCAATAGCGGCAGTCCACGCCCAGGTTGCCGGCGTGCAGCTTATGGCTGTAAGGGACCGGCTGGACCGGCATGTAGCCGATGTCGGTATTGCTGGGGCGCGCCAGGTAGCCCAGCAAGGCCGCCACCGCACCTCCCACGACGATCAGGACCGCCGCGGAAAGGCGCACAATCCTGTCGATGGACTTTGGAAACACCTGTCCCATCCAATATGAATCCCATCCCCTTTGGACGCTGTTCTACCTTATTTGACCACGATACTCGGGTTCGCGCCGGAGAACAACCGTGAGTTGCCAGCAGCAACCCTGTAGATGATGTTGTAAACAAAATGGCTTCAAGTTTTCTGCCTCCATGCCGCGATTCGCCGCGCACCGGCTCCAGTGATACAGTGGGATTGCTGCGCCGGACTCGCTAGGAGGTCATCGTGAACGCTTGCTTGCTCAAAGGGCTCGTTGCGGGTTTGCTGGGTGCGGGGATCGTCTTCGCCCAAGGCACAACCGCCCAGATCGTCGGCCGGGTCACGGATCCGTCGGGCGGCGGAGTTCCCGGCGCGTCCGTCAAGGTCACCAATGTGGACCAGGGGACCACTCGGGAAAGCCGGTGCAACGAAGCCGGCGCCTACGTTTGCCCCCTTCTTCCCCCGGGCAACTACCGGATCGGCGTGACCAAGGAGGGGTTTCGGCCGGTCAGCCGCACCGGGATCGCGCTGATGGTCGATCAGGTGGCGCGCCTCGATGTGGAGCTGGAACTCGGCACGGTCACGCAGGAGATCCAGGTGTCGGCGGCGGCGCCGCTGCTGGACCAGGAAACCTCGGCGCTGGGCCAGATCGTCGACCACGCCAAGATCCAGAACATCCCGCTGAACGGCCGCAGTCCGTTCCGCCTGGTTCAATTGACGCCGGGCCTGCTGACGTCGCCGGGGGCCAACGGGCAGTTCGGCGACATCCCCGTGAACACGAATTGGGACACGAATTTCTCGATCAACGGCAGCCACCAGATGAGCAACGAGATCCTCATCGACGGCGTGCCCAGCACCACCGGGCAGTTCAACACCATCACCACCATTCCGTCGATCGAGGCCACGCAGGAATTCAAGGTGCAGAGCAGCAACCTTTCGGCCGAGTGGGGCCGGTTCAGCGGCGGCGTGGTTAACGTCTCCACCCGCTCCGGTTCCAACCAGTTGCACGGAGCGCTCTACGAATACCTGCGCAACAACGCCTTTGACGCCAACGAGTTTTTCAATAAGGGCGCCGGCCGGGGCATTCCGCCTTTTCGCGTCAATCAATTCGGAGGCGCCATCGGAGGGCCGGTGCGGTTCGGCAAGCTCTACGACGGAAAGAACCGGACGTTCTTCTTCTCCGACTACCAGGGTACGAAGTGGCGCCGGGGAGATACGTTTCGCACTTCGGTGCCCGCGCCCGAGCAGCGCAACGGCGATTTCTCGAAAACCTTGAACCAGCAGGGCAGCCTGGTCGTGATCTACGATCCGACCTCCACCAAGCCCGATCCGGCGCGGGCGGGCGCCTCCATTCGCACTCCTTTCGCCGGCAATGTTCTGCCCTCGAACCGGCTCAACTCCATTGCACGCAAACTGCTGGAGTTCTACCCGCAACCCAATGCCGCCGGCGACCCGTTCACCAACTTCAACAACTTCGTGAGCAACGCCGGCCGCAACATCGACCAGAACCAGTTCAGCGGGCGCATGGACCACAACTTTTCCGACTCCTACCGCACCTTCCTGCGGTTTGCGCACAACCGGACGGTGCTGGCTCAGCCGGATTACTTTGACAATGTGGCGTCGCCCTCGACCGGGTCCGTCGGGAAGACGCCTTTCCGCCAGACCAGCGTCGCCTGGGATCATACCGCGAACCTCAGTCCCAGTTCGATCCTGAGTCTGAAATACGGTTTTGCCCGCTGGTACCAGTTTCGGGCGACCCGGAGCTATGGCTTTGACGCCCGAGCCGCCGGCTTCCCCGACTCGCTGGTCCGCCAGTTCCAGATCCCGGTGTTCCCCGCCACCACTGTCGAGCAGTACAGCGGCCTCGGCGGGCAGACCTACTTCAGCAGCGGCAACGACACGCACAGCCTGAACGGTTCCCTGACCAGGGTGATGGGCAAGCAGACGCTCAAGACCGGCGGCGATGTGCGCCTCAACCGGGTCAACTTCATCCTCATCGGCGGCGGCAGCGGCTCCTACACTTTCAACCGCGCCTTCACACGGGGTCCGAACCCGCTGACGTTTTATGACAACGCCGGCAACGGCGTGGCGAGTCTGCTGCTCGGTTTTCCGGCCTCGGGCTCGGCGCCCATCATCTGCGGCGTGTCCCTCCAGAACGTCTACACGGCCGGCTACGTGCAGGACGACATCCGCCTGACGAAGCGCCTCACCATGAACGCCGGTTTGCGCTATGAAACCGAGTCGCCGTTCACCGAGAGATACAATTCCATCAACTACTTCGACAGCGGCCTGCCGTCTCCCGTCCGGAACAGCCAGTTTCCCGGCTTGCGGGGAGGCCTGGTCTTCGCCACCCCCTCCAGCCGGCATGTCTGGCAATGGAACCGGATGAACTTCGCGCCGCGCCTGGGCTTTGCCTGGAGCGTGCTGCCCAAGACCGTCCTGCGCTGGGGAAGCGGCGTGTTCTTCGCTCCGGCCGAGACCTCCAACACGGCCACGGCGTTCGCTTCCAACGCCGGGTACTCCGCCACCACCCCCTTTGTCAGTTCGGTCGATGGAGGGCTGACGCCCTACAATTCGATAAGCAATCCCTTCCCGGAGGGCCTGATCCAGCCCACTCGCAACTCCCTGGGGGCTTCGACGTACCTGGGCCAGGGGCTGACGGTCTGGGACGACCGGCAGGTGATGCCGCGCACGTACCAGTGGAACTTCGACGTGCAGAGAGAATTGCCCGGGCAGGTCCTGGTGGATGTGGCCTACGCCGGCAGCCGCGGAGTCCACCTGGCCTTTCGCAACCGCCAGCTCAACGATCTCGATCCTCAGTACCTGAGCCTCGGCACGGGACTGAACCAGTTGGTCGCGAATCCTTTCTATGGAGCCATCAACGTCGGAACGCTCGCGCAGAGGACGGTGACCCGCCGCCAGTTGCTGCTGCCTTACCCGCAGTTCACCGGGGTCAGCGTGGTCAACATGACCTCGGCCGACAGCATCTACCACGCGCTGCAATTAAAGATGGACAAGCGCTTCTCGAAGGGCTTCAGCGTCCTGTTGGCGTACACCTTCGGCAAGCTCATCTCCAACTCCAACAACGATGTCTCCCAGATCGGCGGCGGCAACGTCACCAACACCCAGAACTGGTACAACCTGCGCTCGGAGCGCGCGGTTTCGGAGCTGGACGTATCGCGGAATCTCACCGTCAGCTATGTCGCCGAGCTTCCCTTCGGTCCGGGCAAGCCGCTGTTCGGCTCCGGCCGCCGGCTGGCGGCGGCCCTGGCCGGCGGCTGGCAACTGAACGGCATCACTTCCTACCGCACCGGCCTCCCCTTGAGCATGACGGCGCCGATTCCCGGGGGCGGCAACCGGCCCAACAGCACGGGAAAGAGCGCGGCGATCGAAACCTCGCGAACCCGGGGCGAAGCCCTGAGCCGGTGGTTCGACACCACGGCATTTCTTCAGCCGGCCTCCTACACGCTCGGCAACGTTGGCCGGACCCTGCCCGATGTTCGCGGCCCCTCCCTGTTCAACCAGGACCTGTCTCTCATCAAGAACACGAAAATCCGGGAGAACGTGAGCCTCCAGCTTCGCTTCGAGTACTTCAACGTGTTCAACAAGCCGAACTTCGCGCTCCCCAATACCGGCCTGGGCAGCGGAGCGTTTGGGCGCATCGATTCGACCCTCCTGTTACCGCGCGTAGGCCAGGTGGCGGCCAAGATCAACTTCTGAGCGTTCGATCCGTCGGAGAGAAGTACGCCCCCTCCCGCACTACTTGGAGGAGGACTTATGCCGGACCGTTTAGCCTGGTACGCTCTGACGACCAAACCCCAGCACGAACGAAAGGCCGTTCAGGCTCTGAACATCCAGGGATTCCAGACGTTTCTTCCTTTCTACAAGTCGCGCCGGCAATGGTCGGATCGCGCGAAGACGCTGGAACTGCCCCTGTTTCCCGGCTACGTATTCTGCCGCTTCACGCTCGAGCAGCGTCTGCGGGTGCTGGCGTCGTCCTACATCCTGTCGGTCATCTGCGTGGGCCGGCAGCCGCAGCCGGTCGCGGACCAGGAGATTGAGTCCATCCGGACCATGGTCGCCTCGGGGATGCGGGTGGAGCCGTGGGAATTCCTGGAAGTCGGCCAGCGCGTGCGCATCCAGGGCGGTTCGCTGGACGGGCTGTCCGGATTGCTGGTGCAGGAGAAGGACGCCCTGCGGGTGGTGGTCAGTGTGAACCTGTTGCGGCGGTCGGTGGCGGTGGAGATCGCGCGCGAGCGGCTGGTGGTCGAGACGAATGAGCGCCGCGTGGCCTAACCTTTGATCACGCCCATGGGCCGCAACCGCGCGACCTTGCGGGCCAGGCCGGCCTGGTGGACCACCTCGATCACCTCATCCACGTCCTTGTAAGCTTCCGGCACCTCTTCCAGGATGCCGTCGCGGCTCTCGGATTTGACCAGGATGCCGGCCTCCTCAAGCTGCTTCTGTACCTGGCGCGCGTCGCGCCCCTTGCGCGCCGCAGTGCGGCTCATGCGCCGCCCGGCGCCGTGGCAGACGCTGCCGAAGGTCTCGCGCATGGCGCCTTCGGCACCGGCCAGAATCCAGGAGGCCGTGCCCATGCTGCCCGGAATCAGCACCGGCTGGCCGATGTCGCGGTAGGCGCGCGGCAGCTCGCGGTGGCCCGGCGGGAAGGCCCGCGTAGCGCCCTTGCGGTGCACCAGCACGTCCACCTTGCGCCCTTCTACCACGTGCTTTTCGCGCTTGGCGATGTTGTGGCTGACGTCGTAGACCAGGTCCAGCCGCACCGACGGGCCGAAAACCTTGCGGAAGGAGCCGCGGATGAAATGCAGGATGGCCTGGCGATTGGCCCAGGCGAAGTTGGCCGCCGCGCGCATGGCGCCCAGGTAGGCCTGCCCCTCGGGCGAGTGGATGGGCACGCAGGCCAGTTGCCGGTCGGGCAGGGTGATGCCGTAGCGCTTCATGGCCGGACCCATCTGGGCCAGAAAGTCCGTGCAGACCTGGTGGCCCAGCCCGCGCGAGCCGCAGTGGATCAGCACCACTGCCTGCCCTTCGCTCAAGCCCATGGCGCGGGCGGCCGCGGCGTCGTGGATTTGTTCCACCCACTGGACCTCCAGGAAGTGGTTGCCGCTGCCCAGCGTGGCCAGTTGCGGTTTGCCGCGCTTCTTGGCGCGCTCGGAGACGGCCGCTAGGTCGGCTTCGGCCAGACAGCCGTTGGCCTCGCAGTACTCCAGGTCGCGCTCCATGCCGTAGCCGTTTTCGACCATCCAGCGCGCGCCCTTCTCGAGCACCTCGTCGAGCTGCTTGTCCGTGACCGGCAGCGGCCCGTCGGCGCCCGCGCCGCAGGGCACGTCACGGAAGAGCTGATCCACCAGCTCTCGCAGCCTGGGCCGCACCTGGTCGGCGGTGAGCGAGGTGGTCACGCTGCGCACGCCGCAATTGATGTCGAAACCCACGCCGCCGGGCGACACCACGCCGTGCTCCCAGCCCAGGGCCGCCACTCCGCCGATGGGGAAGCCGTAGCCCTGGTGGATATCGGGCATGGCCAGGCTGGGGCCGACGATGCCCGGCAGTTGCGCGACGTTCTTGGCCTGCTCGATCGACAGATCCTGGCTAATCTGCTCCAGGATCGCCGCGCTCGCATAGACCACCACGCCGGGCGCCACCTGGTGCCGGAATGCGTCCATTCACCCCCCTTATATCTAAAAATACAGCTTGAGGGCCATCATGACGCGGCGGGGGCTGCCCCTTTGGCCGGTGATCATGCCGAAATCGCGGGCGGTGATGGCCTGGCCGGGGTTGCCGGCATTCATGTGGTTGAGGATATTTTCCGCCTCCAGGCGGTATTGCAGGTAGCGGGTCTCTTTCCCCAGCCGGAAGTTCTTCAGCAGCGAGAAGTCCCACTGCGAGAAACTCGGGTAGCGCAGGTCGCTGAAGGCGCTGGGCACGTCGCCGATCTCGACGATGCTGGGCAGAGTCTGCGGTAGCCGCATCGACTCGCGGATCATGTAGGGCTTGTAGCCGGCCGAGCCTTCCAGCGCCGTGTGGCCGTCCACTCCGCCCTTGTAGTCGGCGCGCGGGAGCACAAACACCGGCCGCGAAGTGCGGCTGTGGCCGATGTTGTACCACTGGCTCCCCAAGCCGCCCACGCCCCCGCTGGGGACGTAGGCCAGCGCCGGGGTGCCCGCGCGGATGGTGGTGGTTCCGGCGATCCGCCACCCGCCTAGAATCGCCTTGCCGCGGAACACGGGCAGGTCCCAGCTATAGTTGAACAGCAGCTTGTGCCGGATGTCGTTCACCGCCAGGCCGTAGATGTCGCCCAGGCCGAGTCCCGCCTGCGGGAAGGCCTGCCCGCCCTGGCCCTGCATGCTCTGTCCCTCCAGGGCGCCCACATCCTGGAGCGACTTGCCGAGCGTGTAGTTGGCCAGGAAGGTGAAGCCGTGTCCGAAGCGGTGCTCCGCTTGCACGTACCCGGAATGGTAGTTCGACACGCCCATGGGCTGGCCGAAGGTCCAGATTTCGTTCCACAGCGGGTTCAACTGGAACATGCGACCGACGGGAAGCTGCCGGCCGGCCTGCCCGCCGGAGGGGATGCGCCCGTAGAACGGGTTGTCCACCATGGCAAACAGCTTTTCGCCATAGGGGCCGATCTTGTGATAGGCGTCCGGCAGAATGTGTTCGCCCTTGCCGTGCCAGAAGGGCAGTTGGCGGCCCAGGTTGCCGTTGTAAGCCAGTTCGAACACCCAGCTATTCGCTCCGCTCGCGACCTCGCGCTGGAAACCCAATTGGAAGACGTGCTCGTAGCCGGGGTTCATGTCGGAAGCGCCGGCGATGAACCACTGGCCCATGATCTTCTGGTTAAGCTCGGAAACGTCGCGCGTGGGCGGCACGTAGCCCTCGCCGTTGGGCATGGGCACCTTGAACGTCAAGGGGTAGGTGAGCCCGCCATCGGGCGATCCGCCCTGGGTCAGGCGCGCCAACCCGCCGTAGCCCACGTTCCAGATGGCGCCGTTCATAAAGCTGTTGCCGGTCAGCGTCATCCAGTTGATGCCGTACCCGATGCGCGCGACGGTCTTGGGATTCACCTGGTAAGCCACGCCGATGCGCGGGCCGAAGTGGAACGGCTGAGTTTCCTGGAAGATGCGCGACGGGTACTCCTTGGTGCCGGTGATGCCCGCGCGGCCGAAATACCCCTGCGTCAGCCACTGCGGTGCGGGCGCCGTCACGCCGGCCTGTTGCTGCACCTTATCCCAGCTCCATCCGGCGTTCGGCTGCCAATCCCACTTGTACTTCTGGTCCCAGAAGATCTGGCGGTTGAAGCGCTCCGTGCGCGGCGGCTCGAAATCCCAGCGGATGCCGGCGTTGATGGTCCACTTGGAGCTCAGCTTGATGTCGTCCTGCAAGTAAGCGCCGTGGTAGGTTTGCAGCGACGCGGGACCGGCCATCTCCGTGCCGGAGCCCCAAGTGACCGCGCCCAGCAGCCAGCCCGCGAAACCGGAGCCGGTGGGAATCGGCTGGTCGTAGTACTGCGAGGTCACGCTGCGCATCGATGCCAGGCCGAAACTGCCGCCGGATACATAATTGGAGTAGTAACGGCGGTGCTCGTAGCCGGCCTTGAAGGTGTGCTTGCCCCACAACTTCTGCACGCTCACGGAGCTGTTGTAGGTGGTCTCCCACTGGTTGTTCACATCTCCGCCGCCGAGGTTGGTGAGAGTGTCGCCGGTTTGCAGGGTGGGGACCCGGCCCTTGGCGCCGCCCAGCAGCAGCACCACCTCGTTCTGCAAGCCCCAGCCGGAAGCGTCGGCCTCCACCAGGCCGCCGCCGGCATAGACCCGGCGCACGACGCCGCCGCGAAAATTCACCACCGTGGTGGGCGTCATGGTCCAGGTGTGATCCAAAGTGATGGTGTGCGCGGTGCCAAAGGTGGTGCCCACCGATTGCAGGGGGGATAGCCAGCGCGTGGAAGCCGATTTATCGTCGCGCCGCACCAGCGAGAAGTGCGTGGTGTGGTTGGAGTTCCAGTTCTGGTCCAGGCGGCCCGTGAAGCGGTCGTTCTCCGACGGGTTAGTGGAGGCGCCGATGAAGTTGTTGTCGTGACTGGAATTGGCGCGCGGCGCGGTGTTTGGCGCGGGGTAATAACCCAGGTAGATCTTCGAAATCGGGTCGACGCGCGCGCTCGGAATCCGGTTGCCGGCGAAGGGCTGCCGGACGATTCGGTTGCCGACCACCCGGGCTGTCAGCGGGTCGAAGATCTGCACCCCGTAGCCGGAATCGATCAGGCTCTGCGAGAAGTCGCCGGCGCGCTCCAGTTCCGTGGGCACGCTGGCGAAGCGCGCATTGCTGCCCGAGCGGTAGCGGCCGCCCTCGTAGTTCAGGAAGAAGAAGGTCTTGTCGCGGCCGTTGTACACCTTGGGGATCCGGATCGGGCCGCCGATGGCGGCGCCGAAGACGTTTTCGTGAAACACGCCCTTCTTGCGTCCGAAGCGGTTGGAGTTCCAGTCGGTGGCGTTCAGCTTGTCGTTCTTGAAGTACTCGTAAGCCGAACCGTGAAAGTCGTTGGTGCCCGAGCGCGTGACCAGCACCACCGCGCCGCCGGAGAGCCGCCCGTACTCGGCCGACAGGCCGTTGGTCAGCACTTTGAACTCGGCCACGGATTCCATGGTCGGCACCGAGGCCGGCACGTCGTGGCGATAGCCGGTGGTCACCGGCTGGCCGTCGATGAAGTACTCCATTTGCGCCGTGCGACCGCCGTTGATGCGCAGGTCGTTGTCGTGGCCGCCCTGATCCGAAGTGCCGTTGACGTTGGGCGTGAGTTGCGCGAAGGCCAGCGCGTTGCGGTTGTACTGCGGGAGTTCCTGGATGCGCCGGTTGTCGATCACCAGCCCGGTCTGCACGTCCTCGGTGCGCAGCAGAGGCACTTCGGCGGTGACGTTGACGCGCTCGGCTTGCGAGCCCACCTCCATGGTGAGATCCAGGGTCACGCGGTCGCCCACGCGCAGGGTGAACGGCCCTTGCTCCAGGTTCTTGAAGCCCTGGAAGCCGGCCGACAGGCTATAGGGGCCCGGAATCAGGTTGGTGATGGTATAGATGCCCTCGTGGTTCGCCGTGGTGGAGCGCACGACGTTGGTGTCGGCGTTCTTCACCGCGACGCTGGCCCCGGGAATCACCGCTCCGGTGGCGTCCTTGACCTGCCCGGAGATGGTGGCATTCCCCGATTGAGCCGGCAGAAGAGAGGAGAGAAGCAAAGTCGCTGCCGCGACCTCCAGAAAACCGCGCATACGGCCTCCTACCCAACGGATTCTATAACAAACGGCGACTGGGTGGAAGTCGCACCCGCCTTTTTTTGCTTGAAGCGCGAAGAGAATTCGTGCTAGTGTTACGAATTGAAGAATCGTGATACTGGAGCGAAAGCCATGCGAAACCAGTCTTCCACTTGTGCCGGGAGTCTTCTGGCGCTGTTGGCGCTTGCGGTCCCGCCCGTTCATTGCGCCAGTGAAGTTGTGATCCGGGTGCTTGACCCGCAGGGCCGGAGTGTCGCCGGAGCGGCGGTCCGGCTGCAAACCGGAACGGCCGCCGCCGCAGTCGCGACCACGGACGGGAGAGGCCAAGTCCGCCTCGGTTCCATTTCACCCGGCCCGTACCGGCTGACAGCGGAATCGCCCGGATTTCAGAGCAGCACACGGGAAGTCACGATCGGAGATGGCGGCGTCGAACAGTTGGACGTCACGCTCCCCGGAATCGCCGGACAGCATCAAAGCATCGTCATAACGGCGAAAACCGTCGAGCCGGCGGTGGATCTCCGCAACGCCGAAGTTTTCGACCGGACGCTGTTCACTCGCGACGATCAGGCGATGCAGCAACTGAACGCCGGAATCGATGCGGGCCAGCATGAAGGCGGCGGAAAATCCGTCGAAATCCGGCGGTTCGGCTTCAATCTCGACCACGGCGGCACGAATGGCGGTCTCAAGGTTCTCGTGGACGGCGTGCAGCAAAATCAGGGCACGCAGGGCCACGGACAAGGCTACCTTGGGGCGCTCAAAGCCCTGAGCCCGGAGCTGATCCAGGATGTCACGCTGATTAACGGCCCGTTCAGCGCGGAGTATGGGGATTTCAGCGGCCTGGGCGTAGTCCACATCCGGCAGCGGGAATCGCTGCCGGACCGGGCCACCGTTCGGCTTCAGGGCGGGAACTTCGATACGGGCCGTGCGTTCCTGGCGTATAGTCCCGATGCCCAACACGCCGACGCTTATGTGGCGTACGAAGGCTCGTACACGGATGGGCCGTTTCAGAATCCGGGCCGCTATCGCCGGGACAACTTCAACGCCAGCTACACCAGGCCGGTCGGTACGAGCGAGAAGATCGGCGTCCGATTTCTCTTCGGGCGTAACAATTTTCATTCCAGCGGACAAATCCCTCTGGACCTGGTGAGCGAAGGCCTGCTCGGCCGGTTGGGCTACATCGACCCGACCCACGGAGGCCGGGTCAAGCTCGGGACATCTTCGGTCTACTACAGCAAGCTGAGAACCAACGGCGATACGTTTAAGGCCGACGCATTCCTCTCGCGGTCGCTTCTGGACCTGTTCTCGAACTTCACGATGTACCTGAACGACCCGGTCAACGGCGATGCATTTCAGCAGCACGACTCACGCTTGCAGCAGGGCGTGAACGCTCAGTACACCCACCCGCACCGCTTCGGGTCCGCGGCCGCGGTCCTGGTGGCGGGTTCGAACTTCCACGACAACCAGATCAACGTCGGGCTGTATCCTCGCCGGGGCCGGGTTCCAACGGGTGTGACGGCCAGGGCCAATGCTCACGTCACCAACGGTGCGGGCTATGCGCAGGAAAATCTGAGCCTGTTTCAGGGACGCCTTTTGCTTGGCGGCGGCGTTCGCTTCGACGAGTTCCGTTTCGGCGTGGCCGACCGGGTCAATCCCGCCGAAAGCGGCGTCCAGGCGGGGGGACGCTGGCAGGGGAAGGGCAGCGTTGCTTTCACGCCCTCCCGCCGCTTGCCGCTCACGATGACGGCCAACTACGGGCGGGGCATCAACAGTACCGACGCTCGCGGCGTCGTTCAGCGGCCCGACCAGCCGCAGCTCGCCACCACCGATTTCTACCAGCTCGGCACGGCATCGAACTTCGGGCGGTTTGGGATCGGCGCCGGCGTGTTTCTGATCGACCACTCCAACGAACAGGTCTACGTCCCCGACGATGGCAGTTTCGAGTTCAAGGGGCCGAGTCGTGCGTATGGCTATGAAGCCAAGGCGTCGGTTGCCATCACGCCGCGGCTCTCGCTCAATGGCGGCCTCACCAAAATCGGGAATGCGTTCTTCCGGGGCGGCGGCCGCCGGGTTTATGTCGACAGCGCTCCCCATTTTGCCGCCAACGCGGCTCTGACCCTGGCCGGATGGCGCGGATGGAGCGGCTCGTTTCGAATGAGAGCGATCAACCACTACCGGTTGGACGGCGACGATCCTTCGGTGGTCGCCGCCGGGCACACGGTCTTTGATTTGGGTCTCGCAAAACGGGTGCGCCGGGGCGTTGAGTTCAATCTGAGCCTGGATAACCTGACCAACCGGGATTACTACGAGACGCAGAACTACTTCGAGTCGCGTGCCGCTCCGAAGGCTCCCATCGTGGCGAGAATCCACGGGACCCCGGGATACCCGCTCACGGCCGTGGTGGGGCTGACGTTCCGTCTGGGCGGCAAATGAGTCCCTTGTCCGCGGCCTACTCCAGATCCTTCACCATCTCGCGGATCGTCTTCGCCCCCAGGGCGGCCTCTTCCTCCATCTCCTCGAACGCCGGTCCGTACTGGGCCAGCAGCGCCGCCGCCCGCGGAATTCCCTCCGGATACATGGCCCCGCCATCGCCCAGCGCGTCCTGGATATCCCTCAACGCGCTCTCCAGGCATTCCAGCATTTTCTGGGCGCTGTTGGCGACGGTGAAGTCCTCATAGGCCAAGCGGTCGAGCTTCTCGCCCAGTTCTTTCTCTTTCTCGGGCGAGTTCAGGCCCAGCATGGCGAAGAGCTTCGCGAACCCGGCCGCTCCCGCGGATCCGCAAATCCTCATGGCGTGATCGCGGACCTTGCTGCAATGGGTCCGCAGATCGTCGATTTGATCGCGCAATCGTTGCGCTTCGGTCTTGGACTGGATGTAGCGGTCGTTGAAGGCCCGGAGTTCCGTGCCCGCGCTGCCGGCCCCGACGGCGAACCGGAAGTTGGTCAGCACCGCGGAGGCCTGTTTGACGAACCAGAGGCTCTTGCCCAGCTCCCCGGCCATCGCGCGCAAATCGCTCCGCACGTCCGGATGCTTTGCCTTCAGGTAGTCCTTTCCGCTCTGCACGGCTTTGGCGATCGTCTGTACGCTCTGGATGCCTTCCTTAACCAGTTTGAGCCCCTCGATAACGTCTTTG
Organism: Acidobacteriota bacterium; assembly: GCA_016213755.1. Lineage (GTDB taxonomy): Bacteria > Acidobacteriota > Terriglobia > Bryobacterales > Bryobacteraceae > JACQZT01. Next base: position 8,777 of record JACQZT010000261.1, on the reverse strand, counting down.
AACATAGTTGTCGTACCCCCAATCATGCTATCGCGCCAACAGGATCGGCGCCTGCCAGAAGGCCGCCTTCCGAGCCTTGGGGTCCAGCACCGTCACCTGGCAGGTGTAGCGGCCTGGGGGCAGTTTGGCCAGCGCGATGCCGAACTTCAGCGGCACGGTCTTTAGCCGGTTGTTCAGTGCTTCGGTCGCCGTAAGCGGGGGCGTTTCGAAGGCCTTGGCCGGCCCGCGATAGAACGTCACGTACGCGACCAGCGGCTGGACGCTGGCGGCCGAGGGTTCGTAGGCTTGCAGGTAGACGTACATCTCCCGGCTCCGGCTGAACACGCGCGTCACGCTGGGGATCAGCTTCTGTCCTTCCTGCACCAGCGGATTGGAGATCTGCGCCTGGTCCTTGCCGGCCGTGTAGAGGGCCTCGCGCAAATCGATGCGCTGGCTGCTCAGCACGACGCTGGAGATCGGCACTCGCTGGGTTTCCTTGTTCAGGTTGGGGATGGTGAACTGGCTCAGGTACGTCCCGATGCGTCCGGTTTCGTTGTCGCGGGCCAGGACCTTGATGGTGTACGCACCCGGCAGCAGTGTGTAGCCCGTATCGTACTGGATGTGGCGCCGGGCCAGCTCGGCCGCGGTCTCGCCGCTCAGCTTGATATTGACTTTGTCGCGGAGGTTCTGAATGGTCGTGCCGTACTCGTCTTTGATCTCGCCGATAAAGTCGATGACGGTCCTCTCGGCGCCGCCCTTGCGCGCCAGCACCAGCTCGCTGCCGGGGATCTTCATCACCACGGGCACGTAGTACTCGGCGCGGTTCAACTGGAAGTAGTTGACCTCCATCGCGATGGTGAGATCCGTGATCGGATCGCCCAGCATCAGCGCGTCTTCCAGTTGACGTTCCTTGTCGGCCGCCGTGAATTTGGCGAATTCCTTGCCGGCGAAGTATCCCTGGCGGTAGTCCAGCTTCGCCGAAGGAAACTCCCGCAGCGAGATCTTGATCCGGCGGAACTTGCCGTCGAGCGCGGCATTGGCCGGGTAGTAGCCGAGGATGTAGTAGCTCGAGGCCGCCTTCTGCGCCTGGACGATGCCCATCGACAGGTCGTTGTAATCGAACAGGGCCTTGCCGCCGGTGTCGGACGCCAGGGCATACAGCGTGTCCTGCGAGCGCTGGAGGTTGTTCATCGTGGCCATCGCCGCCCCGCCGGTGTATAGGCCGGCCCCTCCCGGCGAACCCTGGGCTGCGTCGCCGGCCGGCGCCTGCGCCACCAGGCCGCGCGCATCGAGGGGGAAGAACGCCACGTTGGCGCGGATGGCCGCGTTCAGCGTGGCGCGCAACTGCGCCCGGTTGTCGGCGCCGTTCAGCCGCAGCCCGCTGGCGAAGTAGATCAGCGACTTGCGTTCGTTCAGCGCGCCGAGCATCTTGGCCGCCGTTTGCAGTGCGGAAAGTTGCCGGTCGGTGTTGAAGATATTGAACTCGCTGTCGTTCTGGCCGAACGCGGAGCCGGTGTCGGGCGAGCTTTCATCGCCGGCGTTTTCGTCCAGACCCTGGCTGGCCGCGACGAGCTGGTTCAGCGTGGCCGCCAGTTGGTCGCGATCGTCCGTGAAATCGTGCAGCAGCTTCACCGCGCCGCCGGCGAATTCCATCACCGCTACCAGGTCGGCGGGCGTCATCCGCGAGGTCAGGAACTTCCTCGCCGCGGCGAAGGCGCGCAACTGGTCCGGCGGCGGCATGGCGCTCATATCAAAGTACAGCACCAGCAGCCGGCGGTTCTGGTAGCGGAGACCGCCCGGCGCGGCGGGCGCGTTCCGTGTGCGAGTTGCCGGTTCGACCGCGGCGTCCTCCGGCCCGGGCAGCTTCTGAAACTCACAGATCCGGATACTTTGCGGCACGCCGTCTTCGGTGAGGGTGAAGTCGCCGGCCTGGAGACCCTCCAGCGGCTTGCCGTTCTTGTCGTTCACTGTGACCACTTCGATCACGAGCTGCGAGGTGCTCTGAAACCTGGGCAGGGCCGGGTCCGGCGGCGGCTGCTGGGCCGCGAGGATCCACAGGGATGAAAAAACCGTGGCGGTCACGCGGCGCATCTCTTAGAACCTCACTCGCATGCTCGCCTGCACGTGGCGCATCGGGTTGGCCGCGGCGGGCAGCCCGAACTGCGCGCTGGTCGAAACCACGTTCCAGCTCGGGAAAGTGACGTGATTGAGCACGTTCACGGCATCCAGCCGGAAGTCGGCGCTAAGGCGTTCCGTCAAGCGAAAGATGCGGCCCAGGCCCGCATTCAGGGTGAACTGGGCCGGGCCGGTGATGGAATTGCGTCCCGCATTGCCCCATCGGCCCGGCGCGGGGGAGGCGACAGCGGCGGGATTGAGGAACATGCCGGGCGGAGCTGCGTAGAGCGGGGCGCCGGTGTAGTCGGGCCGGACACTGCCGATGATGCCCGTGCCACCCACCACCGCCATGTGGACCGGAGTGAGGGGCAGGCCGCTGCCCGCGCCGGCCACGGCCGTGATGGTCCAATCCTGCGTCAGGCGTCCTCTCCAGCCATCCAGCAGCGTGCCGCCGCCGAGGCCGATGCCGCTGGTGTACTGCGTCTGGGCGCTCAGCAAATGACGCTGGTCGAAACTGGAGAGGCCGCGCTCGCCGCTCAGGTTTCGCCAGTCCTGCGCGATTACCGTTGCCCCCTGCCCCCGGTCGCCCAGCGCGGCATTGTCAATCGACTTCGAAAAGGTATAACTCAACTGCGCGGCCCAGCCGCCGCCCAGCCGGCGGCGCAACTGGATCTGCCCGGACTCGCGCGTCGAGTTGCCGTTGGAGGCCAGGTACGCATACCCGGACGGGCAGGACGGGCACGGGCTGAGCCCGCCCGCGGGCCAGGTATGGGGCAGGAACTGCTGCTGCGCGCGCGTGCCCTTGGTCCCCAGATAGGTCGCGGTAACCACCGTCGAGCTGGGCAAATCCCGCTGGATCGAGAGCTGCCACGTCTGCGCGTACCCGGCTCGAAAATTGGGGTCGACCGCGAAGGTGTTGGTGGTGGCGTCCGGCGGCGCGCGGAAGCCGTCGGCGAGTGTCAGCGGATTGGCGGCGCTGTTGGCGACGCTCAGGCTCCGGGAAAGCGGCGGTTGCTGCGCCATGCGCGCGGCGATGGGCAGGTGGATGGAAGTGTCGTAGTAGACTCCGTATCCGGCGCGAATCACCAGCGAGGAGGCCAGCACCGGGCGCCACGAAAGACCGGCGCGCGGCTGGAAGGCGCGCCTATGCGGGTTTACCAGCGAGTCGGGGTACCGGCGGCCGGTGAGCGGACCCACGGGGCTCGCCGCCACCACCGGAGCGATGGCGGAGAAGGCGGGCGCGACATCCAGATTCACCAGTCGCCCGTAGAGTTCCGTGATGGGTGCGCCGTACTCCCAGCGCACGCCGCCGTTGAAGGTCAGCGAGGGGCCGAAGCGCCAGTCGTCGGTGATGTGGGCGTCGCAGGCCGCGGCCCGCAGGTACTTGTCGGCGTTGCCGAAGGCGATGGAACTCGTGTCCGGGATGCCGAGCAGAAAGCCGGCCAGATCGCTGCCCGCCGCGGCTCCCGTGAAGGTGAACGTGCCGCGCGGATCCTGCTGCGACCACGCGTTGAACTGCTGCCTTCGGAAACCCGCGCCCGCCGTGATGTTGTGCGCGCCGTGCGCCCGGAACAGCGATGCCGAGATTCCGCCCGTTTGATTGTGGGTGGCCGAATTCCGGACGTCGGACAGCGCCGCGATGCCGCTGGAGAACACAAGCGAGGGCGGGCCCCAGTGGGCCGGCTCCTGGTTGTTGCCGGCGATTCCAGCGCGGCCGGAGACGTTCAGCCGGCCGGCGAAGAACGGCGTCGTGCGCATCGACTGGCGGCTGAACTGGAAGCCGAGATTCGAGAACCCGCGCATCCCGAAGCGGTGCGTCCAGTTCACGGAGCTGTTCAGACCGAGCGAACTGGTGGTACCCAGGAAGCCGAAGATGTTGGTGTTGTCCCCGCGCGCGCTCTCGAAGGCGAACGCGCCGTAGACCTGGTCTTTCTTGCCGATGAACTTGTTCGCGCGCGATTGCAGGCTGTCCTGGTGGCTCGATCCCACCAGCGCCGTCTGGTAGTTGTAACCCGCGCCGGCGTTGAAGTTCGGCAGCGGATAGAAGCCCAGGAGCGCCCGGGCTTGAGGGCTGATCCGGCTGGGCGGGATGGCGTTCATCGCAAACGCCGCGCCCGGCGTTTGCGATAAGTCGCCCGACCGTTCGGCTGCCGTGGGAACGCGCGCCGTGTGCATCGTTGCATTGCGGTTTCGGGTCCACTGGTAATTCAACGTCACATTCGGGCCTTCGCGCAGGCCCAGGCGCGGAATCCGAAGCGGCCCGCCGAACGACGCCATGCCCTGCACGCGGCTGTAGTCCGGCTTGGGCGTGTTCTGGCCGGTGAGCGAAAACGAGCGGGCGTCCCAGAGGGAGTTGTTGAAGGCCAGCCCCAGGCTGCCGTTGTAGAGCGAACGCGGCCCTTTGCGGTAGTTGCCGAAGGCGGCCGGCTGCGCCCAGGGCGAGGCCAGGCCGTTGTTCACGCTGCCGTTGATCAGAAACCCGTCGCTCGGCGCCTGGTTCGTCTCGCCGACGGCTTGCGGCTTCGGCGGGGGCGCGCTCGAATTGAGCTTCTCCAACGGCAGCGGGTTCAACTCCCAGACCGGCGCCGGCGCGGCGGGAGCGACCGCTACTTCCCGCTCCAGCGGCGCGAAGCACTGCATCTCGATTCGTATCGTCCAGACGCCGTTCGCCAGTTCGGCGAACGAATACGCGCCTTGCGGATCGGAGATGGTCGTGAACCGCTGGTCGCCTCGAGCCGCCGTGACGGTGGCGCCGGGCACCGGCAGACCGCCGAACCGGACCTGCCCGTGATGCTCCGCCGCCGCCAAGAACGAGCAGCACGCGAGCACCGCGATTCCCGGCCGCGGAAAGCCGAAGCTGCGATGGGATGCCATTCCGCCGGTCTCAGTTTTCCGTCGGAACCTTGTTCGCCTGGCCGACGACGATGTAGTCGATCGGCAGTTTCCGCGTGTCCAGCTTCAGTCCAAGCTGCTGCACCGCCGTAAAGATCGACGCCGAGGGAGCGCTGTCGGGGGCGGGACCGCCTTCCTGCCTCGGTCCGCCCGGTCCCGGCCCCGCCATCGCCGGCAACTTCCTCATGCCGGCCAGGTCCTCCATCGCAACCTCGAGCGTGATGTCGTAGTACCCTTCGAGCTTGGTCAGGTCCACCACCGGACGGTCCAGCAGTTTCGAAAGCAGGTCCGAGAAGGCCCCCAGAGTGGTCTTCCTGGCCTCCAGGCGTCCGTTGCTGGACATCATCATGGTGCCCCGGGGTTCGGTTGCGCGGGCGCCGCTGTCGCCGGTGACTTCGGATTTCTTCAGCTTCGGCCCGTTCTTGCCGACCACCAGCGCGTAGGCCGGCTGTTGCTTGCTCTCCCGATGCACGGCCATCTTGAATCGTTCCGCCAGCAGACTTTGCAGCATGGCCGGGATCTGCTCCCGCGGGGCGCCGTCCGGCACCTTGGCGACGATGTCATAGCGCTCGCTGTCCAGCCAGGATGGCCCGCTGATCTGGTACCGCTTCACGTCATACGCCCGCGCCAGGACGTCCTTCAGGGTGACGCCGGTGTAGTTGATTCTCCCCGGATCGCCGCCCATGCGGACCATCATCCGGCCACCGGTCATGGGCGCGGCCGGCTTGATGGATGCGACCTCGAAGGCCGGCGGGGGCTGCGTCTGGACCGCGCACGAAGCAAGAACAAACAAGGTGGCGCCTGCGAGGTCTCGTATCATGTTTCTCCCATCTCCTTAAGGGTTTCGCCGATCCGCGAAACGTGCGTCAACATGGATTCCGGACAGCGACCCGATAAGTTCCAAAATATCGCAGTCAAGGAGCGGCCGGCGGTTCTCCGGGTTTTCATCTGTTATCCTGCGAATGGTATGAGCCGCATCCTGGATGGTAAGTGGGTCCGCGACGAAATCCAGCGGGAATGTCTGCCGCGCGTTCGGAAGATCGTGGCCCAAGCGGGCCGGGCGCCGCGCCTGGCGGTCATTCTGGCGGGCAGCGACCCGGGTTCGGAGATCTATGTCCGAAACAAGGTGAAGGTGTGCCAGGAACTGGGCATCGCGAGCGAGAAACTCACTCCGTCCGAGTCGGTCACGACCGCGGAACTGCTGGCCGCCATCGAGGAGCTGAACCGGCGCGAGGAGGTGGACGGCATCCTGGTGCAATTGCCGCTGCCCAAACAGGCGGAGTCGCGCGCCGTGCTGGCCGCCATCCAGCCCGAGAAGGACGTAGACGGCTTCCATCCCGTCAATGTCGGCCACCTGGTGGCTAACCGGCCCGGGCTGCGGCCTTGCACGCCGGCCGGAATCATGGAGCTGCTGCGGCGGTACGAGATTCCGGTGGCCGGGCGGCGCGCGGTGGTGGTGGGCCGCAGCGACATCGTGGGCAAGCCCATGGCGCTGATGCTGCTGCACCAGCACGCCACCGTGACCATCTGCCATTCCCGCACGTCCAATCTGGCGGAGGAATGCGCCCGCGCCGACATCCTGGTGGCCGCCATCGGCAAGCCCGCGCTGGTGCGCCGCGAGTTTATCAAGCCCGGTGCGACGGTGATCGACGTGGGCATGAACCGCCTCACGGATGGCGCCCAGGCCCGCTCCCTGCTGGCCGGCGCGCCGGAGAAACTGGCGCTGTTCGAGAAAAACGGCAGCGTCCTGGTGGGCGATGTGCATCCGGCCGAGGTCGCCCTGGCCGCGGGCGCCTACACGCCGGTCCCCGGCGGCGTGGGATTGCTGACCGTGGCCATGCTCATGGTGAACACCATCGCGGCTGCCGAGCGGAGACTCGGCCTATGCTCCGCGTAGGGCTCACGGGCGGGTTTGCCACCGGCAAGAGCCACGTCGGCCGGGCCCTGGCCGAGTTGGGCTGCTATCTGGTCAAAGCCGACGAACTGGGCCACCAGGCCCTGGAACCCGGCGGTGCGGCCTGGGAACCCGTGGTGCGGGAATTCGGGCGCGGTATCCTGGATGAAGGGGAGCGGATCGACCGCCGCAAGCTGGGCGAGGAGGTCTTCGCCCGGCCCGAGCGTCTGGCCTTGCTGAACGGGATTATGCACCCCGTGGTGATCCGGCGCGAAGAGCAGTTGATCGCCGAAGCGGCGGCGGCGGATCCGAATCGAATAGCGGTGGTGGAAGCCGCGATTCTGGTGGAAACCGGAAGCTGGCGCCGTTTCGACCGGCTGATTGTGACTGTCTGTCCGCTGGAAGCCCAACTGGAGAGGGCCATGAAGCGCGACGGCTTGAGCCGCGAACAGGCGCTGGCGCGCATCGCCCGGCAGATGCCTTTGGAAGAGAAACGGAAATACGCACACTACGTGATCGACACCTCGGGTACCAGAGAGGACACCTGCAACCAGACCGTGGAAGTGTACCGGTCGCTACGGAGCATCCAACAGGTATGAAGAAGTATCGCTTTCTTTTCATGTCCGCGCTGTTCATCGGCGCTTTCGTCTACATGACGACGAAACTCCCCTTCCTGCGGCGGTTCGGGGAGGCCGGTTCCGTGGGGCGGCTCTGGAGCGGGCCCGCCGTGGCGCGCGGCGCCGGGCTGGGCACCGACGAAGTCAATAACATCGACATCTACAAGACCGCCCACGTGGCCACGGTCAACATCGCCAGCACCGTGTACCGGCGCAACTGGTTCATGCAGATCATTCCCGACACGGGCACCGGATCGGGATTCCTGATCAGCGCCGACGGCAAGATCCTGACCAACAACCACGTGGTCAGCGGGCAGGCGCCCGAGGTGCAGGTCACCCTGGCCGACAAGAGCCGGTACAAGGCCGAAGTGCTGGTGCGCGATCCGACCAACGACCTGGCGCTCATTCGCGTTACTCCTCGGGGCAAGCTGTCGTTCCTGCCCCTGGGCGATTCCGACGCGATTCAGGTGGGCCAGAAGGTGCTGGCTATTGGCAATCCGTTTGGCTTGGAGGGCACGCTCACCACCGGCATCATCAGCTCGCTGGGCCGCACCATCGCAGACGAACAAGGCCGCGAGCTGGAGGGGATGCTGCAAACCGACGCGGCCATCAACCCGGGCAATTCGGGCGGGCCGCTGCTCGACTCGCACGGCAACGTCATCGCCATTAACACCGCCATCCTGGGCCCGGGCGGAAACATCGGCATCGGCTTCGCCATGCCCATCAACAAGGCCAAGGCCATGCTCGACGATTACTCGGCCGGCCGGCGCTACCGGCGGCCGCGGCTGGGTGTGGCGGTCACCTACGTCGCCGGCGACCTGGCCCAGGCCATGGAGTTGCCCGCCGAAGGCGGCCTGCTGATCCAGGACGTCAGCGGCGGAAGCGCCGCCGAAGCGGCCGGCCTGCGCGGGCCGCGCCGCTGGGTGGTCATCGGCCTCAACGAGGTCGGCATCGGCGGCGACCTCATCCTGGCGATTGACGGCAAGCCCGTGGACCGGCCCGACTCTCTCAGCCGCGCCCTCAGCCGGAAGCGCGCCGGCGACACCGTCGAACTGCTCATCTTCCGCGCCGGCCGCACCACCAAAGTCAAAGTCAAACTAGGCGCCGGCCCCGACGAATAAAACCGGGGACAGTACAGTGCTTGAGAGTACCGATATGTGAAGGTTGGCCTCTCATGCTGCCAAGCTGGTTCCTTCGGTTCTGGACAGATCAAGCCGGTCTCGGATGAATTTCACGAGGATTGAGGGTTTGGCGGCAGTTGCGAGAAATTCCGGGAGGGT
>JACQZT010000274.1 GCA_016213755.1 Acidobacteriota bacterium | reverse complement strand
CCTGCTGGCCGCGGGCCTCATCTGGCTCGTCTCCATGATCGTGCTGGTGGTCATCGCCCAGCGGTTCACCCGGCCCATCGCTCAGCTCACCCGGGCGCTCGCCGGCCTGGGCGCGGGCGATCTGGCCGTGCGCATCCCCGACGACGGGCGGGCCGACGAGGCCGGCGCGGCCATCGAGGCATTCAACCGCATGGCCACGCAACTGGAGCAGAGCCGCGAGCGGCTCATCTACCTGGCCCAGGTGGCAAGCTGGCAGCAACTGGCGCGCAAGATGGCGCACGAAGTGAAAAACTCGCTGACGCCCATCCGGCTGAACGTCGAGGAGATTGTCGCGCGCGCGGGCTCCGGCGCCGCCAACCGGCGCGTGCTGGAGCAGGCCTCGCAGATCATCATCGAAGAGATCGGCGTGCTGGAGCGCCGCATCCGCGCCTTCAGCGAGCTCGGCGCCGAACCGCCCGTCAACCGCACCAGCCTGGAGGTCACCGCCGCCGCGCAGGAACGCATCGTGTTCTTGCGCCAGGCGCGGCCGGAAACCGTGTATCAGACCGAGTTCGCGCCTTCGCCGCTGGAGGCCTTTGCCGACCCCGACCTGGTGCGCGGCATCCTCACCAACCTGCTGGAGAACGCCGCGCAGGCCGCGGGCGCGGGCGGCGTGGTGCAGTTGGTCACCCGGCGCGAGGGCGCGCAGGTCTGGGTGGAGGTGCTGGACTCGGGTCCGGGACTGAGCCCCGAAGCGCGCGCCTCGCTCTTCGAACCCACCATTTCCTTCAAGAAGGGCGGTATGGGCATCGGCCTGTCCATCGCCCGCAAGAACGCGTTGAGTTGCGGCGGCGACATCCTCGCCATTCCCAGCCCGTTGGGCGGCGCGGGATTCCGCGTGCTGCTGCCGGCCGCCATATGAGGAGCTCATGGTACGACGAGTTTTGATTGTCGATGACGAGGCCAACATCGGCCGCACGCTGGCTCTGATTCTGGAGGGCGAGGGCTTCCAGACCGAGACCTACACGTCCGCCGCGGCCTTTCGCGCCCAGGCCGACACGCTGCGTCCGGCGGTACTTCTGCTGGATGTCCGGCTGGCCGGGGCCAGCGGCATCGACCTGCTGAAAGAGCTGCGCGCGGCCGCGTCGCCTCTGGCCGCCATCATGATCTCGGGCCACGCCACCATCGCCGACGCCGTCGAGGCCACGCGCCACGGGGCTTACGACTTCCTCGAAAAACCGCTGGCGCGCGACAAGGTGCTGCTCACCGTGAAGAATGCCTTCGAACAGCTCCGGCTGCGCGAGGAGAACGCCCGGCTGCGCGAGCTGGCCGGCCCCGACCTGCCGATGATCGGCGCCAGCCCGGTGTTCGTCCACGCCGTGGAGCAGGCGCGGCTGTCCTCGCACAGCGATGCGCGCGTGCTGCTGACCGGCGAGTCCGGCACGGGAAAGGAACTGCTGGCCAGCTTCATCCACCACCAGAGCCCGTTCGCCACGGGGCCGTTCGAGAAGGTGAACTGCGCGGCGATTCCCACCGAGCTGCTGGAAAGCGAGCTGTTCGGCCACGAGAAGGGCTCCTTCACCGGCGCGGCCGGCATGCGGCGCGGCAAGTTTGAACTCGCCGACGGCGGCACCCAGGTCCTCGACGAGGTGGGCGACCTGCACGGCGCTTCGCAGGCCAAGCTGCTGCGCGTGTTGCAGGAAGGCGAGTTCCACCGCGTGGGCGGCGAGAAATCGCTGCGCGTGTCGGTGCGCGTGGTGTCGGCCACCAACCGCGACCTGGCCGCCATGGTGGCGCGCAACGAATTCCGCGAAGATCTCTACTACCGGCTGTGCGTCGTGCCCATCCGCGTCCCCGCGCTGCGCGAGCGCGCCGGGGACGTGCCGGCGCTGGCCACGCACTTTCTGGCCGAGTTCTGCCGCCGCAACAATTTCCGCGCGAAACGTTTCTCGCCCGAGACCTTCGACGTGCTGGCCGCCTACGCCTGGCCGGGCAACATCCGCGAGCTGCGCAACGCGGTGGAGCGGATGGCCATCCTCACCTCCGGCGAATTGCTGACGCCCGAAAGCGTACCCGTGGAGATCCGCCACTCACCGCTGCCGACGCGGTCGAGCGTGCAGGAGGTCCGCCACACCGCCGAACGGGACCACGTCCTGCGCGCGCTGGAGGCCGAGGACTGGAATGTTTCCGCCGCCGCCCGCCGCTTGGGCGTCGAGCGCACCGCGCTGCACAAGCGCATCCGCGCGCTGGGGCTGAAGCGGTCGTAGCACGGGCTTCAGCCCGTGCGATCCCCCGCTCCTGCTACTCCCCCCCATGCCGCGCGCGCTCGCCGCTCCCAAATCAGCCCTTCAAGGAATTGCACCATCCTGAGGGCCAATGGGCTGGATTCGACCAGAATCCCAGCCTCGAGTCCCCGGAGGTGTAGGAAAACCGATTCCATGTCGATGGCACACCCAGGAGTGCTGATGAGGGGTACGGGGCCGCCGTCGTGAACCGCCCCTGCCCCGGCATGTACCACCGGTTGATGGCGTACTGGAGCCCCAGCGTCGTGTCCGGCTGGTAGGTCGCGAACTCCGCGTTCGGCGCGCTGTTGCGCGTCGCGCCGTACGAGAAGAAGTAGCGCCCATTGCCGCTGGAGCCCAGGCGATCCTCCATCGCCAGCCGTTTGCCCGCGAAGTACACCCGCAATGTGCCGCGCCCAAAAGCGAAATCGCTCGCTCGCTCCACCGGCCCATAGTCGGCCATGCGCTTGCCGTCCACACCGTAGAACGTAATCGTCTCGTACCCCGTCACCGGGTCCTGCTCCCACACTTTTCGGTTCGACGAATCGTACAGGAAGTACTTCCCGCCGCCCCACATCAGGCGGTTCTCGTAATCGTAACTCCAGCCCGCCCGGACGATGTTGCCGTTGTTGTCGTAGGTCTCGCCCGTCAGCCGGTTGTTACCCGCATTCACCGGATACGACCCCGACGGCGCGCTCCCCGTCCCCACCTTCGCCGTCAGGTCACTGCTGTCCAAGACTAGCCGGTCACGGGCGTGGGGCCGTTGAGAACAGGCGGGTTGTGGGACGGGATTGAGCATTTCCAGGATGAGGTCTCCGTGTTTGCGCTGGCCGAGCCTGTCCAAGTCATCCGAGGGGCAATGTAAGTTGTTCGGGCGCTGGGACCAAAGGCGGCGTTTCCATTGGGTCGTGAAGCCACTTGGTCAACTCCCTGTAGGTAAAGAGGTTCAAGCGCAGCATGGACGCCAGATTGGACAAGGACCAGTTGGCTCGGGAGAGGTGGTGCAGCCATTTGAGCAGGAGCAGGGCGATCAAGGCTGTCCAAATCTGGATGCGCAAGGCGTTCTCGCTGGTGCCAACGGAAGATTTGACGGTCAGATTCTGTTTCAGGGCTTTGAAAAACAGTTCGATTTTCCAGCGTTCTTTGTAGATGGCGGCGATGGTGGTGGCGCCGAATTCCAGCAGGTTGGTGAGCAGGACGATTTCCCGCCCGTTGTCCTCATCCCAAACGACCACGCGCCGCAGCAGGCAGGGGCAGTCGGTCTGCGCCTGCGCGCCCGTGAGCCGGATCAGTTGATCGGCGAGGATGCCGCGGTTGGCCGGGATCTCGCAGGTTTCAACCACCTCGTAGGCGGCATTGTCTTTCAGACGGGTGACGAAGTAGATACCGGCCATGGTCCAGCGGCCGAACAGAGCGTAGTCGGTGTAGCCGCGATCGATGGCGACGATGGAGCCGGGGTTCAGCGCGAAGCAATCGGCCAGTTTCACGTCGCTCCGCTTGGCTTCGGTGAGCAGAACGTAGGCCGGCAGGTAATCGTCATGGTCCAGCAGCACGTGGGCCTTCACCCCACCCTTGGCGCGCCGGAACTTGGCCCAAGGAAACAAGGTGAGGCACAGCGAGATGGTGGTCGAGTCCAACGACAGCAGTTTGTTCTTGAAACGAAACTTGTGCTGTTTGCCGCCCAGCGCCTGCTGCTCGCGGAAACGCGCCAGCGCGGTCCAGAACAGCTCCTCAAACAGAGCTGCGGGACGGTGCTCGTTGGCGTAGGACAGCGTCGAACGGCGCGGCGCCTTGGCGATGCCCAGGTGCACCAGGCGGCCCAGACAGCAGGCCAGCCCGTTGCAGATCTCGCGCAGCGAGTCGGCGCGGCCCAATTGGCAGAACAACATCGAGACGAACTGCGTCCAGCAGGTGAATCCCTTGGCGGCGTGTTCGGCGTGATGCTTCTTCACGAGCGCGGCGAATTCGGACCGAGGAAAATGCTGGAGCAGTTGATTGAACAGGCTGGCTGCTTGTACGATTGGCTTACCCTCCTTGTGGGCGGCGTCAGGCGAAGCTCCGGCCAAGGAACGATTCGCCAACGTCCGATTATAGGAGGGTTTTCTATTGGGCTACCGCGCCGCTACACTTGTCTTGGACAAGAGTG
>JACQZT010000273.1 GCA_016213755.1 Acidobacteriota bacterium | reverse complement strand
TTTGCCCACCTGGACGCGACCACCAACCTGTCGCGCGCCATCGTCGAGCTGGGCATCTACCCGGCGGTGGACCCGCTGGCCTCCACCTCGCGCATTCTCGACCCGCGCATTCTGGGCGAGGAGCACTACAGCGTGGCCCAGCAGGTGAAGCAGATTTTGCAGCGCTACAAGGACCTCCAGGACATCATCGCCATTCTGGGCATCGACGAACTTTCCGACGAGGACAAACTCACCGTGGCGCGCGCGCGCAAGGTGCAGAAGTTCCTCTCGCAGCCGTTCTTCGTGGCCGAGCAGTTCACCGGCTTCAAGGGCGAGTACGTGAAGCTGGCCGACACGATCAAGGGCTTTAAGGAGATCGTGGAAGGCAAGCACGACGCGGTCCCCGAACAGGCCTTCTACATGAAAGGCGCCATCGAGAAGGTGCTCGAGCACGCCGAGCAGATGAAGAAGGCGGACTGAGATGGCGGAAGCATTCCTGCTGGAGGTCGCGACCCCCGACCGGCTTCTCATCCGGGAAGAGGTTTCCGAGATCCAGGTGCCGGCCGCGAACGGCTACCTGGGCCTGCTGCCCGGCCACTCTCCGCTGCTGTCCGAACTCGGAACGGGCGAGTTGAGCTACGCCATCGGGGGCCACAGGCACTCCGTATCGCTGGACGGCGGATGGGTCGAGGTCCTGCCCGACCACGTCCGCGTGCTGGCCAACACCGCCGAGAGAGCCTCCGAGATCGACGCCAAACGCGCCGCCGACGCGCTCCAGCGCGCCGCCGAGCGCCTCTCGCACCCCGAACTGGGAATCGACATCGCCCGCGCTCTGAACGCCCTGCACCGCGCCCAGGCCCGCCTAGACACCGCCAAACACCCGTAATTCGGTGACAGGCTACTCTTTCCCCAATTTCAAAGATCCGGCATCGATGTATTCGCCGGGACTCGGCTGCCAATTCAACGGGCGCGATTCCGGACTTCCCCGCCGTCGCTGTGTATCGAGATCTGCGCGGCTAAGAGCGGCGTGTAGCGTACGGACAGCCCAATAATCGCGGTTCCCATCGCAGAGCTGTCCGGCTGAGGCAGACCAGATCGGGCGGGCGCGGGATCCCTGGGAAAAGATGCCCGCCCTGTTGCACTGTGTTGCCGCCGCGGATAGAAACCCGTTCTGGCTTCCCATCCCCAAGTTCGAATTTGGGGATTGAGTAGCCTGTCACCGAATTGTCGGAGCTTGCGGTAAAAGTTGACCAGCCCGTTCGCGAGAGACGGCAAGAAGAGAGGGCGACGATGAAACGAACGGTCCTTTGGCTGGCAATTGCCCTGGCGGCATCCGCGATGGCCGCCGGGCTCTGGTTCTCAGGCTCGCGCGAGACCCGCACGGCGGCGGCGATCTTGCCTTCGCTGGTGGCGCAGGCCGCGGGCCTGGGGCCGATCACCGCTACCGCCGTCGGCCACGAATACCGGCAGGACGATCTGCCGAACATCGCGGCGGCTCCGGACGGCTCGCTCTGGGCGGCGTGGCTCAGCTTTGCGGGCGACCGGGACGACGTCGCCATCCGCCATTACCAGGACGGCAAGTGGCTGAACCTGCTGTGGGTGCCCGGCACGAGCGGAGACAACTGGCTGCCGCAGGTCGCTGTGGACGCGCGGAACCGGGTGTGGGTCGTCTGGTCGCAGCAACTCGACGGCAACTGGGACTTGTATGCGCGGCGCTTCGATCCGGAAAAACAGGAGTGGGGCAAGCTGGAACGGCTGACCCGGGACCCGCTGCCGGATATAATTCGTCAACGCGTCGGCCCCGGCGCCGCGAAACCGGGCAAACCTTTTTCAGTCACAAGCCATCTTTAACCTGTTATCAATCACTTAAGCCGCCCTCCCTCTCAACCCCGTTGTACACTGGAGCCGAGGCTAGGTGACCATCCGTCGATCCAATTCCGGTGCCGCCACCCGCCGCGTCCGGTCTGTGCGCCTTCGGCCGGGGTACGCATGGAGCGGGGCGCCAAACGAACCTGGCCAAGTCGTTGGAAACATTAGTTTCGAATGTTTATGCGACCTGCAATTTCGGCGCAAAATCGAGTCCGTTTCGCCCACTTTTCGCCCCCGGATTCGCTTTCCTGCGCGCAGCGATCCCGAGAATGGCTGCCGGTTTCAATTTTCCCCCGCCGGCCGGCCCGAGCGCGCGATAGAACAGGTATAACGGAAGGGAATGATGAACCGACGCTCCTTCTTTCAGACTGCCGCCGCGGCCGCGGGCCTGCCGCCTGCGGCGCGCTCGGCGGCCAACCGTGTGAACATCGCCATCGTGGGCCTGCGCGGGCGGGGCAAGGCCCTGGCCGGCTCGTTTGCTACCGTGCCCGGCGTGGGTATCGAGTACTTCGTGGATGTCGACCAGAACGTCCTGGCCGGGGTGCTCGCCGGCTTCGAGAAGAAGACCGGCCAGCGGCCCAAGCTGGCCGGCGATCTGCGCCGCGTCCTCGACGACAAGTCCATCGACGCGGTGGTCGTCGCCACGCCCGATCACTGGCACGCTCCGGCGGCGATTCTGGCCTGCGCCGCGGGCAAGGACGTGTACGTCGAAAAGCCCTGCGCGCACAACGCCCGCGAGGCGCGCGCGATGGTGGCCGCCGCGCGGCGCCACAACCGCATCGTGCAGCACGGCACGCAGGCGCGCAGCCGGCCCGCGACGCAGCGCGCCATCGAGGTGGCCCGCTCGGGCAAGATTGGCAAGGTGCTGATGGCCAAGGCGTGGAACGTCCAGATGCGGAAGAACATCGGCTTCAAGCCCGACGCGCCGGTTCCGGCCGGCGTGGACTACGACACCTGGATCGGTCCCGCGCCCGCTATGCCCTTCAGCGAAAACCGCTTTCACTACACCTGGCACTGGAACTGGAATTACGGCACCGGCGACATGGGCAACGACGGCGCGCACCAGCTCGACCAGGCGCGCTGGGCGCTGGGCGTCGGCCACCCGCTGGAAGTCTCTGGCGCGGCGGGCAAGCTGTACTTCGACGACGACCAGCAGACCCCGGACACCATGACCATCACTTTCCGCTATCCGGGCAAGATGTTGCTGTTCGAAATGCGCATCTGGAACCCGTATGCCATGGGCGGCATCGAAAACGGCGTCGCGGTCTACGGCTCGGAGGGCATGCTGGAGATCGGCAAGTCCGGCCGCGTCAACGGCTACCGGGTTTACGATCGCGCCGGCAAGCTCGTGCACCAGGAGGAAGACGACGCCGCCGACACGCACGCCCACAACTTCATCGAATGCGTGCGCAGCCGCAAGCCGCCCAACGCCGAGATCGAGGTGGGGCGCCTGTCCGCCCTGCACTGCCATCTCGGCAACATCGTCGCGCGCACGGGCCGCGGCCTGAAGTACGACCCGGCGACGGAGTCCATCCCTGGCGACGCCGAGGCCGACCGGCTTCTGGGCCGCGAGTACCGCGCGCACTGGAGCACGCCGCAAGGCCTGGCATGAGCGGCGCGGAAATCCCGGTGAATTTCGTTTTCGCCCCCGCCTGGTGGCATCGCCACTATGGCATCGGCTTCCGGCGGGAGTTCTATCTCGACCCGCGCCGGCGCATCCGCGACGACGTGCGCATGCGCCAGGCGCTGTACGAGCGGTTCGGCTTCGGCGCGCCGGACCCGCGGCCGAGGGGCATCATCGGCTCGCGCCACATCGCGGGCGGGTTTGTCGTGCCCGCCCTGCTGGGCGTGCCCATCCGCTTCTCCGACGACCAGGCGGCCTTCCCGGCGCCCTTGAACCTGGACCGCGGAGCGGCGCTCGAGCTGCGGGCGCCCGACCTCGCCTCCACCTGGCCCATGTCGGAGCTGATTCCGCAGATGGACGCGCTGGAGCGCGAATTCGGCGCGCTGGCGGGCGATCTGAATCCGGGCGGGTTGCTCAATACCTGCCTCGAACTGCGCGGGCAGAACTTCTTCACCGACCTGGTGGAGGACCCGGAACTCACCGATCATCTGCTGAGTGTGGTGGCCGAAACTCAGAAGCGCGTATGCCAATTGGTTCGCTCGCGCACCGGAACCTGTGCTGTCTCCACCAACCGCTCGGTGTTGAGCTCGGACCCGGCTCTGACGCTCACCAGCAACTGCTCGGCGCACATGATTTCGCCGGCGCTTTACGAGCGGCGGATACTGCCCTTCGAGCGCCGGCTGGCCGAATCGCTGCGGCCCTTCGGCATTCACCATTGCGGAAACAACCTGCACAAGTACGCCCCCGTGTACGCCGGCCTGGGAGCCCGCTTTTTCGACGTTGGCTGGGGCTCGGACGTCGCGCAGTGCAGCCGCGAGCTGCCCGGAGCGTTTCTCAACCTGCGGCTCAACCCGGTGCGCATGCTCGAATGCGACGAGCAGGCGGTTTACCGCGACGCCCTGGACCTGCTGCGCGCCTGCGGCCGGCGGACCAACGCCGGCCTGTGCTCGATCAACCTGGACGCCGGCACGCCCGATGCCAGCATCCACGCGGCGCTGGCCGCCGCGCGAGACTTTGCCGCGGAGCGGGCGTGAGATCCATCGCGGTCCTTCTATTGCTGGCCCTGCCGGCGCCCGCGCTGGATCGGGAGCAGTTCCGCCACTACATCGACGACTTCAACTCCATTCCCACTCCCGACGTCGTCTCCTTCGTCCCCGACGCCGAGGCGTGGGAGGGGCTGAAGGAAAACGTTCCCTTGGAACGGTCCCAGTCGGCCCTTTGCCACCACGGTCACGCTGAAGGCGCTGGCCAACCTGTTGCAGGGCTACCGGCAGCGGACCATGAGCCGGGAGGATTACTTCCGGACGTTTCAGATTTACACCCGCAGCCAGCGGCTCCGGTTGCCGGACGGGCGGCGGATCGCCTGGATCGACGAAAACCTCAACCCCTTCACCGGCGAGTGGCAGGCGCGCGCGATGAAGATTCGGAAAGGCACGTTCGACGGCCGCGGCGATCACTACAATCACTCGGGCTACTGCGACCTGGTGATTACCGGTGTGGCGGGCCTCCGGCCGCGCGCCGATAACGTCGTGGAAGTGGCCCCGCTGCTTCCTCAGAATACGGGGGACTGGTTTTACCTGGACAATGTCCTTTATCACGGCCGCAGGCTGACGCTCGCGTGGGAGCGCTCCGGACGCAAATTCGGACGCGGCGCCGGGCTCCGTGTGTTCGCCGACGGCCGGGAAATCGCACGCTCCTCCCGGCTGGAACGGATCACCGGGAGGCTTCCCTGAACCTCGGATCGTGTATTCTGGGTACCAAATGACCGACACAGCCATCGTTACAAAGTCCGGCCGAATAAATCGCCGCGCTTTCCTGTGCGCCGCGGCCGGCGCCTGGGCGGTCGCGGCGCACGGCCAGCAGAAGCCCACCACACCCACCCGGGAAATCGCCCTGTTCAATGGACGGGACCTGACTGGCTTATACACCTGGCTGCGCACCACCCGGTACGAGGACCCCAAGAAGGTGTTCAGCGTGCGGGACGGGCTGTTGCGCATCAGCGGCGAGGACTGGGGCGGCATCGCCACGCGCGAGGCCTACCGCGATTACCACCTCACACTGGAGTGGAAATGGGGGCCGTTGGTTTTCGAGCCGCGCCTGAAGAACGCGCGCGACAGCGGTATCCTGCTGCACTGCGTGGGGGCGGACGGCGCCCGCGGCGGCACGTGGATGGAGTCCATCGAGTGCCAGATTATCGAGGGCGGCTGCGGCGACTTCATCCTGGTGGAGGGCGCCAACCGCCCGTCGATGACGGTGGAATGCCGCGTCGGGCCGGATGGCCAGCACTACTGGCAGAAAGGCGGCGCGCCGGTCGCCAAGGACCGCGGGCGGTTTAACTGGTACGGCCGCGACGTCGAATGGAAGGACGTGCTGGGATTCCGCGGCCGGGCGGAGGTCGAGAAGCCGGCCGGAGAGTGGAACGTCTCCGAGGCGATCTGCGACGGGAGCTCGGTCACCAACCTGGTCAACGGCGTAGTGGTGAACCACGGCGCCAGCGCCTCGCACACTCAGGGCAAGATCATGCTTCAGTCGGAAGGAGCGGAAATCCTCATCCGCCGTTTCGAGCTGGCGCCCGTGCGGAAGCCCGCCGCCGCGCGGGCTCGGCGCTTTTGAGATAAGCTTACGAGTTAAGAAAGGACACACTACCATGAGTGAAAACCAGACCAGCGCGAAGTCGCGCCGCGAGTTTCTGACCAACGCCGGCCGCACCGCGGGGGCCTCGGCCCTGGCGGGCATTGCGCTCCCGCACGTGCATGCGGCCGAAAACAACACCATTCAGATAGCCCTGGTCGGCTGCGGCGGCCGGGGGACCGGAGCGGCGGTCAACGCGCTCTCGGTCCAGGGCGGCCCGACCAAGCTGGTGGCCATGGCCGACGTGGTCCCCAAGAAGCTCAACGACAGCTATGACAAGTTGAAGTCGAAATTCGCGGCCCAGATCGACGTTCCGCCCGAGCGCAGATTTCTGGGATTCGACGCCTACCGCCAGGCCATGGATTCCATGAAGGCCGGCGACGTCGTCATCCTGGGCACGCCTCCCGCGTTCCGCTGGGTGCAGTTCAGCTACGCCATCGAGAAGGGCATCCATTGTTTCATGGAGAAGCCGGTCACGGTGGACGGCCCCACCACGCGCAGGATGCTGAAGCTCGGCGAACTGTCGGTCCGGAAGAACCTGAAGGTGGGCGTGGGCCTGATGGTGCGCCACTGCCGCGCCCGGCAGGAACTCCTGAACCGGATCCGCGCGGGCCAGATCGGCGACATCGTCGCCATGCGCGCCTACCGCATGGGCCAGGGCGGCGGCACGGCCGGGCCGCGGCCGGAAGGCGTCAGCGAACTCACGTACCAGATCCAAAGGTTCCACGCCTTCCTGTGGGCCAGCGGCGGAGTGTTCAGCGACTACTACATTCACCAGATCGACGAGTGCAGTTGGATGAAGGGCGCTTGGCCGGTGGCGGCTCACGCCGTCGGCGGGCGCCATTACCGAGGCGGCTCGCTGGACCAGAACTTCGACACCTACTCGGTCCAGTATGAGTTTCCGGACGGGACCCGGCTGTTCTTCGACGGCCGCAACATGGCTGGCTGCCGCGACGAGTTCGCCAGCTACGCGCACGGATCGAAGGGCTCGGCCGTCATTTCGACCCTGTCGCACACTCCGGGCATGACGCGGATCTATAAGGGCCAGAAGATGCCCCGGGTGAACAGCCGGAAAGACCTGCCGCTGCCGGCCGATCCGGATCTCACCTGGGCGTTCCCGCAACCCGAGAAGAGTCCCTATGACTGGGAGTGGGACGACTTGCTGGAAGCCATCCGCCAGGACAAGCCGTACAATGAGGTGCAGCGCGGCGCCGAGGCCAGCCTGGTAGCGTCCATGGGCCGCATGGCCGCCCACACCGGCCAGATCGTCACCTTCGACCAGATGCTCAACTGCCCGCACGAATTCGCGCCCGGCGTGGACAAGCTCACCATGGACGGCCCGGCGCCGATAACGCTGGGAGCCGACGGCAAGTACCCGGTGCCCGAGCCGGGGATCAAGAAGGACCGGGAGTACTGAGCACCCGGAACACCCGCTCAAAAAAAGCCGCCGTCGCCGCGTCCACTTTCAGCCAGTTGGCGTGGCGCAGGAAGTGGTGCGTGTCGTCGGGGACGATCAGCTCTTCGAAGGGCACTTTCGCTTTCGTCAGCCGCTGAACCAGGTCCACGGTCTGGCTGAAGCGGACGTTGCGGTCGTCGTCGCCGTGAATCAGCAGCACCGGCGACCTCCACGCGGAAATGGAGGCGACCGGCGACGACTGCCAGGCGATGTCGAGCGCGCGCTGGAGGTCGGGAGGCTTTTCATAGGCGGGTTCCAGCAGCGCACGCGCCCGCTCCGAAGTGAAGCTGTGCACTCCGTGGATGTCGACGCCGGCGGCGAACAGCCCGGAGTCGCGGGCCAGCGCCAGCGCGGTCAGATAACCGCCATAGGAACCGCCGTAGATTCCGATTCGCTGCGCATCCACCTGCGGCAGGCCGCGCAGATACTCCGCGGCGGCTTTGACGTCCTGGTACTCGGCGGCCCCCTGCGAGCCGGCCCGCGGCGGCCGGTGGAAGTCGAAACCGTAGCCGATCCCCAGCCGGTAGTTCACCGAGAGAACCACGAACCCGCGGGAGGCGAGGTATTGGTTGAGCGCGTAGGCGTTCGAGTAATACTCCGAATAGTGCCAGCCGAGCAGCATCTGCCTCGGCGGCCCGCCGTGGACGTACACCACGGCTGGTTTCTTTCCGCCGGCTCCCGGGCGTTCGAAGATCTGGCCGTGGATCCGGGTTCCGTCGGGAGCAGGGAAGACCACTTTCTTCGGCGCGACCAGGCGCGGCGCGGGGAAATCGGCCGGCACGGCTTCTGTCGCGAGTGTGCGAGCCGCGCCTCCCTCGGCCGGCATCACCGCCGGCAGCGGCGGCCGTTGCGCCGTCGCGCCGAGGAAAGCAAGGGTCCGGCCGTCGCCGGTGACGACGGGACTCCACTCGAGTCCCGCGCCGGGCGTGAGAACCGCGGGGGCGGCCCGGTCGACTGGAATCTTCAGGATGTGCCGGCGGTCGATGTCGTCCGCGCCGGGGCCGGTGTTGGCGGCCGCCACCAGGTACTGCCCGTCCGGACTGATCGAGACGTACTCGATCATGTAGCCGCCTGGTGTGAGCAGCAGGCGCTCGCCGCCCGACTCGGGGACCGAGTACAGGTGCGGCCAGCCGTCGGCGTAGGAGAGAAAGACGATCCGGCCGCGGGCGGCCCAGTGGAGGTTCACGCCACCATGGGTGGAGGGAAGCGAATCGCGGAGTGTCTCCGCGCTCTTCCAAACCCGGCGCCCCGCGCCGGTTGCGGCCTCGGCCGTCCATATGCTCCAGGGTGCCGGACGCGGTTCGAGGAGCGGCTCCGGAACGCCTCCCGCGCCGGGACGCCGGACGAAGGCGATGCGCTTGCCGTCGGGAGACCAGCGCGGGGAGGAGTCGCGACTGGTGGACGGCTCGAGCCACAGGATCGGATCCTTCTCGCTGGTGAACACGCCGATGAAGGAATGGTCGGCGCGGTTGGAGACGAAGGCCAAACGGCTCCCGTCGGGCGACCACTCGGGCGAGCCGAGATCGCCGCGCGCCGTGAACAGCCGCTTGGCCTGCCCCGGCTTGTCCAAGGGAACCGCCCAGATTCCGCGCTCGCGTTCGAACGCCACCGCGTCGTTTCTGGGTGAGATCGCCGGCCCGTCGCCGTCGGCCAGCACCTTCGCCTCGCCGCCCGAAAACGGCACGCACCAGATCTGAACCTTGAACGCGGCTGGACTGAAGCCCGGATTCACCGCCACCGAGCGCTCCCAGTTCGACCCGTGGTCGCCGCCGCGCACGAACACCACGTGCTTGCCGTCGTGCGACACGGCGAGGCTCGTAAGTTCCTGCCCGTCGTCGCTCTGGAAATCGGTCAGCCGGCGCGCGGCGAAGTCAGGTCCTTCCGCGACCCAAACGTTGCGGCGGCCGGCCTCGTTAAAGGCCCAGGCGATCTTCGATCCCGCGGCCGACGCCGCCAGTTCGTTCGGAAACGGGTAGCCGCGAACCTGCTCGATGCGGAAGGAGTCCGGCGCACCGGCCAGCAGAGCGGCCGCGATTGAATAGAGTTGCAGTAGGCGCATGGTTTCTCAGTGCGATAGGCAGTATACATCGAAAACGGGCCGCCGCTCATGGGCGCCAGGCTGAACTCGAGGAGAGCCGAGTCTTGTCCCACGGAAGAAAGACCGATTGAGCCGCGAATGAACGCGAATACACGCGAATTGAATCATTGGTCGGGGCGGCCGGATTCGAACCGGCGACCTTCTGCGCCCAAGGCAGACGCGCTACCAGGCTGCGCTACGCCCCGATTCCGTGCGACGTGTCGTCACTCTTGATTCTAGCGCTACGGGAGGCGTTCTAGAACAGCCGCTCCTGCTTCTTGAGCGTGCCGAAGGAGCCGATGTTGGCGATGGCGAAGGCCATGCGGAACTGGTTTTCGTTGCGGGTTCCGAAGCCGAAGCGGCGGTATTGGAAGCTGATGCCGCAGCAATCCGAGTTGTAGGTCACCTGGGTGGTGGCGAACTGCATGGTGCCGACGCGGAAATCGTAGATGCCGCTGAAGGCGGCGCCCCAACCGTGCTGGTCGGGCCGGCCCAGGCCCAGCATGCCGCGGAACTGGTTGCTGTTGGGCGAAAGCACCGACGAAGAGCGGACCGTGTTGTGGCCCAGCGAGACGAAGTAATTCGAGAAGCGCGCATCGCCGGTTAGACCGCTGTTGACCACCTGCCGGCGCAGCGGATCGTAGTCGGAGCGCCATTCCAGGCCGACGCCCGGCGCGGGGCTGATGCGCAGCGCCGAGACGACCGGCGAGTAATCTCGCGGTCCGTCCAGAAAGGCGTAGCCGCTGAGCTGGGCCGCGCTCAGCACCACGTTGCGGCGGCCCTCCGCCACCGCGCCGCCGAAGGTTGGGTCCAGGTAGCGCCGCTGCCAGACCTGCCAGGTCAGGACTTCGCCCACCTGCCCGTCCTTTTGCCGCGCGAACAGCCGGTTAATGAGCGTATACTCGATCTCGCGCGTGTTGCTGAGCAACTCGGTCTCGTCGAAGCGCACCAGGCTGTTGAAATCCCGAATGCCGCTGACGTCCCGGAACGAGACGCGCGACTCGACGACGTGCTTGAGCCGCTCGCCCAGCCAGGCGGGCGAGCCGAAGGTGCGGGCCAGCGACGGCAGCTCCAGGTCCAGCGAGAACTCCCGCGCGTCGCGCCGGACGTTGCCGCCCTCGACGCGGTCGCCCGCCCGGCTCGAGCCGTAGTAGGTTTCGCGAATCGAAAACGCCGGGATGAGGTGAAAGTCCTTCCAGCGCAGCGCGGTCATGATGCGCGGCGCCACGTCCAGGCGCGTGACGAGCTGCCGGGTTTGAAACAGCGGCTGGTTGCGCCGCATCAGGCCGGCGGTGGATTCGAGCGACACCCACAGCGGCAGGATGCGCCGCGACAGCTCGCGATCCCGGCTCCGGAACTGGAGCTCCGGCAGGCGCCGCACGACGATCTTGTCGCCCGGCTCGGTGCTGAGAAACACTTCGTTGCGCGCGAACACCACGTTGAGGTCGTAGGAGGACCAGTGCTTGGCGACAAACCCCGTCGAGTGCGTCTCCGAGAAGATGGCTTCGTAAAAGGACTCCGTGAAGGCCTGGCGGAAACGGAACGAAGTCAGGTAGTTCACTTCGCCCCGCGCGTAGAATCCGTGGCCCAGGTCCGAGCGCCCGTCGAAGGAGAGCAGGAACCCGCCCTCTTTGCGGCGCTCCCCGTTGTCCAGCTTCAAACCCCGGTCGTTGACGCCGTAGAGAATAAAGTTGAAGTCGGAACCGGCCCGCGGCTTGCCGCGGAAATCGACGTGGTGCGCGAAGCCGCGCTCGGTGAAGAGCTGCGCGCGGTACATCAGGTCGTAACTGCGGTTGATGGCCCAGTAATAGCCCGCGCCCAGCATCTTGCCGCGGCGCGAGCTGTTGCCCACGTTGGGCGTGAGAAAGCCGCTCTTGCGCGGCTCGTCCTCGAGCGACTTGTAGAAAAACGGAGCGTAGAACAGCGGGATCTTCTTGATGCGGAAAACCGCGTTGCGGGCGATGGCGCGGTCGCCGGGCACAATGTCGAAGGCGGGGCCGCGGAGGGTCCAGACCGGGCGGGGCATCTTGCAGTTGGTGATCAAGCCGTCGTGCAAAATGTACCGGTTCCGGATGCGCTCGGCCCACTTACCTTGAAAAGAGAAGGGATTGCCGCTGGCCAGCACACCCGGGCGCGGGTCGATCTTGGCCGGAAACGACCCGCGGATGTTGTAGTACTTGGCGGTCTCGTCGCGCAGGTTGTACTCCACCCGGTCGGCCCGGATCTCCTCGCCTCCCTCGAAGCGCTGGAAGTACACGTTGCCGCGCGCTTCGGCGTACTTGGTTTCGTCGTTGTAGTCGATCTCGTCGGCGCGCAGCAGCATCTCGGCGGTTTCCAGCCTGGCCGCTCCGCGCAGCCGGCGCCAGGGTCCGTCGGACTCCTGAGAAAGAAGGGCGCTGAGCAGCATCTCGTTCCGGCCTAGCGGCTCGCTCGGCTTCCCGGCCGGTTTGGCCACGGCCGGCGGCGGGCGCGGTGGAGCCAGCCCCGGCGACGGCCGGATCTGGGCCGCGGCCCCGAGACAGACCAGGATCGTGGCGAATAACAGGCGAACAAGGCGCGCGCCGCGAGTGTCCATAGTACTTTTCGTCGATTCTTCGTGACAAATAGTACTAAGTATGTTAGGTAAGGTGAGTGGGGTCTTGCGCACGCCCTGGCGAAACGGCTCCAATCGAAAACCCTAGCACGGTTCGGGAACTGCCGCAAGGATCATCGCCCCGGAAGAAACAAAAGTGAACTGCCGTTACTGCGAGATCGCCAACCCGGAAGGCTCGACGCGCTGCCGCAAATGCGAAGCGCCGCTGGACGCGCCGCCGGCGCGTTCGTCCTCCAGCCGCCGCCGCGCGACAGCGGCGGCGCTTCAGGAACTGCCTCTGCCTGTGCCGCGGCCCCATACCGCCATCGACGAGCCCGCCATCCGGCGGCCCGCCTACCAGCCCAGCCTGTTCGGCGGAGATACCTCGAAGGTGGTTAACATCCGTCCCGGAGCGGAGCCGCGGCCGCGCGCCCGGCGCGGTGGCGGGCAGCCGCCCCTGCCTTCCGGCGCGCCGCGCTACGAGCAGCGGCAATTGGCGCTCGCCGGCTCTGCCGGCGCCGGGCGGCGCCGGCGTTCTCAGGATGGTGTGGTTAGCTGCAATGCGCCGGTAGCCGGCGTGATGTACCGCGTGATGGCCTTCGGCATCGATCTGTCGCTGGTGGCGATCGCCACCGGGACGGCGATCGCCGGGGTCGCGCTGTGGGGTGACGTAAGTCTGGCGAAGGGAGCCGCGGCGCTGGCCTGCGGCGCGGGCCTGTTCCTGTGCTGGCTGCTATACCAGTTGCTCTGGAGCCTGGCCGGCGCGGATTCGCCGGGCATGACCTGGGTGCGCCTGCGCTGCCTGGACTTCAACGGCTACCGGCCCAAAGTGCGGCAGCGGCTGTTCCGGCTCGGCGTGCTGTGTCTGGGCTCGCTGGCCGCCGGGCTCGGGCTGGCCTGGGCCCTGGTCGACGAAGAAGGCCTGACCTGGCAGGACCACGTCTCCGAGACTTTCCCGACCCCCTTCTGAGCGCGGCGCGCTAAACTGGGAATTTCGCCATGTCCAATCGCCGCTTTGTGATCTGTCTGCTTGGAATGTGGCTTGCGGGAAGCCTGTTTCTGGCCGCCGTCGCCAGCTACAACTTCCGGGCGGTCGAGCAGGTGCTCGCCGCGCCGCCCCGTCCCGCGGCCAAAACGATCGATACCCTGGGGCCGGATTCGGCGCGCATGTTGCTGCGCTACCAGGTGTCGGAATTGAACCGCGCTTACTTCGAGTACTGGGGTCTGGCGCAACTGGCGCTGGGAACGGCGGTGTTTGCGCTGCTGCTGTTCGGCACCTCGGAAGGGAAATGGGCCGTCGCGCTGTCCCTGGTGGCGGTCCTGATCGCCGTGGTGCAGCGATTCCTGCTTACGCCCGACCTGGTCAACTACGGCCGCCAACTGGATTTTTCGCTGAACGAGGCGAGGGTGGCCGAGCGGGCCCGCTTGGCCGCCCTGCACGGCGCCTATTCCGGGGCCGAGCTGTTCAAATGGGCGCTGATGTTCGGGGTGCTGGGCCTGCTAATCCGCAGGGGCGAGCGGAAACGGCGCTCCGTCCGCAAGATCCACCCGGTCGATAATGCCGATCACCCCCATGTCCAGGGGTGAGTTCATGCGGTTGACGCTGCTCATGGCGCTGTAGCCTTCCGTGGCCAGCAGCACCAGGTTCCCCACTCCCGCCCCCACCGAATCGACCGCGATCACGGCGTCGCCCCGGTTGGAGCCGTCCAGGTTGAGCGGCTGCACCAGCAGCATCTTCATGCCTTCGTGGCTGGGGTGCTTGCGGGTGGCCACCACTTCGCCGATTGCGCGCGCGATCAGCATGGTTTCCCCCGCCGGACGTGCAGCTCGTCGACGATACCCACGACCGTGAAATCGGTGGTCACCTCGGCGGGCAGGAGAGCGAAACTGGCTTCGCGGCCGCGGCACCAGTAGATCAGTTCCCCGGCGCCCGCGCCGGTCATGTCGGTGCAGACAATGCGCTTGCCCGCCGGTTGCAGCTCGGGCGTAACCGGCTGGACGATCAGCAGGCGCTGGCCTTCGAGATTGGCTTGCTTGACGGTGGACCAGACGCAGCCCACCACGCGGCCCAGAAACATGGCGCCTACTTCGGGCTCGCGCCCTCGTCGAGGCTGAGGCTGTCGACGATGCCGATGATGGCCGTGTCCACGGGGCGGTCCTTGCAGCCGTCGGCCATGCGCGCCGAGCTGCCCGCAACGGCCAGCACGGTTTCGCGGAAACCGGCGCTCACCGTGTCGACCGCCACCACATAGCCGGCCTCGTCCTTTCCCTCGGGCGAAACCATCCTCAGGATGAGCAGCGTCTTGCCTTCCAGGCGCGGATCCTTGCGGGTCGCGACCACCGTCCCAACGACGCGGGCCAAGATCATAAGATTCGCATACCACGGACCGCGGGGCGCACCGCGCCCGCCGGCCCGAACCTATTTCGCGTTCTGCGTTCTGCCGATCGGCAGGATGTCTTCCAGGCTCTGATGCGGGCGCGGGATGACGTGCACCGCGATCAGTTCGCCCACCCGCCGCGCGGCGGCGGCGCCGGCGTCGGTGGCGGCGCGCACCGCGGCCACGTCGCCGCGAACCATCGCCGTCACGTACCCGGAGCCGATCTTTTCCCAGCCCACCAGCGACACCTTGGCCGCTTTCACCATCGCGTCGGCGGCTTCAATCATGGCCACCAGGCCGCGTGTTTCGATCATTCCTAACGCTTCACCCATCGATCCTCCAACGGAAATCCGGTTCCGGGCTCGGGGACGCGTCATCGCTGCTCTCCCGCTCCTGGCGTTACCTCACCATATTACGCGATTCCGCGCGCCCGCAGAGCTTCTTCCACCAGGGCAATCAGTTCCGCGCGCGTCACCGTGAGCTTTTCGCCGCCCAGGTCCTCGGCCACTACCGGGCACCCCGGCACGGCTCCCACCTGGGCCTTGACTCCATACCGGGTGCGCGATTCGTACAGTTTATCGACCTCGGTCTTGGGCAGCACCTGCGCGCCGCCGAGCAATTCGGCCACCAGCGCGATGCGCGCGTAGTGCTCCACCGTCTCCATGCGGAAATAGGCTTTCCAGACGTCCTCGCCGTAGCAGACAGCCCCGTGGTTGGCCATCAGCAGCGCGTCGTACTTGGCAATGAGCGGCATCATCGGCTCGATCAGGTCGGGCGTCCCGGGCAGCCCGTAGCCGGCCAGGGGCACGCAGCCCAGCCCGATGATCACCTCCGGCAGCAAGGCCAGGTTCAGGGGCTTGCCCGCGGCGGCGTAACCCGTCGCCACCGGCGGATGCGCGTGCACCACCGCGCGGATGTCCGGCCGCAGGTTGTACACGGTCAGGTGCATGACGATCTCGGAGGTGCCCTGCTTGACGCCATACAGCTTGTTGCCCTGCATGTCGCAGACGATCAGGTCGTCCGGGTGCATCAAGCCCTTGCACACCCCGGTGGGCGTGCACAGCACGCGATCCTGGTCCATCCGGATAGAGATGTTGCCGTCGTTGGCCGCCACCCATCCCTTCTGGAAGACCAGCTTGCCGATCTCGACGATATCCTGCCGGAGTTCCTTTTCCGTCTTGGTCATCTGAAATCACGATTGTAGCAAAGCCGGGGAGACGAGTTGGTACACTGGCAGTCGGATGACCCGCAACGGAATCTTCTCTCTGGCCGGCCGGACCGCCCTGGTGGCCGGCGCCAGCCGGGGCATCGGACTGGCGATCGCCCAGGGCCTGGCACGGGCCGGCGCGCACACCCTGCTGGGCGCCCGCGGCGTGGAAGCCCTCGAACGGGAATCGGCCGCCTTGCGCGAAGAAGGGTTCGAGGCCCAGCCGGTGACGCTGGACCTGGCCGATGCGGACTCGGTGCGGGCCGCCATCGAAGCCCATCCCGGCATCGACATCCTGGTCAACGTGGCCGGTATCAACCATCGCAAGCGCTTCGAGGACTACACACGCCGGGAGTACGACCGCATCCTGGACACCAACCTCCACGGCATCGTGCAGCTTACGCAACTGGCCGGCAAGGGCATGATCGAGCGCGGCCGGGGCGGCAAAATCATCTTTATCGGCAGCATGACTTCGCTGCTCGGCCTGCCCTATGTCTCGGTGTACGGTATCACCAAGAGCGCACTGGCCGGGCTGACGCGGGTGCTGGCGGCCGAGTGGGGGCCGCACAACATCCAGGTCAACTGCATTGCCCCCGGAATGATCCTCACCGACCTCAACCGCGCGATGTGGCAATCCGAGCGCATGCGGGAATGGTTTCAGGGGGTAGCCGCCAACCCCTCGCTGGGCTCGCCCGCAGACGTTGCCCCTCTGGCCGTATTCCTGGCCGGCCGCGGCGCCGACTACATCACCGGCCAGGTCATCGCCGTGGATGGGGGTTATAGTACCACCGCGCGATGGCCTTTTGAACCTTGATATTTGTGTACAAATGTGCGATAAGATTAATTTCCCAGGGGAGAGGGAGCCAAGTGGTCACTGGATCGGACCAGATGAGGTCGAGTTCTGCCAGGAGACTGAATCTGCCGGAGGCGCGCGTCCGCGCGGGCCGCACGCTGGAGCAGATCGCCAACAACACCAAGATCAGCATGCGCTTTCTGCGCGCCATCGAGGACGAGGAGTTCGAGCGACTCCCGGGCGGCATTTTCTCAACCAGCTACATCAGACAATACGCCATGGAAATCGGCGCCGACCCGTCGGAACTGCTCGCCACCTACCGCATTCGTGTAAAATCTTGCTGACGTCACGGCGCCCTACGTCTTAAACCGCTCGTCGATCTCCACCTGGTAGCCGGCCACCAGGCGGTTGGTTTCGTTGGCCATGCCCGCCACGGCCATCAGCTCGCCGAACATCTCGGGCGTCATGCCCGCCTTTCGGGCGGCGGCAGTGTGGGAGGCGATGCAGTAGCCGCAGCCGTTGGTGGCGCTGATGGCGAGGTAGATTATCTCTTTGGTCAGCGGGTCGAGCGCGCCGGGCCGCATGATCTGCTTGAGGCTCTCCCAGGTGCGCCGGAGCGTGGCCGGGTCGTGCGCGATCGCCTTCCAGAAGTTATTGATCCAGTCGATTTGCCGCGTGGCCATGATGTCGTCGTAGACCGCGCGGACCTCGGGGCTTGCCTGTTCGTATTCGATCAAACCGTAGGTGGCCATGGGTATATTCTCTTTAGCGCTTCCGCCGCCCGGCTGCGCTCACGTCCACCGGGGCGATGCCCAGCCGAGCGGCGGCCGAGCCGGGGGCGAAGGTGTAACGGCCTTCCTGAACTTCGATGCGGGGGTCGGCCAGCAGGGTCTCGGGCGGGGCGCCTTCCACCACCCGCGCGCCGCTCCAAAAGACGTTGGCCGACGATTCGGCGATCGCTTCCGGGTTGGCGATGGAGATTTTGCCCTTGGCCACGAGCACGTTCTTTTCGAAGCGCAGGCCCTGCGAACGCGGGTTGGTGATGCGCATGTCGCCGTCGTGCAGGAAGACGTTGTTGCGGATGGTATTGGGCTTGGTCAGGTGGTTGTGCGCGGGGCGCGCGACGCCCACCGAGACGTTGCCCTCCACCAGACAGTCCTCGGAGAGTTCGTCGAGGTAGTAGGAAGACGAGCCGTAGCCGCCGGTGTCCGGGATGTCGCGCACCAGGTTG
>JACQZT010000260.1 GCA_016213755.1 Acidobacteriota bacterium | reverse complement strand
TTAATCCTGGTCCTGAAGATGAAGGAGCTGGACGCCTTTGGCACCAGCCTGGCGGCCATGGTTCCCCCGGCCGGCCTGCGGGGGGCCATAGAATACTACCGCCACGGCAATACCAACGTTAAGTATGCGGCGGTGCTGGCCTTGGGGTTGTTGATTGGGATCTACTTCGGCGCCCGGCTGGCAGTTTCTCTGCCGCCGGGTGTGGCGCGGCGCATTTACGGCGGCTTTCTTTTGGTGGTGGCCATCCGCTTTCTAGCGGGACGGTAGGGGTTTTCTAGCGCAGCAACCGGGTGCTGGCGTCGGCGGTTCCGTTGCCATTTAAACCCGCCCCCAGAGCGCGCGTGGCGAAGATGGAACAGGCCTTGGCGAGTTGCTGGATGTCGCCGCCTTCCTCGATCGGCATTTCGTGCTCGACCCAGTTGCACAGGGGGATGTTCCGGAAGTAAAGCCGTTCCTGCAATACCATCGACTTCCGGTTCAAAAATAGGGACTTGCTCTCCCGAAGATAGTGCCGTTCCTCGACCCGAAAGTCGGCCAGGAAGTCGTTCAGGGCCTGGCGCTTGGCGGACTCTTCGGTGGCCCGGACCTTGTGCTCGACGATTTCTTCGTGAGTGGAGATCACGGCTCTGGCTTCCACCAGCGCCTCGCGCTCCTTGGCCAGCGCGACATCCATCCGGGCCTGCATGATGTAGAAGGCCAGCAAGGCAGAGCCGGCAGCCACGAACAGCGGCAGGAACATCCACAGTAAAGCGTCCATAAGGTTGCCTGCGAGTTCTATCGGCGGACTGGCACCGGAACTTTATGGCTAAGTAAGCTCAGGCCGCCGGGCGGGGAAGCATCTTAGCGGAACCAGCCTGCCCGGAGGCGGTGTAAAACGTCAGTTCCTGCCGGCTCCAGTTGGAGATCGGCAGGCGGCCCAGGCACAGCCGCTCTTCGAGCACCACCGAGCGGCGTTGCGCGGAGCCGAACGCTTGCCGGCGCGAAAACGCGCGCTCTTCGGCGTGCAACTGGGACAGAAACTCGTCCATGGTTTTGCGCCGGGCGGTTTCTTCGGCCGCGCGCTCGCGCGCCTCGGCCAGTTTTCGTTCCAGTTGCAGGCGAACGCCGCGCGAAAGCTCAGGTGTCCGCCGTTTCGCCCACCGCGCTTCGGTCTGTAAGCGACCCAAGTACCAGGCGATCGCGCCCAGCACGAACATCGCAAAGATAATGTTGAAAATGGGCCAGATGTGGGTCATAGCTCGATCCAGGTATAAGATCGGCCGGGAGGCGGAAAAACTTCTCACCCCTAAGCAGGAAAAATATGCCGTTTTAGGGGGACCACCTTAGGCCGGCTAGGGCGGCCGACGGAACTCGCGTACTACGGGACCGGCCGGAGACCGGCCCCACGGGGGATTTCCGAGAGAGCTTCCAGCCCGGCGCGGCGGGCTCCATCGGTCTGGAAACTCGGTTTCTCCGATGGAATGCGTCTCCCACGGAAGGAAGAACGATTGAGCCGCGAATGAACGGGAATGAACGCGAATAGGATGGAACCATTCGCGTTCATTCGCGTTCATTCGCGGCTCAATTGTTCGGAAGTCTTTGGAGAGGCGCTCGTGTCCCAAGCGGAAAGTTTGGCAAAACGATCAGTACCGATAGGGAGCGGCGGGCGCCGTCAGTTCGAGACGCTGCGATCGGCCCGGCGGCGGATCGGGATCTCCAGCCGTTTTATCTTCTGGTTCAAGGTCGATAAGGGGATGCGCAAGGCTTCGGCGGCCTCGGTCTGGCTCCAGTTGGAGGCCTCCAGGGCTTCGATGATTTTGCGCCGCTCGTAGTCGGCCACGATCTCGAACAAGGAGGCGTCGGGCGCCAGGCCGCCGGAGGAATCGCGGCGGATGCGCAGACCGCCGGCTTGCAGCAGGTAATCGGGCAGGACGTCCAGCGGCACACTGGACTGCGCCGCCAGGACCACGGCGCGCTCGACGACATTCTCCAGTTCGCGCACGTTGCCGGGCCAGTTGTGGTCCATCAGGATCTGCATCGCTTCGGGATCGAAGCGCAGCAGCGAGCGCTCGCCGCCGTCCAGGAACTTCTCGTTTTCGCGGCAGTACTTGACGAAGAAGTGCTCCACCAGCGGAGGGATGTCTTCCTTGCGATCGCGCAGAGGCGGCAGCACGATGTTGATGACGTTGAGCCGGTAGTAGAGATCCTCGCGGAAGCGGCTTTCCTCGACCAGGCGGCGCAGATCGGCGTTGGTGGCGGCCAGGATGCGGACGTCCACCCGAATGGTTTCGCCGGAGCCGAGCGGGCGAAACTCCTTCTCCTGGATGACGCGCAACAGCTTGGCCTGCATGTCCAGGCTGAGGGTGCCGATCTCGTCGAAGAAAATGGTGCCGCGGTTGGCGATCTCGAAGTAGCCTTTCTGGGAGGCCACGGCACTGGTAAAGGCGCCCTTGGTGTGCCCGAACAGGGTGGACTCGAGCAGATCGGGGGGCAGGGAGCCGCTGTTGACGGCGAAAAACATCTGGTCGCCGCGCACCGAGTTGGTGTGAATGGCTTTGGCGATGAGTTCCTTGCCGGTGCCGGTTTCGCCGGTGATGAGGATGTTGGTGCGGCTGGGGGCGACTTGTGAAACCAGGTCCAGCACGCGCATCATGCGCTCGCTCTTGCCGACGATGTTGGGAAAGCTGTAGCGCTGCTTGAGGACCCGCTTGAGCTGGACGTTCTCGTGCTCCAGGCGGCGCTTGGAGATGGTGCGGTCGATTTCGACCAGCAGCTTCTCGTTTTTCCAGGGTTTGGAGAAGTAGTCGTTGGCGCCGGCTTTGAGGGCGTCGACGGCCACGTCCACCGAGCCGTAGGCGGTAATCAGGAAGACCGGCGTGTCGCGGTCGCGCTCGCGGATATCGCGCAGCACGTCCATGCCGCTGCGGTCCGGCATCATGAGGTCCAGCAGCACCAGGTCGAAGCTGGCCTGCCCCATGCGGGTCAGGCCGGCGCCGGCGGTGGCCGCCGTCTCGACGACGTAGCCCTCGCTCGACAGCAGCGCGTCCAGGCTCTCGCGGATGCCTTCCTCGTCGTCGACGACCAGGATTCTGCCCGGGACCGCCGCGGGGCTTAACTCATCGGCAGGCAGGGGCTCAGGCATTCACCGGCCTTCCGGCCAGCGGGAATTCGAGCCGGAAACGGGACCCGGCGCCGGGCTGGCTTTCCACGTCGATCGAACCGCCATGCTCTTTTACGATACCGTAGGTGACCGACAAACCGAGGCCGGTGCCCTTGTGCAGACCCTTGGTGGTGAAGAACGGATCGTAGATCCGCGCCACGTGCTCGGGCGAGATCCCCTCCCCGTTGTCCGTTACTTCCACCTGGACCGAGCCGTTGCGGCTCCAGGTGCGGACGGAGAGAATCCCGCCGCCGGGCATCGCGTCCCGGGCGTTGAGGAACAGGTTCAGGAACACCTGCTGGAGCTTGCCGGCGTCGCCCTGGACCGGGGGCAGCTCCGCTTGCAGGTCCTGGCGCAGTTCGATGCGCACCTTCCGCAACTGGTGTTCCAGCAGACTCACCGTCTCGCTCACCACGCGGTTCAGGTCGACTTCGGCGAACTCGGCCGGCGAGGTGCGGGAGAAGTTGAGCAGGGAGTTGACGATCTCGCTGGCGCGGAAGGTCTGGCGCGCGATCTTGTCCAGCAGGGTAGCCTTCTGATCGTCGCCGGAAATCTGCTTGGCCAGCATCTGCGCGTAGGTGGAGATGACCGCCAGCGGCGTGTTCACCTCGTGGGCCACGCCGGCCGCCAGCAGGCCGATCGAGCTGAGTTTGTCGGCCTGGATCAGGCGCCGCTCCAGTTCCGAGCGCTCGGTGATGTCGTCGAAGATGATGAGCCGGCCGATCTGCTCGAGATCCTTGGAAACCAGCGGGGCAATGGCGACGTTGACTGTGGACTCGCGCGGCGCGGGGCTCAGCAGCGCCTTGTAGATATGGTGGACGCCGGTTTCGCCGCGCACTTCGTCGAAGCGCGCGGCCAGCTCGGGCGGGAACAGCTCGCCCAGCCGGCGGCCGACGGCCGCCTCGCGCGGGATGCCCGTGAGGCGTTCGATCTGGGTGTTCCAGCTTTCCACGCGGTCATCCAGGTCGGCGGCCAGGATGCCGACGTTGATGGACTCGACGATATTCTCGCTGAACTCCTTGAGCCGCTCGTATTCGTCCACCTTCCGTTGCAGGGAACTGTACAGGCGCGCGTTTTCGATGGCGATGCCCACGTAGCCGGCCAGGGTGACCAGCATCTCCAGGTCGTCGCTGGAGAGGAAATCGCCCTTGGCGGTGCGGCTGACGCCCAGGTGCGCGATGATGCGGCCGCGGGCCAGGCAGGGCACGTAGTAGGTGAGATCCAGCCCGGCGATAGTCTGGCGCACGGTGGGCGGCCAGTCGCGCGAAACCGCGTCCAGCAGGTAGCGCGGCCGTTCGATGAAGAGGTACTGCCGGCCGTGCTCCTCTTCGAGGAAACTCAGGTCCAGGCGATCGGCCGAAGGGCGGCGGTCCTGGGCGCCGGCCGTCAGGCTCAGTTGGAAGGCCAAACCCTCTTCTTCGCGCAGGAAGAAGGCCACATGGTGAATCGAAAGGGTGCGCAGCAGGCGGTCCGCCACCGAGCCCAGCATGGCCTCCAGGTCGGTTTCCGCGCCCAGTTCGCGGGCGAACTCGATCAGCGTGCGGCGGTAATCGTAGCGGTCGCGGTAGAAGTAGTACTTGTCGTGGATCTCTTGCAGCCAGTTGCGGATGGGCTGGAAGACGAAGGTCGCGACGACGATCAGCACGGCCACCGCCGCCGGACTCAGGTCCTCCAATTTGCCCAGCGAAAAGACCAGGCTGTAGAAGATCACCAGGACGGAAAGCGTCGCCAGAGTGTAGATGTAGCCCTGCTGGAAGATCACGTCCACGTCCATCAGCCGGTAGCGCACCAGCGCGTAGGCCCAGGTCAGGGGAATGACGCCCAGCGACAGGACCGACATCTCCATGTAGGAAGAGGGAATCGCGCCCGAGGCATAGGGGATCACGTAAAACAGCGTGAAGGGAACCAGGCCCAGCACCGCTCCGTTGCGCAGCCACTTCAGTTGCTGGCGCGTGATGACGTCGTCGGTGCGGCGATACTCGATGCTCAGCACCACCGCCCCCGCCAGGTACAGCGCGGCCAGAAAGACCAGCCACGCGCGGTCCAGCAGCCAGCGCGTTTCAATCAGCGACAGCGCGGTCCGGATGGCGCCCGAACTGAAACCGACATACAACGCCAGCCCCAGGGCCGCGGGCAGATACAAAACCGCCGAGCGCAGGCCGCGCACCCAGCGGCGCGGTTCGGGGAAGCTGAGCGCGAAATGCAGGAACAGCGTGGGCACGAACAGGCCCGCCGCCACGTTGCCCCAGTAGATCACCTTGTCGAAGTCGTTCAGCTTGCCGGTGTAATGAAACGCGGACAGAACGAACGAGCCCAGGCACAGGATGTAGAAGTGATACGCCTTGGAGGCGGTGCCCCGGCGCAGGAAAACGAACAGGCCGATGGCCAGGTAGGCGATGCCGACGATGTACTGGTAGAAAACGGAGGCCGCGGGATTGCGCTCGCTCAGAAAGACGTTGGCCTTGGCTTCCACGCCGGCGCGGCGGAACACGTACTCGGCCTTGCGCCAGGCGCCCAGCCGCACGTGCACCTGGGGGACATCGATGGCCTTTTCGACCACCACGCCGTTGATGCGCAGCAGCACATCGCCCGCGCGCAGGCCCGCGCGCTCGCCCTGTCCGCCGGGGACCACGTCCAGAGCGGCGACTCCCGCCGGGCGGTCCACCCAAGTCACACCGTCTTCCGGGAGGCGGAAGGCGTTCTGCTGCTGGAAATTGATGCCGGCGGCGATAACCGCGGCGACGGTCAAAACAACCAGCAACGCGTTGGCAAGCTGGACTTTGAGCTCCTTCACCGTCTGTCTCCCGCGAGCTGGAATACACCCTTCCGGCCCTTAGGCTAGCACGTTATGGGCCACCTGCGGAAACGCATTTCTGGCACCGATGCCAGCGGCTTTTCATGGACTTGGCTCGGCGGCGGGTCCGCGGCGCTCCGGTTTTTGGGAATCCGAAATTCCGGGAAGTGTAGCCGCGAAGATGGGCCGCTCATCGAGTGAACCTCCAATCGATTTCCGAGAAAGCTTCCAGTCCCGGCTTGTCCCACGGAAGGAAGAACGATTGAGCCGCGAATTCACGCGAAGGAACGCGAACCGAGCCCGGAAACCTTTGCGAGGTTCGGATATGTCTCCCGACGGGTTTTCAGAAAACGAACTTCGCGCCCAACTGGATCTGGCGCGGGGAGTTGTAGACGCCGGTCACCTTGCCGAAGGTGGTGCTGGTGACATTGGTATTGCCCACCCCCATGCGCACGCGGTTAAAGGCGTTGAAGAATTCGCCGCGCAGCTCGAAATTCATGCCTTCCCGAACGGCGATGAGCTTGGAAATGGAGAACCTCTCGTTGAAGGAGGGCAGTTCCCGCAGTCTCGCGTTGAGGCGGGTCTGGTTGCCCATGGTATTGGCCGGCTGCGGTCCGAAGAACGAAGCGGGCTGCAAGAAGGTGTCCACCGCCGGGTCGAACTTGTCGCCCTTGGTGGGAGCTCGCCAGCCGTCGTAGCTGGGAATCCACGGCACCGCGCGGCCGGCGAACAGGGGAACGCTGACACTGGTGCCCAGGCCAACGGGCCGCCCGCCCGAGTAGGTGCCGATAAAGGCCATGCGCCAGTCGCCCACTACCCGCGCGGCCCAGCCCTTGGCCACCAGTCTCTTGCCCCGGCCGAAAGGCAGTTCGTAGGTGCCGGCGAACTTAAAGTTGTGGGTCACGTCGTAGGAGCCGATGGATTTCTCGAGCCGGCGATTGTAATGGTCGGCGGCGCGGGGATTGTCCGTGATCCAGTAACTGTCGGCGTCGCTAAGCAACTTGGACAACACGTACGAGGTGGTAAACGTGACGCCGTGGGAGAAGCGTTTATCGAGCTTCACGATGGCGGCGTGATAACCGGAATGGCCGCTGTGGTCGCCCCCGCCGTCCCAGGTGTTGATGGTGGTGTACTGCGGGAACGGCCGCAGGGCCTGGGCCACGGTCGGGTTCACCCGCTTGCTGCGCCAGAAGGCGGCGAAATCGGGCCAGGGCTGCTTGATGCCGGCGGCGATGGCGGCCGGGGAATCGACGGCGCTATTGAGCAGCGGGGCGCCGTATTTCTCCAGCGCGGCGAACGGAACCTGGTTGTAGTTCAGCAGGCCGGCCTGCAAGTGGCTGCCGATGACGCCGTTGTAGCTCAGGTCCATGACCAGGCTGGGGCCAAGCTGGCGCTGGAGGGAGACGTTGATGTTGTTCTGTTCCGGCAAGCGAGTGGCTTCTTTGCCCTGCCACCAGGGCATGTCGGCCCCGTTCTGGAACGTGGAGCTGATGAAGGGCGGCACGGGGTAAGGCGGCAGGCCCTCTTTGAACAGGAAGGTGGGCGAAATGCCGGTGGAGGTGTTGCCGAAGCCGACGGTTTGAGTAAAGCCCTTCTGGTGGGTGGACCCGGTGGTGGTGGTCACGGCCGAGAACGAGCGCGCGAAGTTGGCGCGGATCACGGTCTTGTCGTTCAGGCTGTAGGCCAGGCCGAAGCGGGGTCCGTAGCCGCCAAACCAGGAATCGGCCAGGGTGCGCGAGCCTTGACGGCCTTCCCCGGTGCCGGCGTAAATCAGGGCGCCGGGGATACCGCCCGCGCCGGGGTTGGGCGTGGTGGGGGAGAAATCGCTCCAGCGGTCCTTCTCTTCCTTGGGTGGCAGCGTGGTTTCCCAACGCAGACCCAGGAACACGGTCAGCTTCCGGTTCACGCGCCAGTCGTCCTGGAAGAAACCGGCGAAGTAGGGCCACTGCTGCCCGATGTAACGCACGGTGTCGATTCCGCCATCGGTAGCCCAGCCCAGCAGGAACGAAGCGAAGGAGTTGCCGCCGCCCGTATTGACGTTGGTATCGCCCGGAACGCTGGTCCCGATGGTGGCGAAGTTGGCCCGGCCGGCCACGTCCTGGCGGCCGAAGCCGTTGTAGTTGTTCTGCTGGAACATGCCTCCGAATTTAAAAGTGTGGTTGGCGTGGATCCAGGTGGTGTCGTTGTTGAAAGCGTAAATCGCGTTCTCGCTCCCGTTGTTGGCCGGCCCGCCCCAGCCGTTGTAGCCGCCGAAGCGGAGGTTTACCAGGTTTTCGGCGCAGTTGGGGGCGTTGGGAAGACAGATCTTATCCTTCCAGTCAATGCCGCTCTTGATGGTGGCCTGGATGGGGTCGTGGTTCTCCTTCCAGTCGTTGCCGCCGCCATAGAAGTGGTTCAGGAGGGTGGGGCTGAAGTTGTGGTCCCAACTGGCGCGGTAGACGTTGCTGTTGCGGGTCAGGTCGTTGTAGTCGCTGTAGAAACCCGGTAAGGTGCGCGGACCGTTGGGGCCCGGCTGGGCGCCGGTGCGATTCCAGCCGATGTAACCCGAGAAACGGTCTTTCTGGCTGAGGTTGTGATCGATCTTGACGCTGTACTTGGTCTGCGGGTTCACCTCGGTGCCGTTGGAAACCACGTAGTTGTTCGTGACATAGCTAACCGTGCCGGGCACCGCCGTGGCGATATTGGGTTTGAGCACGCCGCCATATTGCTGGAACACGGCCAGGGCCTTGGCCGACAGCGGATCGAAGCGGGCGGTCGCGATCTGGTTGCCGGGGAAGGGATCGCGGATCTGCTTGCCGCTCGCATCGGTACGGAGACTGAACGGATCGTAGATCGGGATCATGGCCCCGTTGGCGTTCACCCACTTGCTGAAGTCGCCCTTGTACATCTCCTCGGTTGGCACGCTGGCATAGAACGAACTGGCGCCCACGCGGTTGCGGAAGGCTTCATAGGAGAAGAAGAAGAAGGTCTTGTCCCGGCCGTTGTAGACTTTCGGAATGGCCACCGGTCCGCCGGCGCTGGCGCCGAAGTCGTTCTGCTTGTACACCCGGCGCGGATTCTTGTTGGCGTTGGCGAACCAGTCGTTGGCGTCCAGCTTGGTGTTGCGCAGAAACTCGTAGGCCGAACCGTGGAACTGGTTGCTGCCGGACTTGGACACGAAGGTCATCTGGCCGCCGCCGGCGTGGCCGTACTCGGCCTTGAAGCCGTTGGTTTCGACGGTGAACTCGGTGATGGCTTCCAGCGAGGGCGTGTTGACCGCCACCCAGGAGTTGGTCAGCGCGCGCGTGGTGTTGGCCGAAACCCCGTCCAGAGAGACGCCGAAGCTGGCCGCCTGCCCGCCGCCCATCTGGAAGTTGT
Source organism: Acidobacteriota bacterium (assembly GCA_016213755.1). Classification (GTDB taxonomy): domain Bacteria; phylum Acidobacteriota; class Terriglobia; order Bryobacterales; family Bryobacteraceae; genus JACQZT01. Next base: position 4,827 of record JACQZT010000260.1, on the reverse strand, counting down.
TGTCGCCGAAGTTCTTGGATTCCGGCGTAAGGATGGCCAGGTCGAAGGGACTGCGCATGGCGCCGCCCACGACGGTGGGCAACTCGTCCACCAGCTTGTTGGTGACCACGGTGGCGGACTTGGCGCTGTCGGTTTGCAGCACCAGGGCCGAGGCGCTGACTTCCACCGTCTGCTGCGTGCCGCCGACTTCCAGCGTCACGTCGGCGCGGACATTGGAGGCCGCGTTGAGCACGATCCCGGTGATGCTGGCGGCCTTGAATCCTTCCCGCTCCACGCGCAGCGAGTAATCGCCCGGCGAGAGGTTGGGCACCGCGTAGGCTCCCACCTCGTTGGAGGCGGTGGAAGCCGCGACGTTGGTCGCCTTATTGACGATGGCGACCTTGGCGCCCGGTACCGCGGCGCCCGTGGGGTCAAGAATGTTTCCGGCGATGGTGCCGCGCTCGGATTGTGCTCCGAGCGGGCCGCAGGTCAGAATCAGCAGCAGAAAAATGGCGGCGACGGAAGCCGCGCGCCTGGCACTTGGAATCATGGTTATCAGCTCCCTACGAGACTTGGCGGGCCGAGTTCCCTCAGGGCCCGCATCTGAGTGATTATACTCTCTCGCGCGCGGATGTGAACAGAGCTACCCGATTTCGTACTTGCGGAGCAGCTCCGGCCAGTGGCCCTGGGCTTTGAGCAGCAGTTCGCAGACCTCGCGCACGGCGCCGCGGCCGCCGGGGCTGGAGGTGACATAGTGCGCGATGCCTTTGACCTCGGGCCGCGCGTTGGCGGTGGCGATGGCCAGGCCCACGCGGCGCATGACCACCGCGTCGGTCAGATCGTCGCCGATGTAGGCGACTTCCTCGCGCGCGGCGCCGCAGTCGGCCAGGATCTCCTCGAGGATGGGGATCTTTTCGATGTGGCCCTGGTAGATGTAGGCGAACTTGCACTGCCGGGCGCGCTCGTCGGTGGCCGGGGAGACGCGGCCGCTGATCAGGCCGGTGCGGATGCCTTTCCAACTGAGCCACTGCAGCGCAATGCCGTCCTGGGCGTCGAAGGCCTTGGTCTCGAAGATCTGGCCGTCCGGACCGGGGACGTTATAGAGCTTGGCGTCGGTCATGACGCCGTCCACGTCCATGAGAAGCAGTTTGACTCGCGAGGCGAGTTTTTGAATGTCAACTGACATGAAGATTCCTTGACCGCTCCATGACGGTCGCGGCTCGGTACCGTCAGGGAGCGGAAGTCGTTCCTAGACCGTGTAGGTGCTGGCGGAGACGTCGCCGCCCCGGCCGGTCCAGTTGGTGTGGAACCACTGGCCGCGCGGCCTGTCGACGCGCTCGTAGGTGTGCGCGCCGAAGTAATCGCGCTGCGCCTGGAGCAGGTTGTGGGGCACGCGCTCGCTGCGGTAGCCGTCGAAGAACGCCAGCGCGGTGGTGAAGGCCGGAACCGGGATGCCCAGTTCGACGGCTTGCACGATCACGCGCCGCCAGGCCGCCTGGCAGTTCTCGATCACGCCGCGGAAATAGTCGTCCAGCAGCAGGTTGTCGAGGTTCGGGTTCTTGTCGAAGGCGGCCTTGATCTGGCCCAGGAAGACCGAGCGGATGATGCAGCCGCCGCGCCACACCAGCGCCACGTTGCCGAAGTTCAGGCCCCAGTTGTTCTCTTTGGAGGCCTCGCGCATGAGCATGAAGCCCTGGGCGTAACTGACGAGCTTGGAGGCCAGCAGCGCACGGCGGACGTCTTCCACAAAAGCCGCCCGCTCTCCGGCGATCTTGCCCTTGGGCCCGGTGAGCACCTTGGAAGCGGCCACGCGCGCGTCCTTCAAACCGCTGAGGCAGCGCGCCAGCACGGCTTCGGTGACCAGCGTCAAGGGCGTGCCGTGGTCCAGCGAGGCGTTTACCGTCCACTTGCCGGTGCCCTTCTGGCCGGCCTTGTCCAGGATCTGGTCCACCACGTACTCGCCGTTCTCGTCCTTGTAGCCCAGGATGTCGCGGGTGATTTCGATCAGGTAGCTGTCCAGCTCGCCCTTGTTCCACTCGGCGAAAGCCTCGTGCATCTCCTGGTTGCTCATGCCCGCGCCTTCCTTCATCAACTGGTAGGCCTCGCAGATGAGCTGCATGTCGCCGTACTCGATGCCGTTGTGGACCATCTTGACGAAGTGGCCCGCGCCGCCTTCGCCGATCCAGTCGCAGCAGGGCTCGCCGGCCGGGGTCTTGGCGCAGATGGCCTGGAAGATGTCCTTCACTAGCGGCCAGGCCTGGGGGCTGCCGCCGGGCATGATGGAGGGGCCGAATCGCGCGCCCTCTTCGCCGCCGGAAACGCCCGTGCCGATGTACAGGAAGCCTTTCTCCTCCAGATACTTGGTGCGGCGAATGGTATCCGGGAAATGCGAATTGCCGCCGTCGATGATCAGGTCGCCGGGCTGCATGTAAGGCAGCAATTGTTCGATGAAGCCGTCCACCGCCGAGCCGGCCTTGACCATCAGCATCACCTTGGCCGGCCGCTTCAGCAGGCTGAACATCTCCCCGATCGACTTGGCGCCGAGGATCGTGTCGCGTCCCTTGGCGGCCCCGTTCAGGAACTCGTCTACCTTGGAAACGGTGCGGTTGTGGGCCACCACGGTGAAGCCCTTATCGTTCATGTTGAGGATCAAGTTCTGGCCCATCACGGCCAGGCCGATCAAAGCGATGTCGCCTTTTGGTTCCATATGAATGCTCCTTAAAACCGGCCGTACCCTCAGCGCCGCCGGTCTTCGGGACTTACAATAATGGCGGAGGTCCGAAGCAGCCTTGATTGGGGGCGTGACCGAAATCATCTCATTTTACAACATGTTCGCTCCCGGAATGTCGGTTGGCGTAGCGGTTTCCGGAGGCGCGGATTCGGTGTGCCTGCTGCACGTGCTGCGGGAACTGGCGCCGCGGTGGAACCTGCACTTGCGCGTCCTGCACCTGGACCACAAGCTGCGCGGCGAGGCCTCCCGCGAAGACGCCCGTTTCGTGGCCGCACTGGCCGCGGAACTGGGCCTGCCGTTCGAGCTGCGCGAAGCGGACGTCGCGGCCGCGGCGGGCAACCTCGAGCAGGCCGCCCGCCGCGCGCGGCGGAGCTTCTTTCTCGACGCCCTCGCGGCGGGGCGGGTGCAGCGCGTTGCCCTGGGCCACACGCGCAACGACCAGGCCGAAACCGTGCTCTATCGCTTCCTGCGCGGCGCGGGAACGGCGGGCCTGGCCGGTATGCTTCCGGTGACCGCGGACGGCCTGGTGCGGCCGCTGCTCGCCACGCCGCGCGCCGAGGTGGAAGAGCACCTGCGCGCCCGCAACCTGATCTGGCGCGAGGATGCATCCAACCAGGACCTGCGCTTTGACCGCAACCGCATCCGCCACAGCCTGCTGCCGTCGCTGGCCGTGGAATGGAATCCGGCTCTGGCCGATATCCTGGCGGGGATGGCGCGGGTGGCGGCGGACGAGGAGGAATACTGGCGCCAGGAGATCGACCGCACGGCCGGCGAGGTGCTGCTGGTTGAGCCGCGGGCGGTGGTGATCGACGTGAGGCGCCTGGCGGCCTTGCCGCGCGCTGTGGCGCGGCGCCTGGTGCGCCAGGCCATCGAGCGGGTGAAGGGCGACCTGCGTTCCATCGATGTCCGGCACATCGAGGCGGTGCTGGCGCTGGCGGCGAGGACCGAGGGCCACGGGCGGGCGCAGATTCCCGGGGTGCACCTGGTGCGATCCTTCGAGTGGCTGCGCCTGGCGCCGGCCGCGGCGCGCTTTAACCAGGGTTTCTCCCTGCTGGTGGACGCCGCGGGGCTGTATGCCATACCCAGCGGGGAAATCGAAGTTCGCGGGGAAATCGAGGCCGCGCTTCACTTGCGCAACTGGCGGCCCGGCGACGCGCTGAAGGGGGCGGGCAAGATCAAGGACCTGTTTCAGGAAAAGCGCATCCCGATCTGGAAACGGAACTCGTGGCCGGTGCTGGAGGACGAGAAAGATCGCATCGTGTGGGCGAGACAGTTCGGCGCGAGTCCGGATTGCCCGGTCCAGGTTGTCGACCGGGATATAATTCGAACTGCATGACGGATTACGAGAGCCGGGCGGCCAACGAGCGCGCGCACAACAAGCACGTCGCCGAGTCCGCCGCCGCTCTGAGTTCCGAAGATGTCGCGCGATTCGCTCCGGCCGTGCCCGCCTTCGAATTCGCCTTCGAGATTTACTATCGGTACCTGGACCGGCGGATGCCGAACCGGAAACTGGACGAGTACGTGCTCGCCCGGCAGGCCCGATCGCCGCGCAGCCTGCGCCTGCTGAGCCTCGGTTGCGGCACGGGAGACTGGGAAATCGATGTGGCCCGGCGTTCCGGCGGGCGTCTCGCCGTCACGCTGGCCGACTTGACCCCGGAACTGCTGGAAAAGGCCGCGGACGCCGGCCGGCGCGAGGATCTGAACGTCGAGACAAAGGTCTGCGACGTGAACGAGATCCTGCTCCCCGAGCGTGCTTTCGATTTCATTGTCTGCCGTTCCAGCCTGCACCATTTTCTGAAGCTCGAACACGTGTTCGATCAGATCAACCGGGGGCTGACGGCGGAGGGCCGGTTCCTGGTTCTGGGCGAGTGGGTGGGGCGCAACGGCCTGCAGTACTACCCGCAAGCGGAGCGGATCATTCAAGCCATTTTCCAGGCGCTGCCCGCTCGCCTGCGTCTGAACCGGTACACCAACGAGACCGACAGCAGAATTCCCAGCATCGATTTCGGCGCCAACTCTTTCGAGGCCATTCGGTCGCAGGAGATCGTCGGGTTGCTGATGGAGCGCTTCGACCCGGTGGAGCATGTTCTGTACGACGGCATCGTCACGCCGCTGCT
>JACQZT010000254.1 GCA_016213755.1 Acidobacteriota bacterium | reverse complement strand
GCGACCTGATCGGCGAGCACGCCTCGCCCCAGTGGGACTTCTACATGCTGTGGACCAAGGGCCACAGCGTGGCCTGCCTGGCGGCGCTGGAGCGCTTCGAGGAGGACCCCGCCATCGCCGCGCGCTACCGCGAGGGCCTTATGCGGGTGGCGACCTTCGCCGCCGGACGCATCGCCAAGGGCGGCTGGGACCCCGCCGCGGTGCCGGCCTTCCAGGATGACTGGCGCCAGCTGCTGCCGCTGTGGCGTCCCCAGCCCACCATGACCGACATCAGCGCGGTGGCCAACGCCCAGGCCAAGGAGTGGGACCGCATCTCGCCGCGCAAGAGCCATGAGCTGGTGCAGATGGCCGAACCGCTGTTCGCCTGCTGGATCGTCACCCTGTCGGGCGACGAGCGCCTGGTGCGCGCCAACGCCCCCGCCATCCGCGCCGCCCTCTGCCGCTATCCGTGGAAGGACCTGCGCTTCTGCACCGGCTTCGCCGGCGAGCTGGCGTGGTGGCAGGGCCGGCGCTGGCTGGAATAGCCGCGGCGCGCTCCTTCCCCTGAGCGGAAGGAGCGCCAGTCCGCCCCCGGCGGCTGCCGGCGTGGTATGCTGGCACCATGGTCACCGGCATCCTCCTCGCCCTGCTCGCCGGTTGCGGCTTCGCCGCCGGGGCGGCGCTGTTCGCCCAGGTGGTGCGGCGCGGGCTGCCGTTCCTCGGCTTCCTCGGCCTGGGCGCAGGCATCGGCTGCCTGGCCGGCCTCGCAATGGTGGTGGACTGGCGCGCCCTGGCCGACGCGCCGCGCAGCGGCGAGTTGGCGCTGTGGATCATCCCCGGGGCGAACGCCAATGTCGCCGGGCACTGGGCCATCGCCCGCGCCCTGGCCGGCGGCAGCGCGCCGGTGGCGTGGGCGATCGGCCAGGGCGGGCAGGCGGTGCCCTTCCTGGTCGCGGCCCTGCTCTATCGCGATCCCACCCATCCCCTCGCCTGGCTGGGGCTGGCCACCGTACTCGCCGGGGTGGCGCTGCTGGCGCGCAGCCGGGTGGCGCCGAACGGCGCGGCCAGTGGCGGGCGCGCCTGGGTGGGCTGGGCGCTACTGGCGCTGGCCTGCTACGGCCTCAACGGCTCGCTGATGGCGGTGCCCTCGCGCTGGACCTGCTGGAGCGACGCCGCCCACCTGCGCATGCCCCTCACCCTGGCGGTGTTCGCCTTTGGCGGCCTGCTGCTGACCCGGGGCTGGGATCGCGCCCTGGTGCGCGGCCTGCTGCCCTGGGCGCTGCCTTATGCCGGGGTGCTGATGGGGGTGTTCTGGTGCCTCTATCTGGCGCTCGACCGCCTCACCGCCGCCGGTGCCGCCTCGGTGGCCTGGCCCCTGGCCTGCGGCAGCGGCATCGCCGCGTTCGCGCTGTGGGAGCGCCTGGCGCTACGCCGCCCCTCCACCTGGCCGGCCTGGGCCGGCATCGCCCTGGTGATCGCCGGCATAGCCGGTCTCGCCATCCGCCCCGCCTGAAGGATCAGCCCATGGACCACTTCCCCCTTCATCCCCTCCGCCGCAGCCAGGTGCTGGACGGCACCTGGGATTTCGCCTGGCTGGGCGAGGCCGAATTCGACGCCGTCGATCCCCGCCAACCCTGCCCGGAGGCGGCGGCGGTGCCGGGGACCTTCGATGCCGGCAGCCGCCGCCACGGCGCGCGCGGAGTGGGATTGTACCGGCGCACGGTGCGCTTCCCCGCCGCTGCCGGCGAGCGCCTGCGCCTGCACCTGGACGGGCTGGGGCTGCGCGCGCGGGTGTGGTGGGACGGGATCGCGGTGGGCGGTTGCGACCTGCCCTATTCCGGCCACGCCATCGACCTGAGCGGCGACGGCGCTGCCGTGCACCAGTTGGTGATCGCGGTCGACAACCGCTTCGATGCGCGGCGCTCGCCGCTGTTCCCGCCCTACAGCGATTTCTACGCCTACGGCGGCATCTACCGCAGCGTGCGTCTGGAGGCGCTACCGGCGCTGGCCCTGGCACGGGTGCGGGTGACCACCTGCGACCTGGCCGCCGCGCGGGTGCGCCTGGAGCTGCGCCTGGAGGGCGCGGTGCCGGCCGAGCTGCCGCTCGAACTGGCCTTCGACGACGGTGCAGCGGAACGGGTCACGGTGCGCCCGCTGGGCGGGGTGGCAGTGCTGGAGAGGACGGTACCCGGCGCCCAGCCGTGGAGCCCCGATCATCCCGAACTGCACACCGTGCGCGTGGCAGTTGGCGGCGACGAGATCGTCGAACGTTTCGGCCTGCGCACCGTCGCCACCCGCGGCGACGCCATCCTGCTCAACGGCGAGCCCATCCGCCTGATCGGGGTCAACCGCCACGAGGCCCACCCCCAGTTCGGCCCGGCCCAACCGCGCGCGCTCATCCTCGACGACCTGCACCTGATCAAGGAGCTGGGCTGCAACTTCGTGCGCGCGGTGCACTACCCGCAGGACCCGGCCTTCCACGACCTCTGCGACCGCCTCGGCCTGCTGGTGTGGGAGGAGAGCCTGGGCTGGCAGCTGGGCGAGGCCGCACTCACCGACCCCGCCTGCGTGGCCCAGGTGGTGGAGCAGACCCGGCGCATGGCCGCCCAGGGCATCAACCACCCGTCGGTGATCCTGTGGGGCTTCCTCAACGAGAGCGCCTCGCACCTGGCGTCCACCGCCCCGGCCTATGCCGCGGTGGTGGCGGCGGTGCGCACCGAGGACCCCTCCCGCCTGGTGTCGTGGGCCTCGGACAAGCCCGACACCGACGTCAACTTCGCCCTCGCTGACGTGGTCTCGGTGAACACCTATCCCGGCTGGTTCGATCCCCGCGCCGACTGGGACAGCACCGCGGTCGCGGTCATCCGTCCGCACCTGGCCCGCCTGGCGGCCCGGCTGCGCACCCGCCCCGGGGTGGAGGACAAACCGTTGCTGGTGTCCGAGATCGGCACCTGCGCCCTGTACGGTTGCCACGACCGCGCCCACGCGCAGTGGTCGGAGGAGTTCCAGGCCGACTACATGGTGGAGGCCTGCCGCGGGGTGATCGACGATGCGCGCTGGGCCGGGCTGGCGCTGTGGCAGTTCGGCGATTCGCGCTCCTACGTTGGCGCCGGCGATGTGCGCGGCAAGCCGCGCGGCTACAACTGCGCCGGCCTGGTCGACGAGTTCCGCCGGCCCAAGCTCGCCTTCGATGCGGTGAAGAAGGCGGTGCTGGCGTGAACCGGGTCCTCCACCTCGACCTCAAGGGCCTGCCGCCCACCGCCGCCCGCCTGGCGGCGCTGCCGCGTCTGATCGCCGCCGCCGGCTACACCGCCATCCTGATCGAATGGGAGGACCAGTTTCCCTGGGCCGACGCGTGCTACCGCAGCGAGACCGCCTACACCCCGGCCGAGGTGGCGGACTTCCACCGCGCCGCCGCCGCCGCCGGGCTGGAGGTCATCCCGCTGGTGCAATGCCTGGGCCATCTCGAGACCTTCCTGCGCCCGCCCGGCAACGCCCCCCTGCGCGAACTGGCGGAGCGGGTGGATGTGCTCAACCCGCTGGCCCCGGGCGCGGCGGACTTCATCGCCGGCCTGGTGGACGAGGTGCTGGCCGCCACCCCCGGCTGCCGCCACCTGCACCTGGGCAGCGACGAAGCCTGGAGCTTCGCCGCCAACCCCGCCACCGCCGCCTATGCCGAACGCCACGGCCGCGCCGCGCTCTACCTGCACCACGCCCGGCCGCTGTGCACCCGGCTGGCGGCGCGCGGGGTGCGCCCCCTGCTGTGGCACGACATGATGGCGGAGTGGGATGACGCCGGCCTGGCCGCCATCGCCCCCCTCGCCGACCTGTGCGCGTGGGGCTACCACCGCTACGACCGCAGCCGCTTCCCCTGGCTGCGCGCCACCACCCCGGCCGAGGACGATGCCGGCGGTCCGCTGCTGTACGGCGGGTCGCATCCGGTGGGACCGCACCTGCTGGATCGTTTCCACCGCGCCGGCATCCACCTGTGGGGAGCCGGCTGCTTCCGCGGCGGCGGCAGCGAGCCGATGCACCAGGACGTGGTCGACACCGCCGAGCGCCTGGGCAACGCCCGCGACTGGCTGGAACTGGGCCGGCAGGTGCCGCTGGCCGGGCTGATCGCCACCGGCTGGGCGCGCAACACCACCGACGGCCCGCAGAAGCAGCCGCTCGACGCCTGCCTCGACACCCTGGTGGCGGTCGGCCTGGTATGGAGAGGCGGCGACCCCGGCCAGACCGCAGCGGTGCTGGCTGCCGCCGCCGAGGGCGAGCGCGCCGCCACCTGCCGCGCCCTGATGGCCCGGCTGTACCGCCACCGCAGCGAGGCCTGGGCCAACGCCATCCGCCTGCGCGAGATGCGCGCCTGCCACGCCGCCGACCCGCGGCGCCGCTCCCCACTGCTGGCCGGGCAGCTACTCGGCTACCTGCGCGACCACGTGCTGGCGCTGCTGCGCCTGGAACCGGAGATCCTCACCGGCTTCGCCGGGCTGGTGCCGGAATGCTGGCTGCGCCGCTACCTCGCCGAACGTCTGGCGCCGCTGCGCGAGGAACTTGACCGGCTGGCCTGAGAACGCGGATCCGCCTGTGGATTCATGGCAACCAGGACAATTGAATTGTCGGGATCTTGCCGTTGTAGATCCGCTGGTAATTCAGCGGATGCAACGATGGAACCCATCGCAGGACATTCTCGCCGTCCTTCCTGGCCATCCTGCTGATGTCGAGCATGCGCATGCTCCGCGGTGTCTCCAGCACCTGATCGTTGAGGATGATCCATCCCAGATGCGTATCAGGCGATTCCAAAAACAGCCGGCGGTTCGGCCACGTCTTGGGAAGAACGAACCGCGTCTCCAGATAGGTGTATTGTGCGGATTCTGCGGGAGCGATCGGTCTCATCATGTTATCCGCGTCGGCGGCGAACCATGGCCCATTCAGCGGTGTGACCGCAGTCGGCGGCGGAAATACGCGAAGATAGAACAGCCCGGTCACACCGGATGGGATCTCATGCGCCTTGGCCTTGTCTGCGATGGAGCCATCCACCTCCAAGGCGATGGTGATGGATCCAGACGCGGCCGGTTCGGAAATGTCGATGACGAGATTGTCAGAACGGTTTGGCTGAATAGCAGGCTCACGTCCATTGATCCATAGTCTGCCCTTCTGAAAGATCCCGAAGGAATATTGGCTGTCGAACACCAGCTGGACCTTGTGCTCGCGCCATCCTGCTGGAATGGCGATGGTCTTGCAGAACCAGGCCTTTGCATCATCTGGAAGCCCCATGGCGGAGAAGGATCCGAGTTTTACCGGTTTCCAGTTGCCGGTGACTTGCCCACCGAGCTGCCATCCCGCATCAGGGGCGGCTTCGCTCATCTTCCAGCCTTCCGCCAGGGTCACGATATCAGCCGGTGGCTCGATCACGTCCGGTCTGGCCGTGGGCGGGATTGCAGGCAGCCCACGCCACAGGCGGCGCTGCACGTCAAACCATTTCAGAGCCGCATCCTCAAGATCCGCCCGTGGCGCTCCGTACAGACGGTATTGCATGCGTCCGTAGGAGGTCTCCGGCAAAGTGATGTTGCCATCGTGCCACACGACGGTGGAGCGCGGATGGCCGTTGGCCGAGAACTCGACCACTTCCTCGATCTTGTCCGGTTGACGTAGGGCGACCTTGACCATCTCATCCTCTTCGACTGATTTCTGCTGGGTCATGCGCGCTACGGCGAAAAGATCATAGACGCCGTTCTTGCTGACCCACCGTTCGGCCCAGACATCCGGGTTGCTCGTCCTGCTGTCCCGTTGCACCCCAAGGGAGGTGAACAACTCATCCAGCATCGCCAGAGAGCGGTCAGAATCCTTGTATTTGCCAAACAGATCTCTGGAATCACGCCAAAAGGTGGAGCCAAGGAGGACGACCTGCCCCTTGCCGATGCGGCGCCGCGCGATGGCGATCCGCCCCTGGCCAGCAGGGACATTGTCCCATTCGGCGATCACATCGATATCCTTCGCGTCAGGTTCTGCGCCGATTGATCCGGTGGCCTGTTTGTTGTCCAGGTAGTCAATGACCAATCCTAACCCAGGACCTTTGGAGCCACGAAGCGTTGGCCAAAGGGTCTGGTCGTCGAGAAACCGCAATTGCCCAGTCCGAATGGAGTTCTTCAGCACTCGAAGGCCTGTGAGCTGCGAGATCGGCCACGAATTGGCCCGTTCTGGAGTATGCATGCCCGTATTATGAAGCGCCACAAAGGTGCCGCCCGCTCGGACATATTTCTCGATACCTTCAACGTCCTCGGGACACATCAGCGATGTCCCGTCATCAACAACCACCGGGAAACGATCAATCGCACCATTTGAAATGTCTGGAATCTCGACATAGGCGAAATTCCGTCCGACAGACTGTACGGCTCCGCGCCCAAGGTCCCAGTGCGTATGATCGCGCAACCCCAAGCGCTCTCCGCGAGTTGATCTCAGAATGCCAATGGGAGGCAAGGGGAGATCGATCTTTCCGATGCAGTGCATCAATGACAGATTGCGATCGATCCATTCAGCAACGTCAGGTTTGTTGCGATATGCCGCGATCGAAAACACCAGATCAATCGCATGGTTGCCGTACATGAGGTAGTAGGTCATCGCCGCCTGCAGATTTGCAGCCGTATCTGGCGGACCACCCTGCTCACAGCTGAACGGTATGCCATGCGTCGTTCCCAACCTGGCACCGTACATCGGGCACCAATAGGCTCCGGCGCCACCGGAGTTATGGGGATAGGCTCCGTATTCCTCGCAGATCGGTATTATCTGGTCGAGAAAATCAGCCGTGGTCGACAGTTTGAATGGGCGGTTCCTGTCGATCGAGCGGAATGCCCCAAGGGTTCGCTTATAAGCACGGATCTTGAGCCAGGCATCAAACTGGACGGCGTCGTACCAGAGCCGGTTTTCCGGGTCCGTCATCAGGGGATAAAGGCGCAAAGGCGTTGCGCCCAGGAAAATGTAGCCAGGGACCGGACACCCCAGGGTGTTGATCACGATGTGATTGTCACCGGCCTTCAAGGCGGCGCCGACCTCGAGGCACTGCGAGAAGTTCTCCTCGAATCTGTCGACTTCGAGTTTCTTGAGCTCGGCTCCATTAACATACACGTCAAACAACGGCGTCCTTGGAGGTGCGTCGTAATTGGTGTTTCTGGAAATATGCAGGTATTTCAGGCCTGCCACCTGGAATTCGGTGAGGGAAATGGTCCGCCGGATCCAGTAATCCGGGATCTTCTCACGCTTCGTGCGCATGCGGTTGTCGGCTGCATCATACATCATCAACATGGGATCATTGCAGTGGATGGGACGCCAGTTGTCCTGGGGCGCCTCTGTCGGGATGTACCAGCGCGCGGCGGTGCCGATCTTTCCGCGATCGGCGTGACCCTCCCACATGCCGACCAGGTTGACGCAATTCCCATTGAATCCCAGGAGATCCTGCGGTTCGGGAACGTTGACCTCATCCCAACTGGCATAATGGCTCCGATCGCCCTTGTGCATCAATCCAGCCTTTGCCAGATCGAAGCCAAGCACGCCCTGCAAATACTCGCGCCACAGCCTCTTGAATTCCGGCATCCCGGCCACCATCGCCAGTCGGAGTATGGAGGCACCATTGTTTTCACTGACGACCTGGGTGCCGCCCATATAGTTCGGATCTCCCTCCAGGTGTTCGGCCATGCGCCGTCGATAGTCGCCCAGATATCTGTCTACTGCCTCCGGCGTCTCCGTCCCTCCGGCCGGTACGAATTGTCCGGTGACCTGGCTCTGCTGCCACCTGATGTCTGGAGATATGATCTTGAGGGTTCCCGGTGTAGCCCAGGGAAGGGTGTCGTAATTCCACCCCGCCGAGGTCGTCTTCGGCCACAAATAGACCCGATACGGGCGATCATACTTCTTCATCTCTGACGCAAACCAGTCCGACAACGAGAAGTCGACGACACCGGGCAGCACATACCGGTTGTTCTCTGGGCCATGATGGGCCACGGTAAAATCCCGCCGCTTCACCCATTGCATGTCAGCGGAGATATCCTGGGAGCTTCGTCCCCACCACATCCCGGTGCCCGCATTGTCGAAACAGTCCAGCCAGCGCGGGTAGGAATTGGGTTGCACGGGACGCCACCCGGCGGTGTCCACCCCGTCGAGCATTGTCAGGATTGCCGCCGGGGTCCGCGCGAACAGCACCTGGCACTTGGCACCATCCAGGGCGATCAGCCATTGGCCGCTCCCCTCCAGTACGATGCTGGTCCCCGGCAGACCAGGATCCTTGCGCTCCTTGAGGTCTCCGAATCCGATCAGATCGGCCATGAACTTTGATCCGACCACGCCGGCATGTGGCGCATCCTCGGCGGAAAAGGTGACCCAGGACTGGCTTTTCGCGAGGTGAACCCGTTCCGTCACCTCGACTTTGCCAAAACCGCGCAGCGGCAAGGCCTCGGCAGCGTTGAGTGCCGTTCCTGTGAGGACGAGCGCGACAGCGATGGCGGCCACTATCGCAGGGTGACGTCCCTGGGCCAACCTCAGGAGATATCGCATCGTCATGGTTGCATCCTCGGATGTGGTGGTCGAGTCTGGATCGGTCACGTGAGCGTTTCAGCTACAGTCGGCAAAAGCTGGCGCATGCAGATCAGCCTAGTGCGATTGCAGCCCAATATCGCCAATCAATGTGACGTCGAGCACCACCAGATGTGACATCTGCCGGGGTGGTATCCACCTCACGCCCGCTGGGGTGTTGTGATGCGCACGGTGGAGCGCTGGGAGTGGGCGTCGTCATTGAATAAGATGGGAAATCCCAGCTATGCCTGACTGGACGCAGCGCGGAATCTGGCCAAGAGGCGAGAGAGCGCCACCGCCCGCACTCCCTTGCCTTCACGCCAGGCACGACGCAACTCCCGTGGTCCTTTGCCGCATCCCGCTCGCAGGGCCGCCGTGTATCGCTGCGGGTTTTTCCACCCAGCACGTTGGGCAATGGTCGGCACGTCAAGATCGGTGCTGGTCAGCCAATCGATCGAACGATCGAGGCGCAAAAACCGTTCAGCCTGGCCCGGACCCAGGCCAAAGGTGGATTGGAACAACCGGGTCAGATGCTCGCGCGAAATGCCCGCCACATGGGCCATTTCGGCCACGCTCACGGCCACCAGTCCTCTTTGCCAACGATGGTCGAGATGGGCGAGGGCTTTTTTCACCGCCGGATGCAGTGGCGGGAGCGACTCATTCGGGGCGTCGAGGCATCCCATCGAGATCGCCTGCAGCAACAGGGCCAGCGCTCCGCTGGCCTGTTCGAACCAGCCGGCGGGTTGCACGGTGGCGAGGTGCTGGACATGGCACAGCAGAGGCAAGGCGATGCCCGAACCGGCCCCCGTCGTGCGTCGGGGCAGAGCGCTCAGGGGTCCGGTGCCCAGCAGATGAACGAAGCGGTGGCGCAACGGTTCCTGACCATCGACCACCAGCAGTTCGCGACGGCCTGGAGGTGCCAGCAAAAGGTCCCCGGGCCCCAATTCAACGCACTCCCCCGATGCTTCCCAGCGCGCGCGGCCGACCGTGACCAGGACCAGTTCCCAATCGTTGAGCAGCCTTGGGCCAACCTGTCCGCCGGGACGCAATTCGGCAGAGCCAAAGCCATGAATGGCGGTGACCTTGATCTGGGATGCCATATTGCGCCATCTTCGGAATCACACTGTGCTGCACAACTGTGAGCGCAAACGCCTGACGATGAAACCAAGGCATTTCTGACATTGCTACAGGCTCAGCATGGCGCCACCAGCACGCGCAAGACCTGGACCAGCCAGGAGGGTTCGACTCGTTCGCAACAGCGGTGATGAGACCATCGGCCACGGCAAGTGGTCGTCCGAAGCGCTGGCAGGAGGCGTGCAATTCCCCCGGGTTCTCGCCGTGGATTCATCGATGGCGAAGCAACCATCAGCGATCGTTCCTGCACGAACTCTTACACCGATGTAACAACTCCAGACGTGCAAGACCACCGACGATCCACGGCGAGGATGACTCCATGCCAGCCCAGCCTGCCGCCCGTCCCGTCCCTGCGCGCTTCATCTGGGGCGGGCGCCGCGAGCAGGTGTTCCTGCGCCGCGCCTTCAGCGCCGCGCGCGGCACCCGGCTGCTGCTGCGCCTGTTCGCCGACACCGGCTATGAACTGTTCCTCGACGGCCGTCTGGTGGTGCGCCTGGATGAATGGTGCAACGCCCGCGACTACGACCTGACCGCGTTCCTGGGCGAGGGCCTGCGTCACCTGCTGGCGATCAAGGGCATCAACCACGGCGGTCACAAGGGCGTGGCCTGCCAGCTGGTGCTGATCGCCGGGCGCCGGCGCACGCTGGTAGGCTCGGACCAGCGCTGGCGCGCCTGCGACGAGGAACGCTGGGGCTGGACCATGCCCGGCTTCGACGACCGCGCCTGGCAGCCGGCGCAGCTGGTGGCGATCGAGCGCTGCGGCGCGGTGCCCTGGCAGGGCCTGCCTGGCGACGATCCCAGCCGCCTGGTGCCGGTGCAGTCGGGGTCGGTGTTCTTCCAGGGCGAATCGCCCAAGCTCGGCGCGCCGGTGTTCCCCGCCCCACCGGTGGTGAAGCCGTCGGCGGCTGTGCTCACCGTCGTGGGCGACAGCTACCGCGACACCCTGGCCGCGTTCCCGGCCGGGCTGGTCACCGGCGCCCGGGTGGTGCGCTGCGACCCCGCCAGCGGCAGCGCCAGCCACCAGGATGGAGTGCTCACCGTCACCAGCCCCGGCCAATGGGGCGGGGCGGTGGCGGTGGTGGATCTGGGCGACGAGATCGCCGGCTTCCTGCGCCTGCGCCTGGACGCCCGCGGCCCCGCCCTGCTGCGCCTGCGCTATAGCGAGTCGCTGGGCGAATGCCTCGACGCCCGCCCGCCCTGGCGCCTGCTGGAGCGCATGGTGAGCGAAGAGGTCGAGGTGGTGGCCGGCCGTCAGGAATGGGAATCACGCTCGCGCCAGGGCTTCCGCTTCGTGCGCATCGAGGTCGCCGACTGTCCGCAGCCGCTCGCGATCAGCGGGTTCGCGGCGCGGCGCTCGCTCTACCCGGTGGCCTTCGCCGGCCATTTCGCCTGCTCCGACCCCGGCCTGGAGCGCATCTGGCGGGTAGGGCGCGACACCCTGCACCGCTGCATGCAGGAGCACTACCTCGACGGCATCCGCCGCGACCGCTTCCTGTGGGTGGGCGATGCCCGCCTGGAGGCCTTG
>JACQZT010000255.1 GCA_016213755.1 Acidobacteriota bacterium | reverse complement strand
GGCGAGACCATCGCGCAGTAGTTACCGCCGCAGTACAGATAGCTGGACTCCGGAGCGACCGTGACGCTGGAATTGGTGCTCGAAATCTGCACTGTCGCCTGGCCCGACTGGCCCGTGGAAGGGGCGTTGATGGTCAGGGAGGTGGGGCTGGCCGACACCGCCACGGCGCCGCCCACCGAGAGCGTCACCGACACGGTTTGCGCCGCACCGCTGGGGCTGGTCGGCGTCACGGTGATGGTTGCGTAGTAGTTGCCGGTGGCCAGCCCGGTGGTGATGGCGGAGACGTTCACCGTTTGCTGCGTGCTGGCATTCAGTGTGCCTCCTCCCAGAGGATTGACGGAAAGCCAGTTGGAACCGTTCGTGTAGCTGACGCCGATGGTGTAGGTAATCGCGCTGGCGCTGGAGTTGGTGAGGCTGAAGGAATCGGTGAGCTGAGCGGTCGTCGTGTTGAAAGACAGGGTCGACTTGTTCAGCGTGATGGAGGGCGTCGCGGAAACGGTGAAGTAGACCGGCACCTGGATCGCCGTGCCGCCGCCGGTCGGCGTCAGCGTCACCGAACCGGTCTGCGTGCCCAGCGACAAGCCCGTGGGGTTGGCCTGGAACGTGATACTGCCCGTGCTTGACGCGGCGATCGTCACGGCGCCCGAGGTCGAAAGCCAGCCCGCGCCGGAAGAGATGCTGGGCGTGACCGTAACCTGGCTGCCCGTGGTGTTGGTCACGGTGACCGACTGCGACACGGCCGAGGTTCCCGATTGAGCCGTTATGTAGACTGGGTTCGGGTTGGCGCTGATGGTGCTGCCCGCGTTGAGATTGAGGGTGACGTTTAGCGTCTGCGTGCTCGATCCGGAGGCGAACGTGACCGTGCCGCTGTACGTGTTGACCGCCAGCCCCGAGATGCTGGCCGCAATGGTGAAGGTGGCTGGGCTTCCGCTGGCCAGCGTGGCGCTGGAGGGCGTCACGCTCAGCCACCCGGCGGGCGTGCTGGTAGCCGTGGCCGTGGCGATGATGCTCGTCGCGCTGGCCGTGGAGACCTGCACCGTGTCGGAGGGATTCGAGCCGCCCACGGTGGCCGTCAGGGTCTTCGTCGTCGCGCTCAGCGCGATCGTGCCGGTGGCGCCGACGGTCAGGCCGACCGAAATGGAAAGCGGATTCGACGAGTTCGAGGCATTGCTGGAGTTCGGCGACCAGACCTGAACCGTACCGGAGTAACTGCCGGCCGCCAGACCGGCCGGGTTGGCGGTCACAGTCAGGTTGTTGGTTCCCGTGTAGCCGTTGGGCGTGGTAAAGCTCAGCCAGGCCGGCGAGCCCGACGGAAGCTGGGCGTACCACACCATCGACACGCCCGAGGAGAACACCTGGACGTTCTGCGATTGCACGGTCGAGCTGCCCTGCTGGGCGGCGAAAACCAGGCTGGTGGGACTCACCGACAGCGTATTCTGCGCCCAGGCGGCGCCGGCGAGCACAGCGATCAGGATGGCCGCGCCTGCGATCGGGCGGGATACGCGCGAAAACATTTCAATCACGTTTTGTTTCCTCCAGGCCAACAACACCTATATATCGGAAAATGAAAAACTTTTCAAGCCTATTCGCTTGAGGGCGCAGGCACGGCGGGCGGGAAGCGGCCGTCGGAAGCTCATGCGGGGGTGCTTCCACTGCTTACAGCATACTCCAACCGCGCGTTTCAAGCCCGGCGGCGGCGCGATTCGGCCCTGCGCTATCCTGAGTGTTCGGCGTGTATAAAGGTCAGGCCATTACGGTCATCATCCCCTGCCTCAACGAGGAGCAGGGCGTCGAGCGCGTGCTGCGGCGCATGCCGGAGTTTGTCGACCAGGTGATCGTGGTGGACAACGGCTCGACCGACCGCACATCGGAGGTCGCCCGCTCGCTGGGAGCGCAGGTGATCCGGGAAGGCGTGCGCGGCTACGGGCGCGCTTACAAGGCCGGGTTCCGCCAGGCCACCGGCGACGTCATCGTGACCCTGGACGGCGACCACAGCTACCCGCCGGACGCCATCTCGTACCTGCTCGAAGCCTTCCTCCACCTGGAGGTGGATTTCCTCAACGCGTCGCGCTTTCCGGTGCGCGACCGGCGGGCGATGAGCTTCAAGCACAAGTTCGGGAACCTGATGCTGTCGCTGGCCATGTCGCTCCTGTTTTTCCGCTGGGTGCGAGACTCGCAATCCGGCATGTGGGTCTTTGCGCGCGCGGTCCTGCGCGACATGGACCTGGTGTCGGACGGCATGGCGTTCTCGGAGGAAATCAAGATCGAGGCTCTGCGCGACCCGAAGATTCGCTTCGCCGAAATCTCGATCCAATACTCCTCGCGCCTGGGCGAGATCAAGCTCAACCCCTGGCGGGACGGGTTCAACAACTTGTTCTTCCTCCTCAAAAAGCGCTTCTCGCGCCGCCGGGGCGGTGGTATACTTTAAGTTCACCCGCCTGCGTTCCCATCCCTTTTGAGTGAATAATAGCCGTAGCGGCCATGGCGCAAGTCACCGTAGTGGTGCCCAATTGGAACCGGCGCGAGTTGCTCGAGGCCTTGCTCGGGCGGCTGGCGCGGCAGACCTGTCCGGCCTCGGAGGCGATCGTGGTGGATAACGGAAGCGCCGACGGGTCGGCCGGGGCGGCGCGAAAGCTGGGCGCCACCGTGATTGAGTTCGCGGAAAACCGGGGCTTCGCCGCGGCCGTGAACACCGGGATCCGTGCCTGCCGCACGGAGCTGGTCGCCGTCGTCAACAACGACGTGGAACCGGAAAGTGATTGGCTGGAGAGGTCGCAGGACGCCTTGGAAGAGAATCGAGAAGCCTGGTTTGCCGCCGGCAAGATACTGGACGCCAGCCATCCGGATCGCTTGGATGGAACCTGGGACCTGGTTTCCCGCGGCGGCTGCGCCTGGCGCTCCGGCCACGGACGAAGCAACGGCGAGGCGTGGAGCCGGCCGAGGCGTATTCGCTTCGCGCCCTGGACCGCGACCCTGTTTCGGCGCAGCCTGTTTGAAGAAGCGGGCTGGCTCGACGAGCGGTTCGAGTCGTACCTGGAAGACGTGGAGTTTGGCTTGACTTGCGCGCGGGCCGGCCTCGGCGGGGTGTTCGTGCCCCAGGCGCGGGCGCTGCACCGGGGCAGCGCGACGCTGGGGCAGTGGCATCCGGAAGTGGTCCGGCGCATCGCCCGCAACCAGTTGCTTTTGGTGGCCAAGCACTTTCCGGAGCGCTGGTGGTTGCGGTATGGCTGGCCGGTGCTGGCCGGCCAGTTGCTGTGGGGCCTGGTCGCCCTGCGCCACGGGGCCGGGCGGGCCTGGCTGCGCGGCAAGGCGGAGGGCGTGCGGCGCTTCGGTGAGTTTCGGCGGCCGCTGTCCGCGGGCACTTTGGAGGACGCGCTGCTGGAAAGCGAGCGGGAGATTTTCGAGCAGCAGAAGGCAACCGGATTCGACGCCTACTGGCGCCTGTACTTCGCACTGACATGAGCCGCACAGCCATTGCCGTGGTCGCGCATAATTCGGCCGGAGTGATCGGGCGTTGCCTGGAGTCCTGTCTGCGCGCCTCGCCGGCCGAAGTGCTGGTGATCGACAATGCCTCGGCGGACGCCACGCTGGAAGAGGTGCGGCGCGTGCCCGGGGTGCGCTGCATCGCCAACAGTGCGAATCTCGGCTTCGCCGGCGCCGCCAACCAGGCGGTGCGGGCAACCCGCGCGCCCCTGGTCCTGCTGCTCAACCCGGATGCCGAGCTGCTCGGCTCGCTGGAGGCGCTGGAACGCGCCTGCGAACAGCCCGGCATCGGCGCCGCCGCGGGCCTGCTGGCGGGCGAGGACGGCGAGCCGCAGCGTGGATTCGCGGTCCGGCGGCTGCCCACTGCCACCGCGCTGGTTTTCGAGTGCCTGGGCCTGAACCGGTTGTGGCCCTCCAACCCGGTGAATCGCCGGTACCGCTGCCTGGATCTGGACCTGGCCCTGGAACAAGACGTCGAGCAACCGCCGGGAGCGTTCCTGATGTTCCGCCGGGAGGCCTGGGAGCGGTTGGGCGGGCTGGACGAAGGGTTCTACCCGGTCTGGTTCGAGGACGCGGACTTCTGCCGGCGACTGGCGGGAGCGGGATTCCGGGTCCGCTTCGTGCCCTCGGTTCGGGCGCGGCACCGCGGAGGACACTCCTTTGAGGGCGTATCCCCTGAAAACCGTATGGTT
>JACQZT010000249.1 GCA_016213755.1 Acidobacteriota bacterium | reverse complement strand
TGGAGCCGCTTCCGCACCACCTGCCGCACCGCCGTCGGCAGTGCCGCTTTCGGGTCCCAGCGCTGCGCCATCATCAGCCAGACCACTAACGGCAGATCAAAGATGCGCCGCCGCGACGGCAAGTTCAGTTCCTGCTTCAGTCGCTGGAAAAATCCGCCGGGCACCGCCTTCTGATAAAGGTCCAGAACTCCGTCCCAGGAGGCGAACTCGCCGGCGAGCTTCGGGACCCTGGCTTCGCCTGTCCCCGGCGTTTGGTGAAGAGACCCATCCACAAGACTATAGCGGAAGGCGGGCAAAAAGTTCAGCGGAAAACGCCTGAATCCGCCTGCATGGCAAAAACGAGTGGCATTGGGCTTTAGCCCGCGCCGGACTTCAGCCCGGCCCAGGCGGGGCTAAGGCCCCACGCGGACTGAAGTCCGCCCTCCCATCGCCGGCGATTCTGGTGAGAAATGCGGGCTACGGTTTGAACCAGCGGCGGCGCCAGGCGTTGAGTTGTTCCTGGATGCGGGCGAACACTCCTTTTTGTTCGCCGGCCGGCGGCGCCGATGGTTGAACCGCGGCGTCATACGCGGCGCTGCCGGCTTGCGCGGCCGGCAAGGTCCAGGGAATCCGTTTCTGAAGCCGGGCGCGCTGTCCCACGAAAGCATACGTTCGCCGGGCCAGTTTCCCGTCCTTTTCCCGCACGATCAGCGAGAAACCGGGGACGGTCGAGGCGCGGCGTCCCTCGGCGATCTCAACCGGCTGAACGGTGACCGGAAAGTAGCCCTCCAGGTTGCGTTCGATGTTGGCCGTTTCGTAGCGGTGGCGCCGGGTGCTCCAGATGAAAACCCGGTAGCTGTCGAAATTATACGGTTGCGCGGTCCGGGCCAGGGTGGTCCACAGCCAGATCGGTTTGACGTTCTCCCCATCGCGCACATCGCCGAGGGAAAAGTACGACGTGATCCGGTGCCCTTCGGCGTACTGCGCGACTTCGTCCGGAATGGCCATCACCAGAACGCGCGTCAGCACCCAGCCCGCCTTGCCGGTCTTGGTGCGCACCAGGCTCCAGTCTTCCATCGGAGCGCCCGATGGGACTTTGGGTGCGGTTTGAGAGGCCGATTTGGAGAGCTCCCGCCAGTCCGGCGGCGGCGGCGGCGCTTTGGGCATGGGAAGGGAAGGCAGACGCTCGTCGTCCTTCTTTTTGGGCTTTTTGCGGACCGGCCGGTCCTCGGACGCGCCGGCGCTCAGGATGGGCGAGTAATAGGGAACGCGGGGCGCCAGTTGGTGCCCCAGAACCTCCACGAATCCGTGCTCGGGAATCTGTTCGAAGCTGGGCGCGGACCGGTTCGGTTCGGTGTGTATGTTCAGCGGGTCGTAAACCGTGGCCCGGCCCTGCGAAGGAAGCTGGGCCGCGCGCTCGGCCGTGGCCCGCAGGCGCCCCATCTCGGCGGGTGCCAGCAGTTGGCGGGCTTCGGCCCAGCCTTCCACGTTTTCCGCGGTGCGCACGCGGAATACGTGCCGCCGGCGCTGCAGGATCTCGAGCCGGTCGCCGTGCTTGACGGTCGCCACCGCGGCCGACCGCGGATGCAGTTCCTCGCGCAGCGTGAACGATGCCGGTCCCGCGAAGGCCTCGCCAATGGCCGGCGCGCGTTCCGGTTCCGAGCGGCAGCCGGCCAGCCATACAAGCGGGATGATCAACGGCAGGAAGCGCATGAACGGCCTCGGCAATTCGGGGCTCTTAGACCAGTTTATCAAGAAAGGCCTTTCGGCCCGCTACTCCGGCGAAGGATACTGGGGTTATGCTGCAACTGGAAAAATACTCCATCGGCGTGGGCGACCGGTTCGCTCATCAGGCCAAAGCGCAATTGCGGGCCTGCCTGCTGGCCGCCGGGCGCGGCCGGGACGTCATCCCGGTGTGGAACAAGTCGTTCCGGGAGCACTGCATCATCGGTTCTCAACCCGCCGGCGTCCGCCAGGCGGCAGAGGAGGCCGTGCGGGCGCTGGGGTGGCGCCGCCCCTTCCACGTCGACGCCGACCACATCAACCTTGACACGGTGGAAAGCTTCCTCGACGCCTCCGACTTCTTCACCCTGGACGTGGCTTCGGCCATCGGACAGTCCGTGCCCGCCGCCGAAATCGAGGCCTTCCTGGCGCGGCATCCGGAACTGGCGGCGCCGGTCGAGATCGAAGGCTTGGGAGCGCCCATCCAGGCGGACGCCGCCGCCACCGCGGCCAAGTACCTGTTCGCGGTCCAGCGGGCGGGTGCGATCTACAGCCTGGTCGCCTCCCGCAAGGGCGCGGCGCCGTTCATCACCGAAGTCTCCATGGACGAGACCGATTTTCCGCAGACGCCGCCCGAGCTGCTGGTAATCCTGGCCGCCATCGCCGACCAGGGCATCCCCGCGCAGACCATCGCGCCCAAGTTCACCGGGCGCTTCAACAAGGGCGTCGATTTCGTGGGCGACCCCGCGGGCTTCGAGAAGGAATTCAGCGCGGACCTGGCGGTCATCGCCCACGCCGTGAAGCGCTACCCCCTGCCCGCCAATCTCAAACTGAGCGTTCATTCGGGCAGCGACAAGTTCTCCATTTACGGCCCCGTCCGCCGGTCGCTCGAACGGACTGGCGCGGGCGTACACCTGAAAACCGCGGGCACCACGTGGCTGGAAGAGCTGATCGGCCTGGCGGAAGCCGGCGGCGAGGGACTGGCGCTGGCTAAAGAGGTGTACGCCCAAGCGTTCGCCGGCCGCGAGACGCTGTGCGCCCCTTACGCCACAGTGATCGACATCGACGCGGCCCGGCTGCCACCACCGGAGCAGGTTCGCGCCTGGACCGCGGAGCAGTTCACCGGGGCCTTGCGGCACGATCCGGACTGCCCGCTCTACAACGCGCACCTGCGGCAGTTGCTGCATGTCGGTTTCAAAGTCGCGGCCAAAATGGGCCGGCGCTATCTCGACATGCTGGCGGCCTGCGAGGAACCGATCGCGCGCAACGTGACGGCCAACATCCTGGACCGGCACATCCTGCGCGTCTTCCCGGCGGAAACTGGCTCCGAGGGCTCCCGAACATGAGGGCCGGTATATTCGCGGCGGCTGCGGGCGGGCTGCTGCTGTGCATCCAGGCAGCCGCCGCGCCGCTTCCCAAGCTCAAGGTCAGCCCGGATCGGCGCTTTCTGGTAAGAGCGGACGGCACACCGTTTTTCTACCTGGGAGACACGGCCTGGGAGTTGTTCCACCGCACCGATCGCAAGCAGGCCGCGATGTACCTGCAAAAGCGCGCCGAGCAGAAGTACACCGTGATCCAGGCGGTGGCGGTGGCGGAACTGAACGGGCCGGACGACCCCAATTCGCACGGCGACCTTCCCTTTATCGGCCGGGACCCGGCCCGCCCCGCGGTCACGCCCGGCGCGAATCCGGCCAGTGCCGCGGAGTACGACTACTGGGATCACGTCGAGTACATCGTGGACCAAGCCAACCGGCGCGGGCTGTACATCGGGCTGCTGCCGGCCTGGGGCCGCTGGGTAGTCGGCGACAAGGAAGGAAAAGACAAGCTGTTCACGGCGCGGAACGCGCAGGCGTACGGCGAGTTCCTGGGGAAGAGGTTCGGCCAGAAGGGGATAATCTGGATTCTGGGCGGCGACCGCACGGCGACGGGTTTCGAGGAGGTCTGGCGCGCGCTGGCGCGCGGCATCGCCATCGGGGCGGCGGGCCGGGAGGACTACGACGCCGTGCTGATGAGCTTCCACCCGCGGGGCGGAGAGACCTCCTCCACATGGTTCCACGAGGACGCCTGGCTGGATTTCAACATGCACCAGACCGGACACGCGCTGGCCGCCACAGTGCAGCCCTGGCTCCGCATCTCGAAAGACTACGCGCGGACGCCGGTGAAGCCGGTGATGGACGGGGAGCCGTTGTACGAAGACCATCCGCTGGCCTTCCGCGCGCGCGAGCTGGGCTATTCGTTCGACGCACACGTCCGGCAGCGGGCGTACTGGGACGTGTTTTCGGGGGCCTTCGGCCACACCTACGGCAACCACTCGGTGTGGCAGATGTACGCTCCGGGCCGGCGGCCGGTCAATGGCCCGCTCTTGAGCTGGCAGGAAGCCCTGGATCGTCCCGGCGCAAAGCAGATGCGGCATGTCCGGGCGTTGATCGAATCGCGCCCCATGCTCTCGCGAGTTCCCGACCCATCGATCATGGTCAGCCCGCTGGAGGGAGCGGATTATGCCGCCGCCACCCGCGGCGACGGGTACTTGTTTGTGTATTCCGCCCAAGGGCGCCGGTTCACGGTCAGCCTGGGCAAGATCTCGGGGGCTCGCGTGACGGCCCACTGGTACAATCCGCGCACCGGGACGGCGGACCCCATCGGCACGTTCGAAAACTCGGGCACGCGCGAGTTCGTGCCCCCGGCGGAGGGATTCGGCGCCGACTGGGTGCTGATTCTGGACGACGCGTCGAAGGGCTTCTCCGCGCCGGGCGTCTGAAACGCGCTTACTGCACCGGCGGCGGGGCGGCGGGCTTGGGCGGCTTTTCCTTCTCTTTCTCTTTCCCGCTCTTGACGGGGCTGATGATGACGTGGGCGTTGCGGCCCTCCAGGCGCGGCGAGCCTTCGACGGCGCCGATGTCCTTGAGGTCCTCGGCGAAGCGCAGGAGGAGCTTCCGGCCCAGGTCGACGTGGGCAATCTCGCGGCCTCGGAACTGGACCACGGCTTTGACGCGGTTGCCCTCCTTGAGGAAGCGGATGGCGTGGGTCTTCTTGAAGTCGTAGTCGTGATCGTCGGTGTTGGGGCGGAACTTCAGCTCCTTAACCTGGATGACGTGCTGCTTCTTCTTGGCCTCGTGCTGTTTCTTCTTCAGCTCGTATTGCCACTGGCCCCAGTCCATCGCCTTGGCGACGGGGGGTTCGGCCGTGGGGGCGATGCAGATCAGGTCCAGACCCAGTTCCTGGGCCCTGCGGATCGCGGCCGGCGTGGGCATGATCTCGACCGAACCGTCGGGAAAGATGGCTCGCACCTCCCGGGCGCGAATCGCCTCGTTGACGTTCTCGCGAATCCTGGGGGGGCGCCGCGGTGGATATCCTCTCGGTGGATAAGCCATGAGTGGTCAGTTCAACTCCTGATACACGTCAGACCATGGGTCTCGTGCGTTGGTCCTTTCTGTTTGGGGATACGCCGGCGGCGACGCGGGACGGGAGAGTCCTGCGAGCTGCGGCACGATAGAGAATATTGGCAATCGAAATAATAATAGCCCGAATTCACTGCCCGCGCGAGTCCCGTCGCATCCGCCGGCCCGCTTCTTCTTGATGCTAACAGATTGGCGAAGGGTTCGCTGATGTCCGGCAGCGGCTATAATCGAAGTGGCACAGCCCCGCGGAGGGCGGCCAACGGAGAGCCGTCATGCGAAAAGGGTTTTGTTTTGTTGCGACTCTGGCGCTGTTTGTTCTTCCGGCCGGCGCGCAGGCGCCCAAAAAGAGAGTTGCGATTCTGAATTTCGACTACGCGACGGTGTCCTCGAGCGTCGCGGCCATCTTCGGCACCAACATGGACGTGGGCAAGGGCGTGGCGGACCTTTTGGTCGGCCAGTTGGTGGAAGGCGGCGTTTTTTCGGTCTACGAACGCAAGTCGCTGGACAAGATCATGGCCGAACAAAACCTGTCCAACAGCGACCGGGCCGATCCGCAAACGGCCTCCAAGATCGGGCGCGTTCTGGGCGTGGACGCCATCGTGATGGGCAGCATCACGCAGTTCGGGCGCGACGACCGCACCACGAACGTCGGCGGGGGCGTGGTGGGCGGAATCACCAGACGGTACGGGCTGGGCGGCGTGGGCAAGCGCGAATCCAAGGCCGTGGTGGGGATTTCGGCGCGCCTGGTGGACGCCTCGACGGCGGAGATCCTGGCCACCGCCAACTCGGTCGGCGAATCGTCCCGCGGCGGGGCAACGCTGCTCGGCTCGGGCGGCAGCCGGGTCGCCTCCGCCGGCGGCGTGATGGACATGAGCAGTAAGAACTTCGGCGCCACGCTGCTGGGCGAAGCGGTGAACAAGGCCGTCACCGGGCTGGCGCGGCAGGTGGAGAGCAACGCCGCGCGGCTGCCGACGCACAAAGTGGTGGTGGAAGGGCTGGTGGCGGACGCCTCCGGCGCCATGCTGGTGATCAACGTGGGCACGCGCGCCGGAGTGAAGGTGGGCGACCAGCTCGAGGTGAGCCACCCGGTGCGTGAAATCCGCGATCCGGCGTCGGGCAAGGTGATTCGCAGGATCGAGGAGAAGCTGGGCGTGCTGGTGATCACCGAAGCGGACGAGCAGTCGGCCGTGGGCAAGTTCAGCGGCGCGGGCACACCCAAGGTCGGCGACGCGGTGAAGACCGCTCAATAGGAGGCTTCGGCCATGGCGATCAACGCAGGCGACACGATCGGCGACTACCAGGTGGTGGGCATTCTCGGCGCCGGCGGCATGGGCCAGGTGTACAAGGTCCGCAACACCATCTCGGACCGCATCGAGGCCATCAAGATTCTGCTGCCGAACCTGGAGAGCGATCCGGAGCTGATGGACCGCTTCCTGCGCGAGATCAAGGTGCAGGCCAGCCTGGACCATCCCAACATCGCCGCGCTGCACACCGCGCAGCGGGTAGGTAACCAGTTGCTGATGATCATGGAGTACGTCGAGGGCGAGCCGCTGGAGTCGGTGCTCAAACGGGGACCCATCCCGGTCGAGTACGGAGTCGACTTCGTGAGCCAGGTGCTCTCGGCGCTCTCCTACGCTCACGCCCGCGGAGTGATCCACCGCGACATCAAGCCGGCCAACATCATGCTGATGCCGGACGGCACGGTGAAGCTGATGGATTTCGGTATCGCCAAGATGGCGGCCGACCGGCGTTTGACGCAGACCGGACGCACGGTGGGGTCGCTGTATTACATGTCGCCGGAGCAGATCAACGGGGCGGCGAACCTGGATCCGCGCAGCGACCTATATTCGCTGGGCGTGGCGCTGTATGAGATTGTCACCGGCCGGCGGCCGTTCCAGGGCGACAGCGACTACTCGATCATGGCGGCGCACCTGCAAGCCACGCCGGTACCTCCGATCCAGTTGGACCCGCGCGTCCCCGCGCCGCTCAACGAGATTATACTGACCGCGATTGCCAAAGACCCGGCGCAGCGCTTCCAGTCGGCCGACGCGTTCCGCGCGGCGCTGGAGAACGTGAAGGGGCAACTGCGCGGCGCCGCGGCGGCGCCACAAGCCGTTCCGGCTCCGGCGGCCTATGCGCCGCCGCCACAGGGATCGAGCCGCCGCTGGCTGTACATGGTGGCGGGCTCGCTGGCCACCGTAGCCGTGCTGGTGTTCGCGGCGGTGCAGATTCCGAAGTGGCGCGCCGCCGATGCAAGCGTCGTCCAGAAGGAGGCCGAAGCGCCCGCGCCGGCGCAACCGGCTGCGGTGCAGCAACCGGAACCCGCGCCCGCCGCGGCGCCGGTACAAACTCAGACCCGCCCGCCGGTGGTTCAACGCGAAACAGCACCGCCGGCGGCTCAGCCCGCTCCACCGCCTCCCCCGCAGCCGACGGCCGCGACAGCGCCGCCCGCACAGCGCGGTCCCGACCCGGCCGTGCAGGCCGAGCTGCGCCAGTTGCGCGAACGGATGATGCTCCAAGCCACGCGGCTCAACTCCTCCAAGGCGGCCATCGACAACATGCGCCGCGTGCAGGCGCAGTCGGGGCTGGGCATGCGCCAGGACGTGCTGACCGCCATGCAACGCGCCGAGTTCTACATGGACGAATCGGAAGGGTCCCTGAAGGCCGGCGACCCGGCCGCCGCGCGCAAGAACCTGGACTCGGCCGAACGCGAGATCGAACGGCTGGAGAAGTTCCTAGGCCGCTGACGCCCGCGCCGGGGTCTTGCGCTCCACATAGACGAAGTAGGCGCCGCTGATTTCGCGGTCCTGCTGGTCGTAAAACCAGGTCTGCATTTTGGTCCAGCCCTCGCCCAGGCGGAGCGTGAACACCGCCTCGCGGTCCTCGGGGCCCACCGGTTTGGAGAGGTCCGCGGCGCCGACGACGAGCCGCGCGCGGGCGATGGGCAGCGCGACGCCCGCGGGGTAATCGCCGTCTTCGCCGTCGTGGGCGGGCAGGCCGGCGCGCATGGGCACGCCGATGTCCTGGGGCCAGCGGCGGAGGGTGAACGTGTATTCGCCGTCCTGTTCGACCAGGACGTGCCACACGCCGTTCCTGGGTTCGCCGCGGCGGATCTGGTTGCCTTGGTCGAGAAACGAATCCGCCCACTCGGTGGGAGAAACCAGCGTGGGGTTCTCCTGGCTGGCGCCGATGTGCACCGGCAGGAACGTGTCGAGCCGCGGCGAGACGTCCTTCCACCACTGCTCGTAGTGGGCGCGCATGCGGGCCACGACTTCGGGATTCCGCGCCGCCACGTCCTGCTTCTGGGCGGGGTCGCTCGCGACGTCGTACAACTGCGTGTTGGAGACCAGGCGCCATTTCTTCCACAGGACGCAGGCGTCGCCCCACTGCGGCCGGCCCACGTTCATGCGGCTGAACTGGATCACCATCAGGCGGCCGGCCGGCGGGCCGGCCTGGCCGCGCAGCAGTCCCGCCAGGCTGAAGCCGTCGAAGCGGGCGCCGGCGGGCGCCTTCAGCCCGCACAGGTCGATGAGCGTGGGCAGCACGTCCTGGACTTCGGTGAGTTCGTTAATGTCCCGCCCGCGGGAGAAGCCGCCGGCGGGCCAGCGCAGGAAGAAGGGCACGCGGTGGCCGCCCTCCCACAGTCCGATTTTGCGTCCGCGCATGCCCGCGTTGTAGAAATCGACGCCCGCCGTGCCGCCGTTGTCGGTCATGAAGATCAGGATGGTGTTGTCGCGCAGGCCGGCCGCGCGCAGGGTCTCTTCCAGCCGGCCGGCGTTTTCGTCGATGTTGGCGATCATGCCGAAGAAGCTGGCCAGCGGGCGCGGCAGATCCCGGAACGCCGCGCGGTAGCGGTCGTCCACGAACAGGGGGCCGTGAGGAGCGTTGAGGGGGATGTAGGCGAAGAACGGCTGCCCGCCCTGGCGAATCCATTTCGTGGCTTCGCCGAAGAAGACGTCGGTGCAGTAGCCCTGGTAGCGTTCCAGCTTGCCGTTGTGGCGGTAGCGGTCGTTGAAGTAGTCGTTGTCCCACGCGTCGCCGGCCGAGCCGATATGCGAGGAGGGAAACCACAGCGCTTCCTGAAAGCCGCGGTCGTTGGGGCGATACGGATACGAGTCGCCCAGGTGCCACTTGCCGAAGATGCCGGTGCGGTAGCCGGAGGCGGCGAAGATGCCGGCCATGGTCGGCAGGTCGGGGCGAAGCATGGTCCGGCCGCTGCTGACGTTCATGGCGCTGTTGGCCAGGGCGTCGCGGCCGCTCATCAACTGCGAGCGCGTGGGCGTGCACATGGGGGTCACGTGGAAGTCGGTGAAACGCACCGACTCCGAGTGCAGCCGGTCCAGGTTGGGGGTCTTGAGCCGCGGGTTGCCGTGCGCCGACAGGTCGCCGTAACCCTGGTCGTCCGTGAGGATGAGAATAACGTTTGGCCGGGGCCTTTGCGGTTGCGCGGCCAGCGGCGTGCAGCCGGCCGTGAGAACGAATTCGCGGCGTCTCATGATGCTACAGTGTACACTGCGGAACAGCCGGGTAGATCAGGCTGTCCCGATTTATTCCTGAAACCATGTACACGGCCATGATGGCGCGGCAGGCCAGTTACCAGGGCAAACAAGCGCGCTGGCAGGACGTGGGAAACTGAGCAGAGAGTGGGGCGCAGGCGGAACGTGATTTTCGAGGTTGTCGCAATGGCGTGGCTGATCGTGTCCGCCGCGCAGGGTGCGCCGGAGGTCCGCATCACCATCGACTACCCGGCCGAAGGAACCATCTTCCCGCCCGAGATTCCCCCGCGCGCGGTCGGGCCCACCAATGAACTCCCCAGGCGTGGACCTGGACGGCCCGCAGAACGACAAGGGGTTGGGTACGCGTCAACGTGACAGCGAGGCATTATCCGGAAGCCGCTGTCGGCGATTCCACGAGCTGCCGGATAAGGTCGGCGGAAAGCGTCCCAACTGCCGCGTAGAAGGGGGAAGTTCCGCCGTCTCGAATTCTGTCTCGCAACACTGGTAACCAGCGGTTCAGGTGGTCGCGGCAGAACGCATGAATCCGCGCGGCCACCGCTGCCACACTCTCCGGGTCTGCTGTATCCTGGGCCATGGCGTGGCGATCCAGCAGTTCAGCCACGAAAGCCAGCTCGATACCGACATGGTCGGGTGGCTCGGCTAAGTCCGGAGCCAGCTCGAAGCCGGCGGCAGCATAAGCCGATTGCACTTCAATGGCAGGCGGCCCCGTGAGAGGGCCCGGTGGCGTGGCCATCCGATAGCAGGACTCGAACGGAAAGACGTACGCTCCCAAAGGTACTTTAAAGAGCGTATGGAAAGCCAAACGCAACTCCTCGATGCCGAACTGCCTACTCTGTGCCAGATCCCGCAATGGCTTCAAGGCACTCGGTGCCGCGAAGATGCTGACGATCTCCCAAGTCTCGTCGAGAGCGAGGTCGTTGAGCAGTTCCTGCGACGGTTCAGCCAGAAAAAGACCGCTGATCGTGCGGAAGACGTTCGCTCGAATGCGACAGATTTCCTGTGTGGATAGTCCTGCGTTCATGGCTGATGGCGGCGGGTTTTTCCGAAAAGAGGCTTCGGATGCACGTGCAGGTCCTTTTCGAGCAAGATCCGGACCCGTCCGACATAACAGTTGTGTTGGGCTTCCAGGCCAAGCTCCTGCCCCTCGCTCCAGTTCCGGCCTTCACCGCGGCTGATGCGCAAGCAGTTCATCTCAACGGAGGAATTTTACGACGGGCCTGGTCAATTCAGGGTCGGCAAAGCTCGCCGGGACCTCGCCCCACTCGCCTGCTTCCCCGTCGCGCACGAACTTCAGCGCGCCTCCGACGCAGGTTGGCACGCAGGCAGGCTCAAGACCCTTCGGTGTCCGGTGGACGCAAAAAGTGCACTTCTCGTACTTGTTCGTGTTGACGTTGAAACGCGGAGCGCCATAAGGGCAGGCCGGCCCGCAGTAACCGCAGCCGATGCAAAGGTCCTGATCGACAAGAACGATCCCGTCTTCCTTCCGCTTCGCGATGGCGTTCACGGGGCCGGCCGGCAGACAGGCCGGTTTCTCGCAGTGATGGCAGGCCATCGTTACGAACACCGTGAACGGGTTCGGATATTGCCCTCCGCGGACCTCGACAACGTGACGATAGGCGAGGTCCGCCTTGCCGGTTTGCAGTTCCAGCGTGTTGTTCTCGGCCTGGCAGGAGACCGCGCAAGTATGACAGCCGATGCAGCGAGTTAAATCAATGATCCAGCCGACTTGTCCCATGGTTTGCTCCTCTTCAGACCTAAATCTTCTCGATCCGCACGCGGGTTTCCTGGAACGACGGATTGCAGCCGATCTTGTCCTGCAGCGTGACGTTTTTCAGGTACGGATCGAGCCGCATGATCGGATTGACCGCGATGCCCGAGGCTCGAGTCTGATCGTATGGCGTTTTCTTCCCATCGACAGAGTAAGGCTCCGAACCAATCTTCCAGTTACCATAGCTGTGCGCGACGGCGATGACGCCTGGGCGGATTCCCTCGCTGAGTTGGACCACGGCCTTCTCGCGGATCGAGCCGCTCGGAGAAATAACGCGAATCATGTCACCCGTCTCCAACCCATAAACCTTGCCGTCGGATGAGCTCATCTCGATGAAGTTCGTGGGCCTGAGCGCCATCAGGCTCGGATTCATCGCCGTGCGTGCCATGGCGTGGATCATCGGTTTGTAAGTAACCAGTTGCAGCGGGTAATCCTTGGAATCGTCGACGACCCGGTCCAGGACGTCACGGGTTGGATACCAATTGAACATGGCATCGAACGGCTTGCCCGTCATGGAATCGGTGGTTGCCGCCAGGTTCTCCTGGTAGAAGCGGATCAGGTTGGCGTACTTGGAAACGAGCATCCCGTCGGTGCCGTACTCCTTTGCGACCGGGTCGAAGTAGCCGCCCCGGGCAATCCCGTCTTCCACCGTGATGCCCGCTTCCATCGCCACGTTGGTGAAGAGCTTTCGGTAAAAGTCCCAGGGGGTGTTCAGCGCTGTGCCGTCGGCGAAAGCGCCTCCGCCGTGTCCCGGCAGTCCCATCCGCTTGCCGAGATCGAGCAGGATTTCCTCCAGCATGCGCGCGCCCGGCACCACTCCGCGATAGTTATTTGCCGCCGCGGGATCGAAGGGAGCGTCCCAGGACTTGTCGTCGAAGGTGCCAACGACGGGCTGCCGCCAGCCGTTGGTCTTGGTCAGGATGGCGGGAGCCACCGTGGGCGTCGACCAGCGTTCCAGGACGGTGGTGTCGGGAAGAATGTAGTCGGCCCAACTGCTCACCTGCCCCATCTCGATGTCGATCGCCACGAACAGTGGAAGCTTGCTCTCATCGGCGACCGTTTTCTCAAAGGTTTCCCGCTGGCCCGGCGTGGAATAGGGCCAGGCGTTCCAGTAGGTGAAGAGAGCCTTCAGCGGGTACGGGTAACCGTCGAAGATGCTCGGCACCACCTCTTGGTAGTTGCCGAGTGTGGCGAAGGGGAACCACGGGCGCCTCGCCGGGTAGCCGTCGCGTTTGAATAGATTGGGCGCGTCAACGTCGTACTTCTTGCCCCACCGGGTAAGCGGGATCCCCTTGGGGGTGAGGCCTCCGGGGACCACGCTGGCATTGACCTGGCCGGACTTGCCGCTGCCCTTAACGAAGTCCAGGGCGCCCCCGCCGCCTGCGTTGCCGCCAATATGGTCGAAATTCCCGGCCAGCATGTTCAGCACGTACACGGCGAGTACCGCATAACTCCCATGCGTGTTGGCGCAGGTGCCGCGGTACATATTCGCCACCGAGCGCTTTCCGTGCGCCGCGAATTCCTGCGCCACCTTCACCAGCAGCGACTCGTCTACGCCGGCGATGGCGGCATACTGCGCCACGGTCCGCTCGCGGAGCCGCTCGACCACCAGTTGGAAAACGCTCTTGGCCGGATCTTTACCCGCCGTAGTAGTCACATTCAGGTCGGCGGAATCGACTGCGGATGCAAGCGCGAGCTTGCCGCCGGCACTGACCACGTAGTCGGCGGCAACGCCAGCCAGGCCGGCCTCGGCTGGCCGGACGAACTTGCGAGTCGTCTGATTGACCAGGAAGGTTGAATCTGTCCAAGTGGTCTCCCCGCGCTTGGCCGCCGCCGCCTTGCTCGGCGACATCAGGAATCCCCAGTCCCCTTTGCCGTTGTCGATCATCCAGCGCGCGATGCCCATGGCCACGGCGGCGTCGGTGCCGGGTTTGGCGGGAATCCAAACATCGGCCTTGGACGCCGTCTTCGAAAAGCGCGGGTCCACAACTGCCATCTTGCCGCCGCGTTTCGTGAAGTCCATGAGCTTCCGGCCTAGTGTCTGGGCCGGGAAATTGGCTTCCAGGGGGTTTGCGCCAAACCAGATGATGTATTCCGCCCGGGCGATGTCCGGTTTGAAATGGTTCTTCCGGTATTCTGTGGCCAGGAATCCCGCGATGTGGTGACTCTCTTCGCAAATACTCGTGTGATCCTGGCGGAAGTTGATCGTGCCCAGGCAATTGCCGAACCAGCGATCCGTGAAGTGTTTGCGGCCATCCTGTATGCGGCCGGGCGCGAACAGAATCTGGTTCACCTTCGGGCCCAGTTCCGGCAGCGCCGGATCGATCGGATCGAAACTCCGGTACTGGCTCAGTTTGGCGCCGATCTCGTCCAGCGCTTGGTCCCAACCGATCGCCTGCCACTTTCCTTCCCCGCGCTTGCCAACCCGCTTCAGCGGCGTTCGCAGCCGGTAGGGGCTGTACACGTTCTCGGCGTAGGCTTGCGCCTTCACGCAGACGCGGCCGATGGTGGTGAGCGCATCCTTGGGATCCGTCGCGTAAGGCAGCCGCTCGTAAGCCTCCATGTTGTTGGGATGGTATGGATTTCCGTCGATCTTGGCGATCACACCGTTGTGCACCTTTACACGGAGACCGCAGCCGGAGTTGCACATCAGGCAAACCGTGTAACGCACCCGCACGTTCGGATCGTTTTCAAGCGGGTCCGGCGGGTTTGCGCCGGTGGTCAGCGCCTTGGCGGGCGTGGGAATGAGGAGCGGCCCAACGGAGCACGCGCCCGCAAGTGTCGCGCTGAATCGCAGGAAGCCACGGCGTCCAAGTTGCGCTTTCTGAACTCGTTTATCGGTGATGGTCCCAATGATCTCTCGCATCGTGTTGTTCCTCCCTTATCTGGCGTACAGCCTCTTTCCAGGTCCGGAGCGGGTGTGACAAAGCGCGCAGGTGTCCGGAGAGGATTGCTTTCTCAGCGCAGCCTGCGAGAACTCGATAAGGTCCGCACCCTTGTGGCAGACCCGGCAGGCGAGTTCGGGATGCTCATTGCCGAGGAAGAGCTCGACCTTCATCGCGTGGAATGACTTGATGTTGGGCGCCAGGCTGGTGTTTCGAATCTTGTCGAGGTGGCAGGTCCCACAGTCGCCGCGGTAGCGTGCCGAGTCCGGGTTGTGCATCGCCAGGAAATTGATCCCGGGAAGGGCCGGCACGTAGATTGTGGACCGCTCAGTCGGGAACGAGGCCTGGGTGAGCGGACTGGCTCCCGGGGGTACCACGATCGCCTCGAAAGTGTAAGCCCCAGGTTGCACCAGTTCCTTCCGCGAGATCGAGACCGGCACCTTCACCGCACCGTCGGCGAGCACGAAGTTCTCCGCGGCGGCAACCATCCGTCTCTGAAACTGGAGACCTTGGTCCGCCCATAAGACTCCTTTGGGCCCGGTGACGCGCATATAAATGTCATAGGGGCCACCCGCTTTGGTGTTGATGGTGAGTTCGACGGTTTCGCCTGGCCGGTACTCGCTGCGATCCGCAGAGAGAGTCAGAGCCGAGCGTTCTGCGCCATAGGCAGACAACAGAAGAATCAAGAGGACTGGGGCGAGCGCCCAGAAAGTTGGGCGCCCGAGCCGTTCGGGGAAGCGCACTGTGAGGCCCTCCATGAGGCGGACATTTCATTTGAGCCCCGACGGGGAATTGCTGGAAGAGTGAGATCAGACCCAAGAGGCCGCGACGCGGGCACGGTACAGGTTGGATTGACTTCATCCCCAGAAAACATCTCAACTCACCCTGTCGAGATTCGCAACAGTAAGGTGCTGGATTTCACAACACCAAGATTGCCGTACCCACTAACCGCAATCCAATGACCAGTTGGATGGAAGAGCAGCTTCATAAACCGGGCTAAACATCTCAAATATCTGCATCAGTGGGAGTTAATCGACATAGACCGCATCAGTTTGTTCGCGACGAAAGGGGACTTTGGAGCCATCCACAGTGGGGCATATCGCTCAACGCACTGGATTTGTGTGCGAAATTCCACGCTTTCGGGGTATCCCTTTCTAGGGGTCTGTCGGAGAGAGATTTCCCCAAACACACAAAGTGTGGCCGAATAGAACAAGTTGTGGACGACTTTGCGATGTAAAGCATCCTGGCACCTGAGGCAAAGCGACTTTTGGGCGTCCCGCGGCCCGAAAGACTCGTTTTCCAGCTGTTCATGGGCGCGCACCCGGTGAAAGCTTTGGGTTACGGAGGGCGCAGGCTGCGCACCTGCCGCGACGTGGGCGAGAAAGGCACCCTGCAAACCTCGCGGCAGGCCATTTACCAGGGCAAAGAGGTGCGCTGGCAGGACGTTCAATAACTGGGATAGTTGCTACCGTCCCCATTTCGTAAGTTGTTGGTTCAGCGCGATCACCGAGATGCCGATGTAGAAGACCGCGCAAGCCACCAGCCCCAGGCGGAGCAGCCACCCGGGCCGCAGCGGCTTGGGCAGCAGCACCAGGTTCACGCACAGCGTGTGAATAGACGAAAATCCCAGCGCGAAGTTCATCAGCACGCCGCTCGAAATAGCCAGCACCAGCGGGTTGGGCGTGAGCCGCAGGGCGATGAGGCCCCAGCCGGCGTACAGCAGCAGCATGGTGTAGTAGATGTACTTGACCCGGTTGCCTTCCATTTTGCGCACCCGGCCCCAGCCGGTCCACAGCACGTCGGTCCAGCGGCGGCAGATGGTGTCGAGCTGGCCCACCTGGGTGGGGGCCATGATCAGGAAGCCGCACAGCAGGGTGAGGAACCAGAAGATGCGGCCGTGCGCGGCGGCGATGGCCTGCGCGGTCATGGCCGCCACGGCGTTCCCCTCGACGTGTTGAACGCCGCGAATGTACTGATACGAGAGCATCGACGGCAGGGCCATGCCCAGCACGCAGCCGGGGGCCCACAGCAGCAACTGGTCGCGGCGGATGTGCGCCAGCCAGCGCCGCCAGCGCGCCAGGGTTTCCCCCGACAGCTCGAAGACTTTGCCGGTGTGCGAGAGCTTGATGGTGCGCCCGCCGACGGCGCTGGGCAAGGCGCCCACCAGCGAGCCCATGCCCCAGCCCTTGTCACGCGCGTAGTTGGAGAAGGCGCTGTTGGTGAGCCCGCCGGCCCCGGCCACGGCGGAGAAGGCCGCCAGCGTGGCCCAACTGAAGTCGCTCTCGGGGAGCGAGCCGAAGCGCACCAGCCCGGTGAAGATCTCGCGCCACGTGCCGGCGCCGACGAAGAAGACCGCCACGAAGCCGAGATAGCCCAGCACCAGCACCAGCTTGGCCACCATGACGCGCTCGATGGCGTTGTAGATCTTGCCGCCGAACACCAGCGGAACGAAGGCGGAAAGGAACACGGCGTAACCGAGGCCGCGCACCAGCGCGCCGTCGGCGGCCGCGGGCAGGCGGCCCAGGATCACCGCCGCCAGCGGCACGGCGGCGTTGGAAGACAGGTACGGCCACAGGGCGCCCAGATCGTTGCACAGGTAAAAGAAGGTCCAGAAGCGCGGCCCCGGCGGCGTGCGAAAGTAGCCGATCATGATCGGCTCTCCGGTGTACAGCGCGTAGCGCATCACGGACAGGTTGTAGAACACCTGCATCAGGATGGCGACGGTGGCCAGCCACAGCACCCGCCCGCCGTACTGCGCGGTCACCAGCGGGCCGAACAGCCATTCGCCGCCGCCGATGTTGGAGCCCACCATCATCAGTCCGGGGCCGATCAGCAGGCTCCAGTGGCGCCACCGGAAGACCGGCGCGTCCGGCAATTCCGCCTGGTCCCAGGCCGGGAATCCTTTGCTCGCGGGGCTCATGTGCGGGTATGGTACCACCGTCCCCCCCTTTCCTTCCGCCGCCGTCCCGCTGTACCTTGAGAAGGACACCTCTCGATCCATGCCACTTCAGGACCGTTACGAGATCCGGGATGTGATCGGCAAGGGCGGGATGGGCGTCGTCTACCGCGCCTGGGACAAAACGATCCGGCGCGAGGTGGCGCTCAAAACCATCCGCGACTCGCCCAGCCGCGAGGCCCTGGAGCTGTTCCGCAAAGAGTGCGCGGTGCTGGCGCGGATCAGCCACCCCAACATCATCGAGATCTTCGACCTGGGAGAGCTCGAGGAAGAAGGCTCGTCCAAACCCTACTTCGTCATGCCCCTGCTGAACGGCCAGACCCTGGACGCCATCATCCGCCGGCGCCCGGCGCGCCTGAGCGTGGAGCGCGTGGTGGACATCGTGTGCCAGACCAGCCGCGGCTTGCAGGCGGCGCACGAAAAGGGCCTGGTCCACCGCGACCTCAAACCCAGCAACATCTTCATTCTCGGCGACGACTCGGTCAAGATCATCGACTTCGGCGTGGCGCACATGGCGGACACCCACTCCACCATCGGCCACAAAGGCACCCTGGTCTACATGTCGCCCGAGCAGTTGGAGATGAAGCCCCTGACGCCGCTGTCGGATTTGTTCTCGGCGGCCTCGATCTGCTACGAAGCCCTCACCGGACACAGGCCCTTCGAGCGGCCCACCCAGAGCGAAACCGTGCGCGCCATCCTGGCGCTAAACGCCACGCCGGCTTCCGAGCTCAACCCGGCCGTAAGCCCGGCCGTCGGCCGGGTGATTCACAAGGCCATGGCCAAGCAGCCGCGGCACCGGTTCTCCAGCGCGCGCGAGTTCGCCGAGGCCTTGCAGAAGGCCCTGCGCAACGAGCCGCTCGAGTTTATGGATCCGTCGCGCGCCAAGCCGCGCGTCGAGCGCGCCGCGCGCGCCTTTGAACAGGGCGATTTGGCCTTCGCCGGCGAGATCCTGGGCGAGTTGGAGGCCGAAGGCTTCCTGTCCACCGAGGTAACCTCGCTGCGGCGGAACCTGGACCGCACCTTGCGCACCCAGCGCCTCGAGTTGCTGCTCACGAGCGCGCGCACCCGCTTCGGGGAGCAGGAGTATGCGCTGGCCCTCGAGAAGCTCTCCGAGATCGCGCAACTGGACGCCGGCAACACCCAGGCGCTGGCTTTGCGGGCGCGCATCGACGCCTTGCAGCTCGAGCAAAAACTGGAACGGCTCCTGCGCCAGGCCGAAGAGGAACTCGCCGCGAGCGCCTACGAGCAGGCGCGCGAGTCGCTCCAGGAGATTGTCACGCTGCGGCCCGGCCACCCCCGCGCTCTGGAACTGGCGGCCGAAACCGGCCGGCGCGAGGACCAAGACAACCGCGCCAGGCAGGAGCGTTACGATCTGTTCGAGCAGGCCGTGGTGCATTACCGCGCCGGGGTTCTGACCGAGGCCGTCGCCAAGCTGGAGCGCGTAATCGAACTGGACCAGGCGCTTCCGGACCGCGACGACGAGGGCGCGGCGCAGCGCCGGTCCTACCTCGAGCAACTCCGCGCCGAACAGGCCGCGGTGCGGGCGGCCTGCGTCGAAGCCGAGAGCCGCTTGACGGCCGGCGACTACGGCAGCGCCCTGGCCATCTCCAACGAGTTTCTGGCGCGCTATCCCGGCCACGCCAGATTTCAGGCGCTGCAAGCCGCCATCGTCGATCGGGGACAGGAGGTTCTTTCCGGAAGCATCGCCGGCGTGAGCCGGCAGGTGGAGCAGGAGGCCGACCTCGACCGCAAGATCGCCGTGCTCGAACAGGCCGCGCGGCTCGACCCGAAAGAGAGCTACTTCGAGCAGGCGCTCCATCTGCTGGCCGTCAAGCGCGCGCAGGTTCGCGACACGGTGGCCAGGGCGCAGTTACTCGAGGAGATGGAGCAGTTCGCCGACGCGCTTCAGCACTGGGAGGCGCTGCGCGCCATCTACCCGCAGTACTCCGGCCTGGAGCGCGAGATCGAGCGTCTGGCGCGGCTGCGCGACCAGAGGCAGCGGGAGCTCCGGCGCCAGCGGCGCCTGGCCGGCATTCGCGCCGATCTCGAGGCGGCCGCCTGGCAGCGCGCGCTGGAAACCGCAGCACAGGCTCTGGCGGAGTTCCCTGACGACCCCGAGATTCGCGCCGCCGGGGAAGCGGCTCGCGAAGGCCTGGCGCGCGCCGAAAAGGCCTCCCAGCTTGCCGCCGACGGCCGGGACCTGTGCCGCTCCGGCCTGGCCGAACCGGGACTCCTCCGGCTGCGCGAAGCCTTCCGGCTCGACCCTTACAACCCCGAGGTGCGCGCCGCGCTGCTGGAAAACCTGGTGGAGCATTCCCGCGAACTCCTGTCCGCCGACTGGCGCACGGCGGAAGTTCTGGCCCGTGAAGCCGCGGCGCTCGACCCGGCCAGCCCGGCCGCGAAAACCGCCCTGGCCCTGGCTCTCGACCGCTCCCGCGAGGAACGCATCCGCCGCGTCATCGCCGAGGCGAGAACCCTCGAAGCCCAGGGCGACGCCCGGGCGGCTCTGGTTCAAGTGGAGGCCGCGATGATCGAGAATCCCACCGACCCGCGCCTGATGTCCCTGCGCGCGACGCTCCGCGAGATGTCCCAAGCCCCCCCGGCGAAGTGGAAAAAGCCGGCGGCTGTTGCGGCGATCCTCCAGCGCCTCTTCCCCCGCTAACCCGGACGATCGAAACCGGGGACAGTACACCATAAGCGCTAAGATAAGGATCCAGATAGTCCGGTGATCTGAGTACTCCGGGCACGGTGTGCTTCTCCCAAACCGATCTTGATCGAGGGCCATTGCTCGATCAGTTGCCTCAGGGACAGCAAT
>JACQZT010000040.1 GCA_016213755.1 Acidobacteriota bacterium | reverse complement strand
TCGTAGTTGCGCGCGACGATTATCTTGTTGGTGGTGAATTCACGGTCTTCCTCCCGGGCTACTTTGGGGAAGCCGGGAGGCATCCGCAAGTCCGGATCCTGAAACGCCGGGTGCGTGAGTTCAATTCCGGAGTCGATGATCCCGATCTTTTGGCCGGCCCCGCCGCGAGCTTCCGCCGGCATCCGCTCCCACGCCGCCCGCACGCCGTGAAGCACCACCGCACGGTCCATGGTTGGGACATGCTCCTGAACCGGGTAGACCCCGATCACTCCCGGCAGCCCCGCCAGACGCGCTCTCTCGGCGGGTGAAACTCGCACCACCACAGCGTTGAAAATGGTGTCCATGGTGGTGAGAATCGCCCGGTCATTCAGGCCCGACCTCCGGATCCAGTCTCGCTGCCCGCGCCGCACGGCCGGGCGCCGCCCCTCCATCGCGCGCCGCACCTCGGCCACCGCCCGCCGCACGTTCCGTTCGACTCCAGGCTCGCCCTGAAGCTCCACGATGCAGATGCCAGGAACCGTCCGTGGCGCACCGAAGCCGGCCAATGCCACCGCCAGCGCCAGCAGAACTCCGCGACAAAACCGGGCCGCTCGCATAGTACCTCCTCGCTCCTCGAAGTGGTGCTTCAGCGATGTCCCCAGATTACCAACATTCGGAACGGAATGACCGCTCCCTTACGGCCGCCATATCCACTCCACGCAATGACCTCTCGCGGCGTCATGAGAGATAGGGAGTTGTTCGCCCCGGAGCCGAAGGATGCCCCAGTTCACGGTCAAGTACGCCGACGCGCGCGGCGAGATTCGCCAGGAGGTGGCCGAAGCTTCGGCGGCTCAGGAGCTTCGCGACCGCTATACCCAGCAAGGCTACTTGGTCTATGCCGTTCGCGGGCGCGCCGATGCCCCGCTTCAGAAACTGGGACGCCGCGCCAAGAAGTTGAACCTGGAGAAGTTCCTCATCTTCAACCAGCAGTTCGTCACCCTCATTCGGGCCGGCTTGCCGATCCTCAAAGGCCTGGATCTGCTGGCCGACCGCCTCACCGACCCGAAGCTGGGCCGCCATATCAAATCGGTGCGGGACGAGGTGCGCAACGGGACTTTGCTTTCCGAGGCCTTCCGGCGGCAGGCGGCCTTCCCCGCCATGTACGTTACGTCGGTTATGGCCGGCGAGAAAAGCGGTGCGCTGGGCGAGGTGCTGGAACGCTACATCGCCTACCAGAAGCTGGCCCTGGCGGTGCGCAAGAAGATCCTGCTTTCTTTGCTTTACCCGTCGATTCTGATCTCCCTTGTGATCTGCCTGGTGATCTTCCTGGTGACCTACGTGGTCCCCAATTTCGCCGAGCTGTATAAGAGCATGCAGGCCGATTTGCCGGCCATCACCCAGATCCTCATCGCCATCGGGACCACGGCCCGCAATTACGTCCTGGCGGGCTTTCTGGCCCTGATTGGATTGATTGTCGCCTTCCGCTTCTGGGCGCGGGGGGAAGCGGCCAAGGAAAAGCTGGATGCCGTCAAGCTCCGCACGCCGGTCCTGGGCGACATCTGGATCAAGTTCCAGGTGGCGCAACTGGGCCGGGTGATGAGCACCCTGTTGCAGGGCGGCATTCCCCTGGTCCAGGCCCTGGAGACGGCCTCCGAGTCGGTCGGCAGTTCTCTGATTCGAAAGGCCTTGGAAAGGGCCAGAAGGAGCGTGAAAGAAGGTCAGGCGCTGTCGGTCGCGTTGAAGGCATCGAAGGTCTTTCCGGGCCTGGCCATCGACATGATCGAGGTGGGCGAGTCCACCGGGGCGCTGCCGGCCATGCTGGGCAGCGTGGCGGAGTTCTACGAGGATGACGTCAACACCCGCATGACCGCCGCGCTGGCGCTGATCGAGCCGGCCATCATGATTTTCATGGGATGCTTTGTGGCCTTCGTGCTGGTGGCGCTGTACCTGCCCATCTTTTCGCTGGCCGACACGCTTAGGTAAGGGAGTACGAGTATGGGAACGGACCGAGTCAAAATCGTCGACTTTGAACGCGAGGCGGCCGAAGCGCGGGCGCTGGCCGCGCGCTACCGCGCGGAGTTTGTCGATCTGCGGGAGGGGCGGATCGACCACGAGCTGTTCCGGTCGATCCCCGTCGACCTCATGTTTCGGTATAATTTTGTCCCCTTACATGCGGAAAACGGCACCCTCGAGATCGCAATTGCCGATCCGCGGAATCTCAACCTGATCGACGAGCTCTCGATTCTGCTGGAAAAGAAGCTGCGCGTCAAAGTCGCCACCCTGTCGCAGATCGCCGACCTGCTTAAGAAGACCGAGCAGTCGCAGCGCGTGCTGGAAGAGGTGACCGAGGGCTTCACGCTGGACGTCATTGGGGACGAAGAGAACCAGGACGAGACCCTCTCCATCGACCGCCTGACGGCGGACAGCGACATCGCGCCGGTGATCAAGCTGGTGGACACCACCATCTTCAACGCGCTGGAGCGGCGCGCCTCGGACATCCACATCGAGACCCGCGACGCCGAGGTGGCCATCAAGTACCGCATCGACGGGGTGCTGCACTACGCCATGCCGCCCATCGCCAAGGACTGGCACAGCACCATCATTTCCCGCATCAAGGTCATGTCGGAGCTGGACATTGCCGAACGCCGCATCCCCCAGGACGGGCGCTTCCGGGTGCGCTACAAGAACCGTCTCATCGACTTCCGCGTCTCCATTATGCCCACCATTTACGGCGAGGATGCGGTGCTGCGCGTGCTCGACAAGGAGTCGATGAGCGAGAAGTTCTCCAAGCTGTCGCTGGACGTGGTGGGCTTCGGCGAAGAAGACTTGCTCAAGTTCCGGCGCTACATCAAGGAGCCTTACGGCATGGTGCTGGTGACCGGGCCCACCGGCTCGGGCAAGACCACCACGCTCTACGCCGCCCTCAGCGAGATCAAAAACGACGAAGACAAGATCATCACCATCGAGGACCCGGTCGAGTACCAGATCAAGGGCATCACGCAGATCCCGGTCAATGAAAAGAAGGGACTTACTTTCGCCCGCGGGCTGCGCTCCATCCTTCGCCACGACCCCGACAAGGTGATGGTGGGCGAAATCCGCGACCAGGAAACCGCGCAGATCGCCATCAACGCGGCCCTCACCGGCCACCTGGTGTTCACCACCGTCCACGCCAACAACGTGCTGGACGTCATCGGCCGGTTCCTGAACATGGGCGTGGAGCCGTACAACTTCGTTTCGGCGCTCAACTGCATCCTGGCCCAGCGGCTGGTGCGCATTATCTGTTCCCACTGTAAGGCGCAGGTCGCCTATCCCGACAGCTACCTCGTGGAAAGCGGCCTGGACCCGGAAGTGTGGCGCCAGGCGCCGTTCTACGAAGGGAAGGGCTGTTTCGAGTGCGGCGGCACGGGTTTCCGCGGCCGCACCGCGATTCACGAACTGCTGGATCTTTCCGAGCGCATCCGCGAGATGATCCTGAACAAACGGCCCACCTCCGAAATCAAGCGCGCGGCCCGGGAGGAGGGCATGACCTTTCTGCGCGAATCGGCAATCGAAAAGGCCCAGCAGGGCGTGACCACCCTCAAGGAAATCAACAAGGTCACGTTTATCGAGGCGTAGGCGTCAGAACGGCAGCCCGTCGTCGGCGACCGGGGGCGGCTTGCGGTCCGGCCAGCGGAAGTAGACGTTCATCCGGCCGTCCTTGGTGCGCTTCTCGATGGGCAGCAGCAGCCCCTCGATTTCGTGGATGCGCTGGGGCAGTTCCGACAGCCGTTCCAGGTTCAGGCCGCACTTGCG
Organism: Acidobacteriota bacterium; assembly: GCA_016213755.1. GTDB lineage: Bacteria > Acidobacteriota > Terriglobia > Bryobacterales > Bryobacteraceae > JACQZT01. The sequence continues at coordinate 5,984 of JACQZT010000040.1, read as the reverse complement.
CAGATCCTCGCGCAGCCAGGCCACGGTGTTGTCGGTGATCACGCGCACCTTGGGCAGGCTCCGGTGGGCCGCCACGGGCCCCTGGAGGCGGAGTTTCCAGACCACCATCGGCCGGCCCGTGGTGGCCGTCTCGGTCACCCGCGCTTCCTCGATCACGGCCTCGTACGGGCCGTCCGGAATATCGCTGTAAAAGTCCTCTTCCGGAGCCGAGGCTTTAGCCCAGGCCTGGTCGAACTGCCGCAAGTCGGCGGCCGTGTCTGGCGACGTGTCATGAGTGGACATAAAGCAGCACCGTTGATTCGTGCGCCCAGGGTCGAAAACTTCTCAGTCATTCATAACCCGGCTATGCGGAAACCACATCCGTCTGCGAGAAGTCGTCACCGATGTACAACAGCGGCTGATTGGCGATCACAGCCGTCGCGTACGTAAAGCAGTCGCCGAAGTTCAGCGCCGCCGGGTGGCGTCCCTTCCCGAACCGAAGCCAGGCGTCCAGGGCGACACGGCTATGCTCTTCCGCAAAAGGGATCACTTCGATGTCGAGCTCGCGCAGAAGTTCCGCCAGAAGCGCGCCGGGGTCGCCGCCCAGCCGCCTCGCCAGGACCAGGAGGGTCTCGGCCAGCGTGGGCGCGCCGAGACCGACCGGCGCAGCCGCCTTTACGATGGCGAGAATCCGCGGCCCGGCTGGCTCGGCCAGAACCACAGCCACCAGGGCGGAAGAATCCAGGATCACTTAATGCCATCCGGCCCGAAGCCGAGAATCTCTTCCTTTTCGGCTTTCGTCATCGTCCGGCCGAAATCACCGCTCGGGAATTCACTCCGGAAGCGCGCCAGCAGGTTGTCGATCCGTTGGTCGCGGGTCAATCCGCCGCGAACCATTCTCAAACGGGACGCCCGGTCCTTCAGGGCCTTGCGAATGGCCTCAGTCTTGGATTCCCGTGCCAGTTTGGCAACCTCGCCAGCCAGCCGTTCGACCTCGGCATAATTGATGTTGAGCGCCATGGTGTATTCCATTTACGATTACACCACACTCTGGCTGCGGCGACAATCCCGCAGGGCCGTCCGTGGCCGTCTCGGTCACCCGCGCTTCCTCGATCACGGTCTCGTACGGGACGTCTGGAATGTCGCTGCAGAAGTCCACTTCCGGGGCCGAGGCTTTGGGCCCAGGCCTGGTCGAACTGCCGCAAGTCGGCGGCCGTGTCTGGCGACGGGTCATGAGTGGACACAAAGCAGCACCGTTGATTCGTGCGCCCAGGGTCGGAATCTTCTCAGTCATAAACTCAACGACGGCAGTTGGCGCGGCCAACTGCCGGGTTCGGGCTGGCTGCACCGTAGCCGGACCGCGGGCGCAACTACGGTGCACGGCGCCCAAGTTCCCTCCACGACTTGTCATCCCGGCGCGTCAGTCTTGACGGGAGGAGTTGCGCCCCGAGCCAATGAGTGTTTTCAGCCGCTTGCGCCACGTGTTCCGGGATCCGCCGCCGGAGTACGCCTTCGAGTTGTCCGAGTCGGGCCTGGCTTGGGCCCGCCTGAGCGCTCACCCGAAGCTCGGTTTCCAGCCCATCGAGCCCGGTGTGATCTCCGTATCTCCCTTGCGCGACAACGTTTTGCAGCCGGACGCGCTGGCCGCCCGGGCGCGCGGCCTGGGGCTCGGCAACGGTTCCCGCAAACCCCGTCGGATGGCCTTGATCCTGCCCGATTACTCGGCCCGCGTCAGCGTGCTGGATTTCGACTCGTTCCCCTCCGACCACGACGAGCAGCTTTCGCTGGTCCGCTTCCGGCTCAAGAAGACCGTTCCGTTCGACATCGAATCCGCGGCGGTCAGCTTCCATTCCCAGACCGCGCTCCAGGGCGGAAAGCGGGTGGAGGTGGTGGCCGCGGTGGTGGCGCTGGAGGTGGTGGCGCGTTTTGAGGCCTCCTTCCGGGCGGCCGGGCTCCAGCCCGGCTGGGTCACGGTTTCCACCCTGGCCGCGTTGGCGCTGGTCCCAACCGGCGGGATCGCCATGCTGGCGCGCCTGAGCGGCAAGACTCTGACCGTGTGCGTCCTCAACCGGAGCCACCTGCGGCTGCTGCGCTGCGTCGAACTGGACGTGGTGAGCGTCGAAGAGGCACTGGGCATTCTGCACCCCACCGTGGCCTACATCGAGGACGAATTGAAGGCCCGGCCGGAAGCGCTTTACGCCTGCGGTTTCGGTGCGCTGGCGGCGGAGCTGGGCGAGCGGGTGCGCTCGGATTTCGGCCTGGCAATCGAGCCCTTGCGGTCGCGCTTTGGTTCGCCGGCCCAGGAGAACGCGGGCTTGCTGGGCTATCTCGAGATGGTGGAGGACTAACCGCAATGCCGACCAGGATGCGCATCAATCTGGCCAGCGAGCCATTCCGGCACGACCGGCCGATGGTGGTGGCCTCGCTCGCGGCGTCGGTCCTGCTGGCCGGCGCGCTGGTTATGCTGTCCTGGCTCGCCGTCCTGGGGCGTTCGCAGGTGGCCAGCGAGCGCGAGGCGGTGGCCAAGCTCGAAACCCAGCTCCGCACGGTGGCCGCGGAGCAGTCGCGGCTCGAGGCCGTGGTGCGGCGCCCGGAGAACTCCGAGGTGCTGGAGCGAAGCCTTTTGTTGAACACCTTGCTGCAACGCAAGGGGATCAGTTGGACCCGGATCTTCTCGGACCTGGAAGAGGTGCTGCCGCACAACGTGCGGCTGGTTTCAGTGCGGCCCGAGGTGAACGCGCAGAACCAGATCTCGCTGCAAATGCTGGTGGGGGCGCCCTCCAGCGAACCGGTGCTGCAACTGCTCATGACGCTGGAAAAGTCGCCGCTGTTCGGCTCCACTAGCTTGCACAACTGGCTGCCGCCGTCCCAGAACGAACCGCTGTACCGCTACCGGGTGAGTGTCAATTACCAGCAGAAGCTGTAGAGAAAGGCGCCATGGCCCTGCGTATCGCAAAACTCGGAAAGAACCTGCCGCGAATCGATCCGCGCTGGCGGCGAGACCCCCGCATCCTGTTGCGGGTCCTGCTGGGGGTGCTGCTGGCGGGCAACCTGGTGGCCGCTTTCCTGGTGTTTCGCCCCATTGGCGGTTCGGCGGAGGAGTTGCAGCAGCAGATGAGCGCCTTGCGCCGGCAGTTCGGGCAGCGGCAGGCGGGCGTCGGGAACCTGCGCGCGCTGGTGGCCAAGCTGGAGAAGGGGCGCGCCGAAGGAGACCGCTTCATTGCGCAGCATTTTCTGGCCCGCCGCACGGCCTATTCGACGCTCATGGCGGAACTGGGCAAATCGGCCCAGTCGGCGGGCATCAAGCCCAGGGAGCACGCCTTCAATTTCGAGCCTATCGAGGGCAGCGACACGCTCGGGATGCTGATCGTCACCGCCAACTATGAGGGCAGTTACGCCGACCTGGTGCAGTTCGTGAACGCCCTGGACCGCTCCCCGCGCTTGCTGATTGTCGAGAGCCTGACGGCGGCGCCGCAGCAGGCCGGCGGCACGCTGAACGTGGCCATGCGGCTGAACGCCTTCGTGGTGGACGATGGCTCCGGCCCGCCGCCGGCTCCGGCGCCGGAGTCCAAGGAGACCACGCCGTGAAGCTCGCTCTGGGCGCCGAACCGAAGAGGGTCGCCATCCTGGGCGGGCGGGTGCTGGTGGCCGCCTATATCGTCTTCGACAACTTCCGCGGCGAAACGCCGGCCCCCAGCGCGCCGGGTCCGCGTGCCGCCGCGCCGGCCCCGGCCCCGGCGCCCGCGGCGATTCCTCTCGCTCCCGACGCCCGCCGGCCCATCACCCGCGGCACCGAACGCGTGTCCCAGGAATTCCGCCCTTCGCTCAAGCCCAAACGTCCGGAAGAGCGGCGCGATCCGGCCACCATCGACCCGGCCCTGCGCCTCGAACTGCTCGCCAGGTTGAAAGAGGTCCAGCTCGAAGGCGGGCAGCGCAGCCTGTTCGAATTCTCGCAGCCGCGCCTGCCCAAGACTCCCGATGTCAAAATCCTGCCCAAACCCGGGACGCCCGGAGCCAAGACCGCGGACGCGCCGCCGGCCGCCGGGACACCCTCGATCGCCGCGCTGGTGAAACCCCCGCCCCCGCCTATCACTTTCAAGTTCTATGGGTTCATCAGCCCCGCCCGGGGCGGCGTCAAGCGCGCCTTCTTCCTCGACGGGGAGGACATCCACGTGGCCGCCGAAGGAGAACTCATCAAGAAGCGCTACAAAGTGGTGCGCATTGGCGTAAACTCGGCGGTGGTGGAAGACACCGAACACCAGCACCAGCAGACGCTGCCGCTGGAGGAGCAGCCGGGATGAGACGCGCGCGCGGCCGGGATGGGTTCGCTCTGCTGCTGGTCTTCGCCATGGCGGCGGCGGTGGCCATCCTGCTCTACACCGAGATGCCGCGCGTGGTGTTCGAAGCCCAGCGCATGCGCGAACAGACGCTCATCGACCGCGGCGAGCAGTACCAGCGCGCCATTCAGCTTTTCGTGCGCAAGAACCAGCGCTATCCGGCGCGCATCGAGGATCTGGAAAACACCAACAACATCCGCTTTCTGCGCCGCCGCTACCCGGACCCCATGACCGGCAAGGACGAGTGGCGGCTGGTCCACGTCGGTCCGGGCGGCATGTTTCTGGATTCGCTGGTCCATAAGCCGCCTTCGCCGGACAAGGAGAAGGACAAGGAAAAGAAACCGGAGAATACGTTCATTACGCAAGCCGCTCCGGTCGGCTCGACGGCGGTCGGATATCCCGGGCAACCGGGCATGGATACTCAGTCGCCGGCCGCCTCGCGGCGGGCCAGTGATCGCGCGCCGGTGTCCAGCGCTTCGATGGCGGGAATGACGGGCGTCGGACTGCCGCCCGCCGATCCGAATGCGCCCCCTCCGCCGCCCGGACAGAGCACGCCTTTCCTGCCCGTTCCGCCCGGCGCCCAGCCGGGCCAATACCCGGGTAGCCCGATGCAGGGGCAGATGGTTCCGTACGGGCAGCCGGGCTACCAGGTGGCCCAGTATCCCGGTGCGCCCGCCAACTCGCAGACCGGCGGGCAAGTGCCGATTCCCTACCCCACCTACCAGATGCAGACTCCCGGACAGCAGCCCATCCCCGCGCCCGCTCCAGGGGCGGCGAACCCCAATCCGGCGCTGGAGTTGATCCGCAACCTGCTGACCAGTCCCCGGCAGGGCGGCCCCATCGGCGGGATGGCGCAGAGCGGTGCGATGCAGTTGGGCGGAGGCATCGCCGGCGTAGCCAGCAAGCGGGAGTCCGAAGGCATCAAGGTGTACAACGAGCGCACCGCATACAACGAGTGGGAATTCATCTACGACCCCAAGAACGACAAGGCCCTCGGCGGCGGCACGGCCATGGGCGCCGGCCCGATCCAGAGCCTGCCGGGACAACAACCCGTCATCCAGCCCCCCTCTCTGGGCGCCCGGCCAGGCCGGTAAGCGTCCTCTTCTGCACTCTAATCACGGGCTTGTCACCGGATTTCGGCGTGGTGAGGAGCGAGGCGGCAGATCCGACTGTACAGATCGGCCTTGCGCGCAGGGTCGAGTTCGGCCGTTTCCAGGCAGCGGTAAAGCATGGCCAGGACGCGCGCGAGGCTTTCCGGCGACTCCCAGTCCTCGAGGCGGTGCTGGTCCATCGCCTGGACCAGTTCTTCGAGAATCGCCTTGGCCATGGCCGTATAGCCGGCGCGCAGGCAGATGTCGGCCAACTGCAACCGGATGCGGAAGCGGTCCCGGCCGCAGGGCTGGCGAGCGATCTCGGCGGAGAGCAGGTCCACGGCCTCCTTCGGTTGTCCGGCCTCCATCTTGCGCAGGGCCAGGGCTTAGGGCGTGTCGCCCTGGCCATCCGCCGAAAGACTCTGGGCGCCGGCCAGCGGCTCTCCCAAGGCGGGCAAGGACTCACGGCCGAAGGCCTCCCGAATCCAAGCCCGGGTTTCGGAGTTCGCCGTGGGAGTGTCATCGGCCAGGGTGGCGTCGGGCAACTCCGGATACTCGGCCAGCAAATGGGCCAACT
>JACQZT010000251.1 GCA_016213755.1 Acidobacteriota bacterium | reverse complement strand
GCCCTTCGGACCAGGCCCACGTGCGGAACTTCCTGGACTGCGTGAAGAGCCGCCAGAAGCCCATCGTCGACATCGAAGACGGTTTCTACGCTACGCTGCCGACGCTGATGGGCGTGCTCGCGGTGCGCTACGGCAAGACTTACGCCTGGGACGGCCGCGCGGCCAAACCGGCGTGACGACAAATCGGTGACAGGTACCAAATTCGGCGCCTAAGCTTTCGGAAGAACCGAAGACCTCACGCGCCGAATTTGGTACCTGTCACCGATTTGTCACCAGCCCTTGCGGATACTGGGTTTCAGGTACTGGTTCGCCTTGGCGTTGTTGGTGAAGCGCATCTTGGCCGCATCCCACTCCAGCTTGCCTTCGACGCGCAGCGCGATCACGCCCAGCAGCATCCACTCCACGAACGGAGAGGCAACGTTGAAGTTGGAGCAGGCCGGTTCGCCGCCCTTGCAGGCGCGGATCCAGTCGCGGTAGTGGCCCGGCGAGCGCGTGAGGAACTGCGGCGGGAACTTGTAGTCCTTCATCTTCTCCGCCGGAACCAGCCGCGTCTGCTCGCCGTAGGTGCCGGTGGTGAGCATGCCCTTGCCGCCGATGAACAGGCTGCCGTCGGGACGAGGCATGCGCGCCTCGGAATCCTGTTTCGTCTTCAGGAATTCTTCGTAGTCGAACACGCGGCCCACCGTGGCGGCCGCCGGACGCTGCCCGGGCCCGCGGCCGAACGGCCGGCCGGGCAAATCGCCCAGCAGTTCGCCCTTGGGCACGCGCTCAATCACGGGCGTCTCGTTCAGACCGTCGTGCCAGAACAACTTCAGCGCCGGCATCGAGCCGCGCGCCGGGAAATCGTAGCGCGTGATCGACTTCTTCGGGAACATGAACTCGCTCACGCCTTCCTTCATGACGCACTCGACGCTGGTGGGAGCGCCCAGCCGCAAAGCCAGGTTGGGGGCGCCCAGAATGTGGCAGGCCATGTCGCCCAGCGCGCCGCAGCCGAAGTCGTAAAAGCCGCGCCAGTTGAAGGGCTGGTAGAAACCGTTCCCCCGCTTGGCGTACTTTTCTCCGCCGGAAGTGTAGGGGCGCGAGCTGGCAACGCCCAGCCACAGGTCCCAATCCAGGGTGCTCGGAACCGTATCCGGGGGCGGGATCTCGGTGAGGCCCTGCGGCCAGATGGGCCGGTCGGTCCAGGCGTGCACTTCGGTAACGTCGCCGATTTCGCCCGCCCAGATCATCTCCGCCGCCTGCCGGGTGCCCTCGTTCGAGTAGCCCTGGTTGCCCATCTGCGTGGCGACCTTGTACTTGCTGGCGGCGTCGCGCATCTGGCGCGCCTCCCACACGGTGCGGGTGAGCGGCTTTTGCACGTACACGTGCTTGCCGCGCTCCATGCACCACATGGCCGCCGTGGCGTGCATGAAGTCCGGAGTGGCGACAATCACCGCGTCGATGTTCTTGGCTTCCTTGTCGAGCATCTGGCGGAAGTCTTTGAACTTGGGAACCTTCTCGTACTGCTTGAATTTGCGCGCGGCCTGCTTCTCGTCGACGTCGCACAGCGCGACGATGTTCTCGGTGGCGCATCCGTCGATATCGCTCGAGGCCTTGCCTCCGGCGGCGATGGACGCGATATTCAGTTTCTCGTTGGGCGACTTGTAGCCCAGCATGCGCAGCGACGGCGCGCTGCCGAATCCGGCCGCGGGAACCGCGCCGGCCCGCAGCGTTCCGAAGAAGAAATGTCTTCTGGTGGGATCGTAGGACAAGGGCAACCTCCAGCCTTTATCTTAACTTCCCTTCGCCCGTCGCCGCATCCGGGCCTTGACTGCGCCGGCTGGGGGTGAGTAGCATGAACTCGTGCCGGTCACAGGTGGAGTCACCCGGCGAGATGGAATCGGCCTGCTGGCCGGCGCGCTTTTCGCCCCCAGGCTTCCGCGCGGCGTTCCTCCCGGCGTGGCGGCAATCCTGGAGCGAACCCTGGCGCTGGACCCGTCGGCTTTGAACACCGACTGGTTCGGAACGCTGCTGGTCAAGGGGCTGCTCGATTGGGCCCGGCGCGGCAGGGCGGAAGCCCGCGATTTCGCCCGGCGGTGGTTCGAGAGCCATCTGAGGAGCGGGCGCCTCAGCGCGTTCTCGGGGCCCAAATCCAGGGTCGTGCAAGCCGGGGGGATTGCGATCACCACCTATGCTGGGCATTTCGGCCTGGCATTCCCGTGCTACGAGCTGTTCCTCCAGACCGGAGATGCGCGGGCCAGGCGGGTCTGCGTGGAGGTTGCCGATGTCATTCTCCACCAGACCGCGCGGAACCATTTGGGAATGGTGCTCCACGACGACACGGTGGAATTCACCATTCCCGATGTCTGCTATTTCGTCGTGACTCCGCTGATGATCGCTTATGCGCTCGATCCTGCGCGGCACGGCGTCTACAGGGACCAGGCCGTGTTCCAGCTTCGCGCGTTCATCGACGTGTTCCTGTCGAAGGAAACCGGGCTGGCGAAAACGATCCTCACCAAAGAGGGCCTCGGGAAGTCGTACTGGACCCGGGCCACCGGCTGGCTGCTGTGGGCCATGACCGGTGTGCTCCGGCACCTGCCGCCCGGCGAAGTGCGATTCGCGGGTTTCGCCCGCGACTTGGCCTCGCTGGCCGGCGGCATTGAGCGCGTGCAGGACCCGGGCGGCGGGCTGCGCCTCTTTCTGAACGACCCGCACAGCCCGCTCGAAACCACCGGCACGGCGATGTGCGCCATGGGGCTGCACGAAGCCATCCGGCGCAACTGGCTCGATGCGCGGTTCAGCCCAGTGGCCGAACGCGCGTGGAGTTTCGTGCTCGATCGCCTCTCGCCGGCGGGAGAAATCAGCGGCGCCTACACCGGCTGGGCCGTTCCCGCCGAGCGCGGCGTGGTCGAGATGGACCGGCGGCCGATGGGCTGGATCCCGGGCTTCGTCCTCAGCGCGGCGAGCGAAATGGCCACCCGTGCATAGCCTGTTGCGGGGGTGAGTCCGCGCCCGAACGGACGATTACTTCGCTTTCTTCTGCAGGTCGTGTTTCTGTTTTGTGATGTCCCGGCTGATCTTGTCGAGTTGCTTCTGAATCTTGGCTCGCTCTCTGGCGCTCAACCCGGCCCCATCCTTTTTGTCCTCCCGGAGCATTTTCGTCAGCCGCGCCTCTTCGGCTTCCAGGCGCGCGATCTCCTTGTTGGTCAATTCGCCGCTGCGTGCTCCCTCCGCGATTCTCTTCTGCTGGTTCGCCCGGCGCTGATTGATCGTCTGCGCTTGGGCCGCCCCTCCGGCCAGTCCAACCGCGAGAAGTGTCGTGAGAAAAATTCGGTTCATCGTACCGCCTCCTTGGTTTGCATTAGTATACTTCCCCGGTTCGGCGGTCGCAATTCCTTAATTCAGGGAGCGCGGCGCGGTGGGGGGGGCAGGCGGCCGATTCCCGCTCGCCAGCGACCAGACCAAAATGCGAGCACGCGGTCTGGTTCCATGATTGCAGGGGTTGATCGGGCTGGTGAGCGCGGAAGGAATCGAACCTTCAACCTACTGATTAAGAGTCAGATTGTTCAACGTCCACCGCTTTCACGGGTGTTAATTTCCAACAACTTACAGGTCTGCGGCGTGTCAGTTTGTCCGCTTTTTCCGTATGCGTCCATCGCCGTTACTGTCAGGGTTACTGTCAAAAGACCCCGATGTCTTAAATGGCCGCGGGGGGCTCAAAATCTCGGTCTGGGACGCGCAGACCGCCGCTACCACCCAGGCCGTGATGGCCGTCCACCAGCAGGCCCTCCTGTTGATCTACGCTGCGATGTCGAGTTACTTCCGCCAACCCGACGCCCAGCAATCGCGCCAGCGGGCGTCTACCGCGCGCGGGCTGGCTCCGGTGTGGCTTCCATCTGCGCCACCACCTCGGG
>JACQZT010000250.1 GCA_016213755.1 Acidobacteriota bacterium | reverse complement strand
TCCGGCCGCGGGGGGCGAAGGGTTCGCGCCCAACGGCATAACCCCAATTCCATCGCGACGCTGCGCATCCAGATCGCCCGATTCCTCGTGCAGCAGCTTCCGTGCTGCCCTGCGTGCTGTCGGCGTCGATGAGTTATGACACAGTAGAAGTAAGGGAGCGGTTGGAACAGTTGTTTCCCGGCGGGCCCTTAGTGCGTTTTGTGGGCCGCGCCCTCGGCCGTGCGCGAGCGGGCCACGGCGCGGGCCGCGAGATCCCGCACCCGGGCCAGCAGCTTGCGGCTGGCGGGGCCGGGGGCGGGCGCCTCCGCGCGGCGGTCGAAATACAGGCAGCCGGCGGCTAGGCCGTCGACGACCACCGGGAGCAGGCCGAAACAGGCGGGCTTGAGGGTCCGCACGAGATCCGTCTGCTCGAAGCGTGCGTCGCGCAGGCTGTCGATCACTAGATCCTGGCGCAGCATGAGGGCCACCGCGATGGGGTTGCCGGGACCGGTCACGGGGTAGCGAAAACCGGTGAGCAAGGTCTCGACGTCGTCGCCCAGTCCCAGGCGCGCCTGCACGTGCGTGTGCTCCGGATTGAGCAGGCAGAACACCGCACGGTCGAAACCGCCCCCCCGGCAGATGGCCTCCAGGGCCATCATGAGCGTGCCGTTCAGGTCGCCGGGGCCCTCGCCTGCCACCGCCTGCTCCAGCTCCGAAACGAGTTTCGCGAGCAGGTCCTCGGGTTCCGGCTCGGCCGGCGGAAGGGGCGGCGCCTCGGCGGCGGGCGGCGGGGCCTCGGTGAGGGCCGCTTCCATCTGCCGCCGCAGGCGCAAGTCGTCGAGAGGCACATGCAAAGCCCGCAGCGTGTCCTGCGCGTCGGCCAGGGCGCTGCTGGCGATCTGCTCGGCCATCTCGATGTCCATGCCCAGGGCGGACCGGTAGGAATCCACCAGCAGGCGCACGCTGATGCGGGCGCTGGCGGCGTCGCGCCGGTACACGGCCGCGGTCAGCCCGTGGGCGAAGGCCGCGATGTTGCCTAACTGCTCCGCCGAGGCGGGCGCGGCGGGTTTGGGGTCCCAGGGCTGGGTGCAGCGCGAGATCGAATCCGGGATGCCCCAGTGCCGCAGGCAGGCTTGTCCCAGATCCTCCAGCGTGAAGCCCAGAACACCCAGCGCGGCTTCCCGCAGCGACATCGGCCGTTCTTTCATCTCCTTCAGAATGGCCGCATAGTCCCGCGGAAAGTAACCGGCGGCCAGCACCTCTCCCAGGTTGCGGTACATGCCGCACAGATAGGCCTCCTCGTGCCGGGGATAGCCCAGTTGGGAGGCGGTGTAGTGGGCGTGGTTGGCCGAAAGCAGGGACATCAGCACCAGCTCTTTGAGCCCCGGGGAGCCGGTGCGGTAATGCTCGAACAGGACCAGGCTGCCGGCCAGGTTGCGCACGGCCTCCAGGCCCAGCAGCGCGACCGCGTGGGTGATGCTGTGAATGGGGCGGCCGGAACGGTTGTACAGGGGCGAGTTGGCGGCCCGCAGCAGCTTGAGCGTGAGGGCATAATCGCGCAGGATGACGCTGGTCATGCGGCACACCGAGGCATCCGCCTCGTCGGCGCTGTGCATCACGCGCTGGACGTTTTCGGAGAGCGCCGGGAAGTCGGAGCGGCGCAGGATCTCCTGCAGCCGCTGCTCGATCCGTCCCGAGTGTGTCTCCGTCTGGGTCACGGGGCTCCTATTGTTCTTCCATGAAGGCGTAGGCGATCATGTGGCACACGATCATGTGCGCGTCCTCGATGCGCCCCATGTGCGGCACACCCGCCTGGATGTTGAGCTGGGCCAGGCGGCCCAGCTTTCCGCCGTCGCGGCCGGTCAGGGCGATCGAGCGGCAGCCGATGGAATGGGCGTACTCGATGGCCCGCACCACGTTGGGCGAGTTGCCCGAGCCGCTGATGGCCAGCACCAGGTCTCCCGGGCGGGCGAAATTCTTGAGCTGCTCCTCGAAAACGACCTCGTAGCCGACGTCGTTGGAATAGGCCGTCAGCGTGGGCAATGAGTCGGTGAGCGCCATCAGGCGGAAGCGCTTCTCGCGCTGGTAGCCGGCCCCCTTGACCATGTCGCAGGCAAAGTGAGAGGCCGTCGAGGCGCTGCCGCCGTTGCCGCATACGAAGATCTGCCGCCCGGCCTCGCGCGCCTCGCGAAACCACTGGATGGCCTGCTCGACCCGCTCGAGGTCGAGGGCCTCGAGGGCCTTCAGAAGTTCGGTCTTGTAGTTCGCAGTGAAGTTCATAATCCTGGCCCCTGCCGCGCCAGCGCCAGCGCTCCGTAGAGCACGCTGTCGTCGCCCAGCGCGGCCGGGTGAATCTCGATTCGCGCGCGCGACCAGGCGGTGATCTGGCGCCGCAGTTCGCGGCGCAACGGCCCGAACAGCGCCTCGCCGGCCTTGCTGATGCCGCCGCCGATCACTACCCGCGCCGGGTTCAGCAGCATGATGGCCGCCTTCAAGCCCAGCGCCAGGTCCGCCACGTAGCGTTCCACGAACGCCTCCTCGCGCAACAATTCCCTGGCCGGTCGTCCGTGTTCCCGCTCCAGCCACAGCCCCGAGCAGACGCGCTCGAAGCAGCCGCGCGCGCCGCACAGGCACTCCGGCCCGCCGGGACGAATCGTCAGGTGGCCTATCTCTCCAGCATAGGAGTCGGCCCCCCGGTAAACCTTATCGTCCAGAACGATGCCGCCTCCTATGCCAGTTGAGAGAGTCATATAGAAAAGGGGCCGCGCGCCGCGCCCGGCGCCGTAGACGGCTTCGCCCAGCGCCCCCGCGTTGGCGTCGTTGTCCATCACGGCCGCCAGGCCCAGCGTGCTCTCGACCCAGGCGGGGAACGCGAAATCCTGCCAGCCGCCCACGTGAGTGGACAGCGCCACCCGCTGCCGTTCGAAGTCCACCGGTCCGCCAAAGCCGATGCCGCAGCGGTCGAAGCGGGTCTGGCGCTGCCAGCCGGCGCCGATTTCGGCGATTTGCGCGAGCATCCACTCGCGCCCGCCCTGGCGATCGGTGGCGCGCGATTCGCGGCGCGCCAGGCGCTCGCCTTCGAAGGCGGCCATGCTGAACTTGGTGCCGCCGATGTCAATCGCCAGAGTATGCATGAGCCGCTTGGAGAACCTCCCGGGGCGAGGCCGTGCCGGTGCCTTTCTTCATGATCGTCAGCGAGGCCACCAGGTTGCCGAAGCGCGCGGCGGCGGCGGGGGAGCGGGTGGCGGCGAAAGCCATGGCCGCCCCGGCCGAAAAGCTGTCGCCCGCGCCGCAGATGTCCACCGGGTGCTCCACTCTGCGTGTGGAAATCCACTCCTCGCCCGTCTCGCTCACCAGCAGCACGCCGTCGCCGCCATGCGTGACCAGCAGCAGGGGAGCCTCGGCGCGCCGCCGCAGGGCCTGGTAATCGATGCGGCCGAACAGCCGGCGGCAGGCGGCCTCGGCCTCCTGCTGGTTGGGTTTGACGATGGCGTGACGGAACAGGTCGCAGCGCAGGCGCGAGTCGATCCACACCACCTTCTCCGGGGAGCGCGCGGCCAGCTCCGCCAGTTCGTCGCGCAGCGCGGGTGTAACCACTCCGCCCGCCTGCGTCTCGGCCTGGTCGGCCACCAGGATGGCGTCGAACCCGCCGGCCAGAGCGCGCAGATCCCCGGCCAGGCGCCGCTCCACTTCGGCCTCCAGGGGCCGGGTGTTGATGAAGTCCACCCGCGGCTGGTCCTCGACGCCGCTCGGGCCGTGGATGATCTTGGTGTAGGTGAACGTCTGCCAGCCGGGCACGGCAATCAAGTGACCGGCTTCGATGCGGCGAGCCTCCAGTGCGCGGCGGAGCTCGAAAGCGAAGCCGTCGTCGCCGGTGACGCCCAGCACGGCGACTCGGCCCACACCCAGCGCGGCCAGGTTGTTGGCCACCGTGCCGCCGGCCCCCGGGGTCGCCTCGGTGGCCACCACGCCCAGGCGCGGGATGCCGGTTTCGCGCGAAGGCTCGGCGGTGGCCGGGTCGTAAGTGCACCAGCGGTCGAGGCAGATGTCGCCCACCACCAGGGCGGAAAGGTTGGGGAGCGCGTTCAGGATCTGGGCGGCGTTCATGACAGTTCGAGAACGGCGCGGCGCAGGGCCGGCACGGTGGCGCGGTGATCGCCGCGGAAGTAGAAGCTCTCGCCGCCTTCGGCCACCGTGCGCGCCAGGATGGTTTTGTGCGGGCGGAAATAATAACCGGGGTCGGTCTTGTCCAGCACCCGGTGGATGTCGCCGCGGATGGGCACCAGGTCGAAGACCGCGGTAGTGAAGCCGCGGACGGAGCGCCCCTGCTGGTGCGCCACGTTGCGCGACATGGCCAGCGCCTTGAGGTACACCTCGGGGGCCATGATGGCGGAGCCGAAGCTCAGCATCACGCCGCCTTCCAGCCGTTCCACCGCGCGGGCGAAGATCAGAAAATCGCGGTAGCTGGCCGCCCCCAGCGCGGCGCCGTCGCAGTTGGGGTGCTCGTGCAGAATGTCGTAGCCAATGCCGACGTGCACGGTGACCGGCACGGAGAGGCGGTAAGCGGCGGCTAGCAGGCTCAGGTCGCGGTGCGGGAAATCGCTTTCCCCGATGCGCCGGCCGATGTTCTCTCCCAGGCCCAGTTCCAGCCCGGCGGCTTCCCTGATCCAGTCGTTTAACTCGCCGGTTTCGCGCCACAGGCCGAACTCGCCCGAGCGGATGTAGCGCGCGACGCTTTCCGTGGTGGCGCCGATGCGCGCCAGTTCGAAATCGTGAATGGCGCCGGCGCCGTTCAGAGCGACATGGTCGATAGCGCCGCGTTCCAGCAGGTCGATGAGGTGGCGGTTGACGCCGGCGCGGATGACGTGCGCGCCCATCATGAGGATGCGCGCGGCGCCGCTCTGGCGGGCCGCGTGCAGGCGCCGGGCGGCATCGGCCAGGTGCGGGTCGGAGAATTCGGGCGCCGGATCGTCCAGAGCCATCCAGTGGCCGAGCTTCAGATCGTGCTCGCGCTCGGCCAGCGGCCTAATCAGCAGCCGCGAGCGGTCGAAGACCTCGTACTTGGAGTTCATTGTCCGTTGGAGGGAAACAGGGCTTCGAGCAGTTCCTGGCGGCACAGGAAGTTGGGAATGATGTAGTCGGCGCCCACAGCCGCCAGGCGCTTGCGCTTCCAGGGGTCGACTTGGAGGCATTCCGGCTCGTCGGTGGCCACGCCCACCGCCACGCCGCCCACCTGCTTGACGTTTTCGATTTCGACGTAGCCGTCGCCGAAACCCAGAAACTCCTCCCCGCGGGCTTCCGCGCCCGCGATGATGCGCTGAATGAGGATGGCCTTGGAGAAACTCTTGTAGTCGTCCAGAGCGCCGAAGACGCCGCCTTCGAAGTAGCGCGTGACGTCCAGCAGGCGCGCTTCCTCCAGCATGTACGCTTCGTCGGTGCCGCTGGCCAGATACATCTTGAGGCCGCGCTCCTGGAGCGCCTCGAGCAGCGCGCGCGAACCCGGCACCAGGTATTTCTCGGGCGAGGCGTGGCCTTTGCGCAGCTCCTCGACGCGATGCTCGATGCGAACCCACAGCCGGTCGAGATACATGCGCTTGTAGACCAGCGCGTCGAGGGGCTTTCCGCCGCGCCGTTCCACGTGGCCGGCCAGCTCGATCATCTGGTACATGGTCTGCTTGCCCGTGAGCCGGCCGACGAACTCTTCGACGATCGAGCGCAGGTCTTCTTCCTTCTCGCCGGTCTTGAGCTCGGCCAGGATCTCGACCATCATGGGGACCATGACTTCGACCCAGCCCGCGCGAATCAGCGACAGCGTGCCGTCGAAATCGAAAAGTGCAACCCGGGCGCGCGCGGCACTCACGCCCGGTCGGAGGTGTTCAATCATTACCCTTTTATTGTAAACCGCGCCCCCCGCCTCCAGGCTCTCCATCTGGCCAGAC
>JACQZT010000242.1 GCA_016213755.1 Acidobacteriota bacterium | reverse complement strand
TGATCGTCCTCGATAACGTGGACCTGGGCGATGGAGACCTGGTGCTGCGCGAACTGCGCTCCCGGCTGCCCAGGGAGATGCGCGGCCACCTGCTGGCCACCACCCGTCATCCGAGCCTTGCCGACCTGCGGCGATTTCGAGAAACGGAGGTGCCTCCGTTCTCCAGGAACGAATCCGTCGCGTTTCTGAAGCTTCGCTCCCATCGGGAATCGGCCTGGGGCACCGAGGAAGATCGGGCGGCGGGAGCGCTCGCGGACCGGCTCGGAGGATTGCCCTTGGCTCTGGAGCAGGCGGCGGCTTACGTGGAAGTCAACTGCGGGAATTTCGTGGACTACCTCCGCGAATTCACCGGAATCGCCTCGCTGGAGCGCCGCAGACCCAGAGGGGGTCAGTACCCGGAATCGGTGGCGACCACCTGGCGCATGAACTTCGAGCGGATTGAGCGGGAGAATCCGGCATCGGCGAACATCCTTCGGGCCAGCGCGTGGCTCGCTCCGGCGCCTATCCCCCTCCGGTTTGTCGAGCAAGGCGCGCCGCATCTGGGCGACGGAGTGGAAGCGGCGCTGAACGCCGAATCCGGGGCCGCGCCAGCGTTGCTGACGCCACTGGCCCAGTATTCGCTGATACGCCGTGACCGTGATGGACAAACATATTGGATCCATCGCCTGGTGGCGGAGGTAATGCGGGACCGGCTCGGCGCTGAGGCGGCCGGCTGGCGCGACCGCGCCTTGCTCGCTCTTGCCGACTCCTGGCCTGTTATTGAGTTTGGAGATTGGCCGCTGTGCCGGCGGCTGCTGCCGCATACGTTGCATCTTTGGGCCACGGTACCAGCGGGCACCTGGGAGGACCAGCCCGCGTCGCTTCGATTGCTGAACCAGTGCGGCGTCTTCCTGAATTCCCAGGGGCGGTATGGGGAAGCCGAGCCGCTGTATGCCCGCGCGCTGGCGGCGCGCGAGCGGGTGCTGGGGGCGGAGCATCCGGACACGCTGGGCTCGGTCAACAACCTCGCCGGGCTCTACGAAAGTCAGGGGCGGTATGGGGAAGCCGAGCCGCTGTATGCCCGCGCGCTGGCGGGCCTCGAAAGGACTTTGGGCCGGGAGCATCCTCATACCGTAACGGTTCGGAAGAATCTGGCGCGGCTGCGGGATCGATAAGCAACAAGGCCGTAGGTTTCACGGGCAGTTGGGGACGCCCTGCCCGCACATGTGCCCACCCGCATCGGCCGGTACACGCTGGAGGAACCGCATCGGGAATGGCGGGCCGGCGGGAGGCCAGTGTCCGCCCTGGCAACACGGAAGTGAACCTTCGAAGTGAAATACTCAGCTCAGTTTGCCTGCGGGAAAGGAATCGACGCCGGGAAACTCATTCGGGAGCCGTTGCGGGACAGTCTCGGGGGAACACTGGAGCCGCTTCAAACGACCAGGTGCGCGAAGCAATGAGACTGCTCGTGAGCAACCGGGATCTATCTCGTGTCGCCCGTTCCGGGCGAGAGCGGAGGCAGGAGCTGCGCCCATTGCCCGGCGTAATGAGCGGCTGCGAGGGCGGTCTGTCGGTGGATCCGCGGGGAGACCGGATTCTTTACACGCACCTGGACCCGTCCGAAACCCAGATTGTGCTGCTGGAGAACCTGGTTTAGAATCCGGCATCTCCGTTCTCGCAACCAGCCCGAAAAACCCCGTTTTGAGACCAATTTCCGACCTCTCGGCGGTTGACAACCGCCGAGAGGTCCGCTATAGTGCTGAAGTAGCTGATTCTCAACGGTTTGTCGGTGTCAGAGCGGATTCACACGCGATGCGTGCCGTGCCTCGGGGTGCGGTCGGTTCGAATAGAGCCGGCGATCCACGCCGGTTTTCATTCCACCTCTGTTTCCAAAAACGTGGTCCCCGCCCGCCTGACCTGCGCCGGCCGTTGAAGCTTGAGGTTGGTGGGAGACGTGGCCATGCCTGGCAAATCGGATGAGCGGCACCCGGCGATGCCGGGTCGCGCTGAAGAGGTCGACTACGAACAACTGCTGGACGATTACAGCCACTTCGCCCCGCCGGCGGAAGGAGAAGTCCTTTCGGGCCATGTACTGAAGATCACCGACAAGGATGTCATCGTCGATTTCGGATACAAGTGCGAAGGCTTGGTTCCCATCGAACAGGTGCAGGGGCCGGACGGCAAAGTCACCGTGCATCCCGGCGACGCGATCGACGTAGTGGTGGACCGCGGCGGCGTCGAGATCGACGGATACGTGACGCTGTCCCACGAGCGGGCGGCGCGCATCCGCTGCTGGGACACGCTGGAAAAGGCTTTCAAGGAGAACCTGCTGGTGGCCGGCCGCGTGCTCGGGCGCATCAAGGGCGGCCTGTCGGTGGATGTCGGCGTGAAGGCGTTCATGCCCGGCTCGCAGGTCGACGCGCGCCCGGTGCATAACCTGGACAGTTACATCGGCCAGGACATTCCGGTAAAGATCGTCAAACTGAACCGGCGCCGGGGCAACGTGGTGGTTTCGCGCAAGCTGGCCATCGAGGAGGAGGTTCACACGCGCAAGTCGCACGCATTGGAGGGCCTGGCGGAAGGCGCGGTGGTCACCGGCGTGGTGAAGAACCTGACCGAGTACGGAGCGTTCGTGGACCTGGGCGGCATCGACGGCCTGCTGCACGTCAGCGACATGTCGCACGGCCGCATTAATCATCCCTCCGAGATGATCAACGCGGGCGACGAGATCACGGTCAAGGTTTTGAAATTCGACCGCGACAAGGAACGCGTGTCCCTGGGCCTGAAGCAATTGCAGCCGGACCCCTGGGACAGCGTCGAGGAGCGTTATCCGATCCAGTCGCACGTCATCGGACGGGTGGTGAGCGTCACCGACTACGGCGCTTTCGTGGAACTGGAGCCCGGCGTGGAGGGCCTGATTCACATCTCCGAAATGACCTGGTCGCGGCGCATGAAACATCCGGCCAAGGTGGTCAAGGTGAGCGACAGCGTCGAGGCGGTGGTGCTGGACGTGAAACCCAGGGAACGCCGGGTTTCGCTGGGCATCAAGCAGTTGGAAGCCGACCCCTGGACCACGGTCGCCACCCGCTACAGCGTCGGCTCGGTGGTGGAAGGCCGGGTGCGCAAACTCACCGATTTCGGCGTCTTCATCGAGATCGAAGAGGGCATCGACGGGCTGGTGCACATCTCGGACCTCTCCTGGACCAAGCGCATCAAGCACCCGTCGGAAGTGGTCAAGAAGGGCCAACTGGTGCAGGCGGTGATTCTGCACATCGACGCGCCTAACCGGCGCCTGTCGCTGGGCGTCAAGCAGTTGCAGCCGGACGCCTGGGAGACGTTTTTCCGGTCCCACCAAGTGGGCGATATCGTGCGTGGGCGAGTGTGCCGGGCGGCGGCGTTCGGGGTCTTCGTCGAGCTGGCCCCGGGCGTGGAGGGGTTGTGCCACAACTCGGAGATTCCCGGCGCGGAGGGGCATTCCGACGCGCCGGCGCTGTCGGTCGGCGAAGAGTACGAGTTTAAGGTGATTAAGATGAACGAGGCCGAGAAGCGCATCGGCCTGAGCATCCGGGCGGTGGCCGACGACGACGAGCGTTCGCGGCTGGAAGACTACCAGCGGCAGGCCTCGGCGGCGACGGCCACCATCGAAGAAGCCATTCATTCGAAAGAACACGGCGAGGGCCGGTAGTGTAAGCTGGAAGTCGTCCCAGTATCGCGCGCGCAAGTGGAAGTGGAAGAAGGAGGCTAAATGACCAAGGCGGATTTGATCGAAGAGGTGTCGCGGGTCGTCGAGATGACTCGCAAGGATTCGGAAGTAATTGTCGAGGCCATCTTTGACAGCGTCGTGCGCTCGTTGCGCGCCGGCGACAAGATCGAAATCCGCGGGTTCGGCAGCTTCCGGACCCGGCAGCGCCAGCCGCGTATCGGCCGGAATCCGAAAACCGGCGCCCGAGTCGAAGTTCCCCCCAAGCGCATCCCGTACTTCAAGCCCAGCAAGGAGCTCAAAGACCTGGTCAATCTGTCCAAGGGCGGCGAGGCCGCCGCGGAAGCCGCGGCGCCGCCGGCCGAAGCGCCCGCCGTCTGACGCGAGAGGGCATGGACCGCCTTTGGAGTCCCTGGCGTTATCAGTATGTCAGCCGGGCCTCGCCCGGCGACGCCTGCATTTTCTGCGAAAAGTCGGCCTCGGACCGGGACCGCGAAAACCTCGTGCTGTACCGCGGCAAGCACAATTTCGTGCTGCTCAATCTGTTTCCCTACACCAACGGCCACCTCATGATCGCCCCGTACCGGCACGTGGCAGGCCTGGCCGGGGCCGGTGAGGCGGTACTGGCGGAAATGATGCGCCTGACCGTCGAGGCCGAGCGCGCGCTCGGCGAGGCCTATCGCCCGCGGGGACTGAATCTGGGCATGAACCTGGGCGAGTGCGCCGGCGCGGGCATCGCCGGGCACATTCACATGCACGTGCTGCCGCGCTGGATGGGCGACGCGAATTTCATGAGCACGGTGGGCGAGACGCGCGTTCTGCCCGAGGATCTCGAGACCACGTACGACAAACTGGCGCCCCTGTTCGGCCGCGCCTGATTCACCGAAAGAAGCTCTCAACCGATGAAAACTCCTGGACTGATAGCGGAACTGATCGCGGAATTCCTGGGCACGGCGGTGATCCTGGTTTTCGGCGCCGGCGTGTGCGCCATGGTGGTGCTGTTCGGAACCGGGACGCCGGGCGAGGTCGTCAATGGCGGTTACACTAACATCATCTTCGGGTGGGCCATCGGCGTGACTATGGGCATTTACCTGGCGGCGCGCGTTTCGGGCGCGCACCTCAACCCGGCGGTCACGCTGGCGCTGGCCGTCTTCCGGGGCTTCCCCTGGCGCAAGGTGATTCCCTACTCGCTGGCCCAGACGCTGGGCGCCTTCGCAGGAGCGGCCCTGGTGTTCGCCAACTACCGCCCGGCCTTCGCGAAATTCGATCCCTGGCTGGAGAAGACCGCCGGCATCTTCACCACCTTCCCCGCGTTCCCGAATCTTCCCCAGGCCGGCTTTCTCGACCAGGTGATCGGAACGGGGCTGCTGCTGCTGCTGGTGCTGGCCATCACCGACGAGCGCAACGCGCTGCCGGGCTGGCTGACGCCGGTTCTGATCGGGCTGGTCGTGCTCGGCATCGGCGCTTCCTTCGGCGCCTTGCACGGCTACGCCATCAACCCGGCCCGCGACCTCGGCCCGCGCCTGATCACGGTGCTGGCCGGATTCAAAAAGAACGGGCTGACCGACGCCAGCGGGGTCTTCTGGGTCCCCATCGTCGCCCCGCTGGTCGGCGGTCTCCTCGGCGCCGGGCTGTACGACCTTGGCATCCGGCGCTGGCTGCCAAGACCGTAGCCTCCGCTGACCGGCGGTTCCATTCTCGACCCGGTTACTCGACCCAAAGCCACTGCGGCAGCCGGATAACAGCCGCGTAACATCGTGTAACCAGACTGATAATAAAGGATTTATAGAAGATGCTGCCCCACGCCGTCTGATCTCTGGCAACGGCGCCGCGCGCAGCCGTTCGCCGATTTCCGCTGGATCGAGCGGTCCGGCAGACTTTGGCTCAGCGCCTGGGGTCACGTAGTTTTGCTGAGATAAAAAGACCTGAACTTGATGAAACGGAAGGAGATAGCGCAAACCCCTTGAAGCTTAAGAAAAAG
>JACQZT010000248.1 GCA_016213755.1 Acidobacteriota bacterium | reverse complement strand
CTAGCCCGCCAGCGCTTCGGTTTCGGGCCGCTGCATGAAACTGGCCTTGAGGAAGTCGCGGTTCATCCGCGCGATGACGTCGAGCTTGATCTGCTTGGGGCAGGCGGCTTCGCATTCGCCGATGTTAGTGCAGTTGCCGAAGATCTCCCGGTGGGCTTGCGCCACCATGTTGAGGGCGCGCTCCATGCGCTCGGGCTGGCCCTGCGGGAGCGAGCCCAGGTGCGTGATCTTGGCCCCCAGAAAGAGCGCGGCGGCGGCGTTCGGGCAGGCGGCCACACAGGCGCCGCAGCCGATGCAGGCGGCGGCGTCCATGGAGCGCTCGGCGGGAGGCTTGGGCACCAGAACGGCGTTTCCATCCGGGGCGCTGCCGGAGGGCACGGAGATAAACCCCCCGGCGGCCACGATGCGGTCGAACGCGGCGCGGTCCACTACCAGGTCGCGGATCACCGGGAAAGCCTGCGCGCGCCACGGCTCCAGCCACAGCTCGTCGCCGTCCTTGAAATGGCGCATGTGCAACTGGCACAGCGTGGTGCCCTTGTGGCCGCCGTGCGCCTTGCCGTCCACCATGCACCCGCACATGCCGCAGATGCCCTCGCGGCAGTCGTGGTCGAAGACGATCGGCTCGCCGCCTTTCAGGATCAGCTCTTCGTTGACCACGTCGAGCATCTCCAGGAACGACATGTGTTCGTCGACCTCGTTCGCTTCGTAGCGGACGAACCGGCCGGGGGCGGCTGCGTTCTTCTGGCGCCACACGTGAAGAGTGAGTTTCATGGGTTTCGCCTCCCTATTTGTAGCTCCGCTGCGCGGGTTTCACGTATTCGAACGCGACTGGCTCGGTATGCCGCGCCGGTCTGTGCCCGTCGCCCCGGTATTCCCAGGCCGCGACGTGCGCGAAGTTCTCGTCGTCGCGCAGGGCCTCGCCCTCTTCGGTCTGGTACTCCTCGCGGAAGTGGCCGCCGCAGGATTCGCTCCGTTCCAGCGCGTCACGGCACATCAGTTCGGCCAGTTCGAAGAAGTCGGCCACCCGCCCGGCCTTCTCGAGCGACTGGTTCAGCTCCTCGTTGCCGCCCGGCACGGTGACGTTTTTCCAGAACTCCTCGCGCAGCGCCGGAATCCGTTGCAGCGCCTCTTCCAGGCCCTTGGCGTTGCGGCCCATGCCGCAGTTGTCCCACAGGATCTTGCCCAGCTCGCGGTGGAAGCTGTCGACGGTGCGCTTGCCGCGGATCGAAAGCAGCCGTTTGAGCTTGTCCCCGACTCCGGCCTCGGCTTCGCGGAACGCGCTGTGCCCGGTGTCCAGCTTGTCGAGCTTGCCGCCGGCCAGGTAGTCGCCCACGGTGTAGGGCAGGATGAAGTAGCCGTCGGCCAGGCCCTGCATGAGGGCGCTGGCGCCCAACCGGTTGGCGCCGTGGTCGGAGAAATTGGCCTCGCCGGCCACGAACAGGCCGGGGATGTTCGACATCAGGTGGTAGTCCACCCACAACCCGCCCATGGTGTAGTGGATGGCCGGGAAGATGCGCATGGGAACCTGGTACGGATTCTCGCCCGTGATCAGCTCGTACATCTCAAACAGGTTGCCGTAGCGCTCGGCGATGGTCTTCTGCCCCAGGCGCCCGATGGAGTCCTCGAAGTCGAGGTACACGCCCAGGCCCGACTTGCCCACGCCCCGGCCCTCGTCGCAGACGGCTTTGGCGGCGCGCGAAGCGACGTCGCGCGGCACCAAGTTGCCGAAGGCCGGATAGCGGCGTTCCAGGAAGTAGTCGCGCTCGGCCTCGGGAATCGCGCTGGCCGCGCGCCGCTCGCCCGCCTGCTTGGGCACCCAGATGCGGCCGTCGTTGCGCAGCGACTCGCTCATCAGCGTCAGCTTCGACTGGTACTCGCCCGAGACCGGAATGCAGGTGGGGTGAATCTGCGTGAAGCACGGGTTGCCGAACAGCGCGCCTCGCTTGTAGGCGCGCCAGAGAGCGGTCCCGTTGCAGCCCTTGGCGTTGGTGGAAAGGTAGAACACGTTGCCGTAGCCGCCGGTGGCCAGTACCACCGCGTCGGCCGCGTGGCAGTCGATCTTGCCCGTGACCATGTCGCGGGTGACGATGCCGCGCGCGCGGCCGCCGACCACCACGAGGTCCAGCATCTCGCTGCGCGAGTACATCGCCACGCGGCCCGCGCCGATCTGCCGTTGCAGCGCCTGGTAGGCGCCCAGCAGCAATTGCTGTCCGGTCTGGCCGCGGGCGTAGAAGGTGCGCGATACCTGCGCGCCGCCGAAAGAGCGGTTGGCCAGCACGCCGCCGTACTCGCGCGCGAAGGGCACGCCCTGCGCCACGCACTGGTCGATGATGTTGCCGCTCAACTCGGCCAGGCGGTAGACGTTCGATTCGCGCGCCCGGAAGTCGCCGCCCTTCACCGTGTCGTAGAACAGCCGGTACACGCTGTCGCCGTCGTTCTGGTAGTTCTTGGAGGCGTTGATGCCGCCCTGCGCGGCGATGGAGGGGGCCCGCCGCGGGCTGTCCTGGTAACAGAAGCACTTTACGTTGTAGCCCAGCTCGGCCAGCGACGCGGCGCCCGCGCCTCCGGCCAGCCCCGAGCCGACCACGATGACCGAGTACTTGCGCTTGTTGGCCGGATTGACCAGCTTCATCTCGAACTTGCGCCGGCTCCAGCGGGTTTCAATGGGACCTGTGGGTTCTTTGGATACAAGCTGCATGGTGGCTCCCTTGTTACCGGACAATTCCCGTCCAGACCGCAACCGGAATCGAGACGTTGCCCGCCGCGATCAGAAAACTGGCCGCGGCGGCAAACTGCTTGAGGCGCGGCGTGTATCTTGGATGGCTCACGCCGAGCGACTGGAACATGCTCCACAGCCCGTGGAAAAGATGCACTCCCAACAGCGAAACCGCGACAACGTAAAACAGCGCCACCAGGGGCTGGCTGAAGCCGGTGATCAGATTCCTGTACACGTCGATGTCCCCGTCGGGCAACCTGGCCAGGCCGCCCGGCAGGACCGTGCCGAAGGTGAAGTGCAGCAGATGGTACACCACGAAGGCCCCGATGATGGGGCCGCTCCACAGCATGGTGCGCGAGGCGTAGCTCGAGTTGAGATTGGCCTTCTTCTTGTACCCGATGGGGCGGGCCTTCCGCTGCACGCGCCAGAGCAGGAACGAGCTCCAGACGTGCAGCCCCACAACCACGAGCAGCGCCAGGCGCACGCCCCACAGCGGGCCGGGCATCGAGTGCAGAAGCTTGGCGTAGTGGTTGACCTTCTCCGGTCCCGCGTAGATTTGCAGGTTCCCGACCAGGTGCCCGACCACGAAGCCGAACAGGATGAAGCCGGTCACGGCCATCACCGCTTTCTTGCCGATGTGGGCGCCGTAGAAGCCCAGCGCCCGGCCGGAGTCCACTTGCAGCGCGGCGGCGCTCATGCGCGCCCCCGCCAGGCGAAAGGTCGCCGATTGTCAAACATGCCGAATGCTCCTCCCAGTCGAAGATCGACGGCGAATTTCACATTGTATGCGAAAACGCGAAACCGTGGGCGGCCGGAAGCGGACCGACTCGGGTTGACCATTGTTCAGTTACTTGGAGTAGAATACCCGCGCCGGGAAGTTCAAGACGGAATGGAGAGGCAGTCATGTTCCTGTGCATGCTTTCCCGAATCTCTCCGGTGTTGGGGCTGATCATCGCAGTCCCGGTCTTCATTGCCTCGCCCGCCGGAAACGACGAACCTATCCAGAACTGGGCTCGCGAACGCGAAGCGAACCGTCCGTCCGGCATCGATCTGAAGGCCATGTCCTTCAGCGACCAGCGGATGACCCGAGACCCGGGCGCTACGTGCGCCGCGCCGGAACCGGCGGAACGGTTCTTGACCACCGACGCCGCGGCTTATGTCTGGTTCATAGCGCGAGAAGCCAAAGCCGGCGACCAGCCGCGGGACGAGTGGTACGCTCCGGACGGCCGTCTGTACCGGGCGACGCAGTGGGCGCCCATGCAGAAAGACGGCGGCTTCTGCCTGTGGGCTCGCCAGGCGATTGCCGGCACGGAGGTTGCGGCGAAATCGGGCAAGTGGCAGGTGAAGGTGTATTGGAACGATCAACTTCTTTTCACCCTTTCCTACACGATTGCCGAGCCGGAAGCGGGACCTCGCATATCGGCCGGAGGGGTAGTGAACGGGGCCGACTACACGGCCCAGTTCGCTCCTGGCTGTCTGTTCTCGATTTTCGGCGAGCGCTTCGCCGGCGAAACCGCGCAGGCCGCCAGCGTACCTCTTCCGCGCCGCTTGGGAGCCGTCAGCGTCGAGGTCCTGGATGGCGACCGGGTTCTGACCGCGCCGCTGTTCTTCGTGTCCCCCAACCAGATCAACGCGCAGTTGCCTTTTGGACTTGGATCTCCCACCGTGCGCGTCCGCGTGCGCAATGCCGCCGGCACGAGCAACGAGATCGCGCTCTCGCCCCAGAGCCGGAATCCGCGCCTGTTCACCCAGAGCATGGACGGACGAGGCGAGGCTCTGCTGCTGCATGCCGACTACACTCTGGTGCGCTCGGGATCGCCGGCTCACCCGGGCGAAGTCCTGATCTTGTATCTCACGGGTCTGGGTAACGTTTCCCCAGCCATTGAGGAAGGACAGGCCGCCGGAGACGGCTCCTCTGGCCGGCCGCTCAACCGGGTGGAGGACTCGGTCGAGGTCCTGGTGGCGGGACTCCGCGCCGAGCCCCTTTTTGTCGGTCTGGCGCCGAATTTCGCCGGTCTGTACCAGGTCAACTTTCGAGTTCCGTCGGAAGTTCCCTCGGGATCGATCGAGATCCTGGTCCGCTGCGGCCGCCAGAGCTCTCAGGAATCCGTGCGGTTGAGTCTGGCCGGCGGAGTTGTTCCGCCTCCGGCCACATCCTCCGTCGGTCCGGCGGGCGGGCGCGCAACGGTTGGAAGCGTCGATGTAGACGTGCCTGCCAGCGCCTTCGACCAGACCGTCGAACTTCGCCTGACGACTGAGAACCGCCAGGTGAACGGAAACCAAGTCACTCCTATCTTTACGCTCAGCGGACTGCCGAATCACTCTTCCGGCCCTTTGACCATCGCCGTCCGGCCGGCGGCGTCGTTCGACCGCAGCCGGCCGCTGGTCGCCTTCGTCGAGGCCGTCGTTCCGGGCCGCGAGCGGGTTTCAAGGCCGGCCCAGCCGGCCAAGTTCACCGCCGAAGCGGCGGGCGATCAGTTCCGCTTTACACTTCCGGCCTGGGATTTCCGCGTGGAAGAAGCCGCGCCCAACGCCGGGACGGCACGGACCATGGCCGCCGCCAATCCCGAACCCCAACTCGACATCAAGTTCTCCTTGACCGGCTCCTACACCTACGTCGATGCCACCGGCAAGGGTGTGTTCGAGATCTGGACCGCCATGGACCCCATCACCTCGGCCATCCCCAACTCCTGGCTGCTCGACTTCCAGCGCAGCCTGGAAGACATCAAAGACTACCTGGAACGGGCGGCCGGCATCGCATGGCCCGCGCGAAACTGGCCGCTCCGCGTCTATCTGTACGACTTCGGAGACCAGGGGCCGAATGGGAAGGACAATGAGGCGGAGGAGGGCAACGTTCGCTTTGGCAAGGCAAGCCAGTGCATCAACGTGAATTCCAGGACGCTGAAACCGAGCCAGCCGATCACCCTCGAACGATCGAAGATCTACACTGCGCACGAACTGTTTCACGTGTTGCAGAATCTCTACAACCCCACCACGGGAACAGTTTACTCGTTCGGCTACGGCGAGCACTGGAACTGGTTCTTCGAAGCCGCTTCCGTGTGGCTGGAGTGCCGCCATCCTTCCGCCACCACGTTTCCAAGAGACGTCCAGGAACAGAATGCGCTGTTCGCGCGGAACGGGCTGGAGTGTCAGTCCTGCGATTACGCCAACCACGGCTATGGCGCATCTTTGTTCCTGGAGTTCCTCTCCAGCGAATACGGTGTCCGGATCGTGGGCGACATCCTCAAGACCATTAAGAACTACAGCCGCCTGAGCACCGACTACTATCGCTACGTGCCGGTTTCGGGCATCGTGGACACTCTGCCGGCCCCTTTGGATGCAGCCTGGCGCAAGTTCGTGCGCACCTACATGGAGGGCCGGCTGTTCAGACAAAAAGGGAAGGACTGGCCTTCGGCCGCCGTACTGGAAAAAGCCGCTCCGACTCGGATCAACATGGCCAACTTGACCGTGAATCCGCCCCTCAACATTCGGAATTTCGAATGGCAGCAGGCGGCTTTGTCCGCCATTCCGTACAAAGTGGACTTGCCCGCCGACATCTCGCCCAACGTGATGCTGTCGCTGACTCTTTCCGCGGGAGCGGACTACGAGGCCCTGCTCTACGGCATGGATCCGGGCGCCGGCGCGGCGTCGATCAAGCCCCTGAGCGAATGCACTTCGGCGAAGAAGACCTGTAGCGTCTCCAACCCCGGAGCGTGGCGCCAGGGGAATAGGTGGCTTGCGGTTGTCGTCGTGAACAGCGACACCAAGCGTCCCTACAACAGCAGCCAGCCATTTACCTTGCAGTTCTCGCTGGTCCCCGATCCGCTCAGCCGGCTGAGCGAGATCAACACCATTACCGGCGTTCTCCAGG
>JACQZT010000247.1 GCA_016213755.1 Acidobacteriota bacterium | reverse complement strand
CCGGGCGGCTCGGCGGCCAGGGTGGATTCGAAAGGCAGGCACTCGACGGTCAACTGGTCGCCGCGCGCCGGGGTCAGGCCGATGGCGGCCGCCACCAGCCCGTGAATGGCTTTCAGCTCTTCCGGGGGCACCGGCGCGACGGTGCGCCGGGCCTGGGCCCCCTGCCCCTGCCAGCGCACGACATGGTCCACCAGAACCGTCGCCGACAGGCGGCGGAGCCCGCCCATGGGCAGCCGCGTGCGCCGCACCGTGCGGCTGGCTTGATAGACCACGTTCTCGGTCCGCCGGCTCAGGCCGCCGGAGGAGGAGCCGGGCCGCGAGGTGGGCCGGGGAAGATTGGAGGCCGTCCCCGGAACTCCATTCGCCGCGCCGCCCGTGCCGAGGTCCTCGGTGCGCTGCGAAGAAGTCATGATGGAGCGGGCCGGATCGAAGCTCTCTTCGCTCTGTTCGCCGCTCGAAAAGTCGCACTCGGCGAACACACCGGCGCGGAATCTCTCGGCCCCCAGCAGGGGCTCCAGCGTGGCGTTGACCTTGGCGAGCAGGTCGCGTTCCACCTGCTGCCGGAATTCGATCATGGCGTCGGGCGCTTCGGCGCCGCCGGAGGTGAGCGCCCGCTTGGGGCGGCTGAGCAGGTTTCCGCGCATGTCGACCACCGAAACCGCGTCCGCGTCGAGACCCTGCACGGCGCTGGCGACCAGGTGGCGAACCGCGCTGACGCTGGGCGGCGAAAGCCGGGCGCCGGCGCGCAGCTTCACCAGCACGCTGGCCTTGGCCGGCTCGCGCTGCTCGGAGAAGACGGACTCCTTGGCGAAAGTCAGGTGCACGCGCGCCTGCTCCACCTCGGTCACGGACATGATGGAGCGCTCCAGTTCGCCCTCCAGCGCGCGGTGGTAGTTCACCTTCTCGGTGAATTCGGTGGCGCCGAAGCTGGTCTTGTCGAACAGCTCAAAGCCCATCCGCCCGGACTTGGGCAGCCCCGAGGAGGCCAGTTGCAGGCGCGTCTCGGCCACTCGCGCCGAAGGCGCCAGGACCGTGGTTCCGTTCTCCGACAGACGGTATTCGACGCCCAGCTCGCGCAGACGCGCCACCACCGCGCCGGCGTCCTCGGGCGCCAGGCCGGTGTACAGCGGCCGGAAGTCGCGTTCGCGGTTCCAGCGGGTCAGGCCGGCGATGCCCGCGATCACCGCCACCGCGGCCGTAAGGATGACGATCCGCTGCCGCCAACTCAGCCCGGCGAGAATGCGTTTGAGCTGCTCCATGCGGTTAGATCTGCGAGCGCATTACTTCCTGGTAAGCTTCGACCACCTTGTTGCGGACTTGCAGGAACAGCTCGAAGGCCAGTTGCGCGCGCTGCGTGTCCAGAGCCACGGTGTGCAGTTCGCCGCCTTCCCCCGACAGAAACCGCTGGATGCCTTCCGAGGCGTCGCTTCCCAGCCGCTCCACACCCTGAACGGCGTCGCGGAAGACGGCGCCGAAGCCGCCGCCCGGGACGTTCTGGGAAGACGGCTGGATTTCGGGAATGGCCGGCACGGGCGGCCGGATGGGAGGAATGGGAGAAGGCATTGGGAATTGCTCCTGGCGGTGTTACCTCAGCAGGTCCAGCGTGCGATGGATCATGTCGCGAACCGCCGCCACCGCCGAGACGTTAGCCTGGTAGTTTCGGGTGGCGTTCAGCAGGTCGACCATGTCCTCGGCGGGACTGATGCGGGGGAATGCCACGTAGCCGTCCGGCCCGGCGTCCGGGTGGCCGGGCAGATAACGCTTGAGCGGTTCGCGGGTATCCTCGACGATCTCGGCCACGCTCACCCCGGCCGCTCCATCCAGAAGCTGGGTCTGAAACTCGGCCGCGAAGGGCGAGCTTTGCGGCTCGCTGGCGAACACGGCGTCCTTGCGGCGATAGGGGCCGCCCTCGGGGGTGCGCGTGGTCTCCGCGTTGGCCAGGTTCTCCACCAGCAACTGGGCTCGCAGGCGCTGGGCGCCCATCCCCGACCCGCTCACCGACAACAGCGAAAAGAGGCTCATCCGCCCCGGCCCTCCTTGATGGCGGTCCGCACCGCCTGGATCTGCCCGCGCAGCAGGCTGGAGGCCAGGTTGAAGCGCAGGGCGGTCTCGGCCAGCATCCGGCTCTCGCGGTCGATGCTTACGTTGTTGCCGTCGTTTCTGGCCGCCAGCCCCGGGGCTTCCACGACGTGGGGGCCGGCGCCGCGCGCCAGACTCATGAACTCAAACTGAAAGTCGACGTCGCGGGTCTTGTAGCCGGGCGTGTCGGCGTTGGCGATATTGGACGCCACCAGCTTCTGCCGTGCCGCCAGCAGGTCCAGGTAGCGTTCCAGGTTTCCGGCGATCGGATTCAACATGCCGGTTAGGCTCAGTGCAAACGGGTTGCCAGTCGCGGGTGTTGGCGGCGCGGACTAGAAGTGCCGGCAAACGAACCGATAAGACAAACTGGTTAAGCCGCTGAGCGGGCGGCGCGGGTGGCAAGCTATTGCCGGTGATGAGAAGTTGACTGGCGCGGATACATGGTCGGGTAGGCCTCCCGCATTTCGCGCGAACGCTCCAGCGCCGTCCCGATGTGAACCACCGCGCCGGTTCCGATTCCGGGACACTGTTCCGCGGCGGCACACCATCGCAGCCGGTCTTCGACCAGTTCGGGCCAGAACGGATACACCCGGCACTGGGTGGGCTTATGGGGGTGGATGCGGCAGCCTTGCGGCTCCAGAAACGGGCACTCGGACCCGCGCGGCTTGCGCAGGCGCAACTGGCGCCGGGTGCGGTACACATAGCTCCGCTCAAACGCCGCGGCGGTCAAGCCCAAGCGCGCGGCGGCCCGCCGCAGGTCCTCCTCGGTCAGGTACACAAAACCCTTTTGCCGGCAGCAACTGGTGCAGCCCGGCTGGCACTCAAAACGGAATTCGTCCACTTCTGTTATTGAACCACGCCCCCGGCCGGACAGCTTCACTCCACCACCGACTCGCCGGCCCGGTATTTCCGGTTGTAGACCGCCTCGTCCACATGCAGAGACAGGCCGGGACGGTCGGGAACCGTGCAGGCTCCGTCGCGGAACTGGTAGCCGTCGGCGATCAAGGCATCGCAAGCCGAGCGGTCGTCCTCGGCCGCCGGCACGGCCGCGAAAGCCTTCGAGAGCTGCATTCCCATGCATCCGCCAACTTGAGATCCCCAGTTGTGCGGCACGCAGGTCCCGCCCGCCGCCTGGGCCAGGCGCGCGGCGGCGGCGTTTTCCAGGAAACCCTCGGTACGGATATCCATTTGCAGCACGTCGATCAGGCGCACGGGCCGCAGATAAGGCTCGAAATCGGCCGTGCGGTGAACGCTTTCGCCGTCGGCGATCAGAGAACGAATACCCGCTTTGCGCAGGTCCTGGCGCAGCCGGGAATAGCGCGCGACGTCTTCGGGATACAGTTCCTCGTACCAGTGGATGCCGGCCGAGGCGGTTTCCGCAATGAATCGCCAGGCCCGGTCGTAGTCCTGCTGGTAGCCGTCGTTGGCGTCGGCCAGGATCTTCACCCGCGGGCCGACGGCCCGGCGCACGGCCCGCACCACCTCGATGTCGCGCCGGTCGCCCTGGTCCTGCTCCATCCACTGGAATCCGCGCCCGACTTTAAGTTTGAGACCGCGGTAGCCCTTCCGGCACGCTTCTTCGGCTTCCTCCACCACCGCCCGCACGCCGCGGCCGGCAAACCATACGTCGCTGAAATAAAGCGTTCCGTCGTAGACCTCGATGCGCTCGCGCGCCGATTCGCCCAGCAGCCGCCAGGCCGGCCGGCCGGTCAGCTTCCCAACTAGGTCGAAGAGGGGGCCGTCCAGGTGCTTGTAGCGTGTGAGCAGCGCCGCGTATGCCGGCGCGCGGCCCGCGATGCGGCCCTCCCGCATTTCGTACAGATCCAGCGGGAGAGCTCCCAGCAGCCCGCGCAGCGCGTGACGAAAGGCGTCGTCCGGCGCCGCGTAGCCCATCACGCCCACGCCTTCCGCGCCCTCGCCGGTCTGAATCCGCACCAGCGTGTTCGTGTAAGTATGCCCTTTGGGGGCTTTGTCGTAACGGTTCATCGTCACGAACTTGTGGAAGCGGCCCTCGACCGGCGCGAGAACGATGCGCCGGATGGCCTTCGCCGCCGGCCGGGCCGGGCGGAGGGCGGCCGAAGCCAGGGCCGGCAAGAAGAAACGCCTTTGCACGCCAACTCCTCTCTCTTGCATGGTACTCCCAGGGGCGATTGCGGATGACTCCGGTTGAGACAGACGGAACTCGGACGACCGCTCCCTAACCCGGCAATGCCGGAACCGAACAGGGGAAACTTCGGGGACAAAGTCCACCGTTTCAGAAGTTCGGTCCCGTATTGCGAAACCGCTTGCTGACGCGCGCGGCTCGGAACCGAGCCACGGCCGTAAGGGAGTGGTGACGCTTCGATTTGTTCTGGTACTTGCGCATCCGTGTACCAACAAGTCCCGGCTTCCGTGTCGCCCCAGCGCTCTCCCCGGGTCACATTCGCGTTCAGTCGCGGTAGGGACGCCCGTTGCCGGACGCCCCCCGCACAGATCCGTACGGGCGCACTTTAGCGCATACGGCTCCTACCTTGGGTATCTGGCGTCAAACCGCACCCCAGGTTCCGGATGCAGAATCCGCGGCAGGGG
>JACQZT010000246.1 GCA_016213755.1 Acidobacteriota bacterium | reverse complement strand
CCACTGCGGCGACGAGATGCCGCCGCCCGGACCGCCCCGGCCGCGCGGCCCCTCCGCCGACGGCGAAGGCGCGGACGCAGCCACGCGCGTGACCCGTTCGCCATCCTCCTGAACGGTGAAAAGCCCGCCGCTCGAGCGTCCCTCCTCCCCGCCCAGAGCCACGAACGCATAGGTGCGGCTGTCGGGCGAAGGAACCACGGTGAACACGCTTTCGCTGCCGCGCGTGATCTGCCGGATGCGCCGGTCCAGGCCGTCCCAGTCGATTTTGACCTCCACCTTGGCAGGCGCGGCGGCCGCCGGACCCCGGCGTTCGGCGGGAGGCGCACTTTGAGCTTCCTCCTCGCTGTCTACTCCGCGCTCGGCGGGGTTCTTTTCGAGCCGCGTGAGCGCCACGCTGTAGACCTGCAAGGTGGTTCGTCCGGAGGTCGAGGCGATCGAGGGCGCCCCCACGCCGGCCAGGAACACCAGTTTCTTGCCGTCCGGCGTCCAGCGGGCGCCCGAGCTGATCAGAAACTCGTCGCCCCCGATCAGGCGCTCCGGCCCGCCGTCCAGCGGCTTGACGTAGACGCGGGAGCGGAAGAAGCGGTCCAGTTTGGCGTAAGAGATCCACTTGCCATCCGGCGAGAACTGCGGCCCGGAGATGTTGCTGACGTCGCTCGAAACGAGTTCCTCGCTCTTGCCGCCGTCGATCGGCGTCCGGTAGAGCTTGTGGTCCGAGGCCGCGTGCAGGAGCGACTGCGAGTCCGGCGCCCAGACCATGGAAAGCTTCTCGCTGTCGGAATCGGTCAGCTTCTTGGCGTTGCGGCCGCGCTCGTCGGCGATCCAGATCTCCTCGCGCCCGGTGCGGTCCGAGGTGAAGGCGATCCACTTGCCGTTGGGCGACCACACCGGATCGCCCTCCCGCCAGAAAGTCTCGCTGACGCGCTGCACTTCGCCGCGGTCGGTGGCGATGGTGAAGATCTCGCCGTGCGCGACAATCGCCGCGCGCTTGGTGGACGGCGAAAGGCCGAAGCCTTCCGCCTCGCTCTGAATCGTGCGCAGCTCGGCCGCGTTCTCCTTGTCGTCGGAAACGATCCGAACGGGGACCTCGGAACTTTTGCCGGTGGCCGTATCCAGTTTCCACAGGCCGAAGTTCTCCTCGTAAACGATCACCCGCCCGTCGCTCGAAATGGAAGGGAAGAACAGGTTGCCGCTGGTGTGGCGGGTTACCTGCGACGGCCGTCCGCCGCGCTCGGAAATCTTCCAGATGTTGTTGACGCTCTTCATCACCTCGGGGCTGCCGTAACGGACGGCCTTCTCGCTGGCCAAACGGTCGGCCACGAAGTAGATCTCGCCGCCGCGGCCGTACATGGGCCACAGCGAGTTGCCCTTGTATTCTTCGTCGCCCAGTTTCGAGAACTTCTTCGCGCCCGCGTCCATCAGCTACAAATCGACCGCGTAGCTGCCGCGATAGTGCTTGCGCGACCAGACACCGGGGTGGCGCGTAAACGCCATCTTCGAACCATCGGCGGAGTAACTGGCCCAAGAGCCCCAGTCGGTCGGCAGCGGCTGTTCCAGGCCGCCCTCCAGGGAGACCTCGAACAGCGTGGCGACGGACGGAAACACTCCTTTGCCCCGCGTGGACTGGAAGATCACACTCTTCCCGCCGGCCGACCAGCCCACCACGGTGTCGTCCGCGGTGTGGAAGGTGAGCTGGCGCGCCTTGCCTCCCTTCGCCGGGATGACGTACACGTCATAGTTGCCGACCCGGTTGGAAGAAAACGCGATCCAGGCGCCGTCGGGCGAGAAGCGCGGGTAAATGTCGCGCGCCCGGTGATCCGTGAGCCGCTCGACCCCGCTCCCGTTCTCGCTGGCGATCCACAGATCGCCCAGGTAACTGAACGCAACCCGCCCCTGGTGGTAGGCGGGGTGGCGCAGCAACTTGACCTGCGCCGCCGCCAGGGCGGGCAGAAGCAGAATAATGGCGAGCAACAACGCTTTTCCGGACATGACTCTCCTCGGGCTACCCGTGCCGGATCACCAGCACGTCGCCGTCCTTGACAATGTATTCTTTACCTTCCAGGCGCAGCAGACCCTTTTCGCGCGTTCCGGGGTAACCCCCAAGATCGATCAGCGCCTGCCAGTTTACCACCTCGGCGCGGATGAACTTCTTCTCGAAGTCGGTGTGAATGGCGCCGGCGGCCTTCACCGCCGTGCTGCCCATGGGAATGGTCCAGGCGCGCACTTCGGTCTCGCCCGCGGTCAGGAACGACATCAGCCCCAGCAGCGCGTAGGTCGCCCCGATCAGGCGCACCAGGCCGGATTCCTTCAGCCCGTAACTGGCCAGGTACTCCTGGGCCTCCTCGGCGGACAGTTCGGCCAGCTCGGCTTCAATCCGGCCGCAGATCGCGGTCACGGCGGTATGCGGCCGTCCGGCCAGCGGCCCGGAACGGTACTGCTGTTCCACTTCGTGCAGGCGCGGGGCGTCCTCCTCGCCCAGGTTGAGCACCAACAGCATGGGCTTGAGCGAAAGGAACTGAAACCCGCGAATGCGCTTCTCGTCCTCCGGAGAGAACTCCAGGTTCCGCAGCGGCGTGCCGGCATCCAGGACCTCTTTGACGCGCGTGAGCACGGCGAACTCGTGATCCAGCTCCGGGTTCTTGATCTTCTTGCGTTCTTTGTCCAGCCGGTCGAGCCGCTTCTCGGTCACCACCAGGTCGCTCAGCACCAGTTCCATCTCCAGGTCGGCCAAGTCGCGCAGCGGATCGACGCTGCCTTTTTCGTGCGGCACCACGTCGCTTTCGAAAACGCGCAGCACGTGAGCGAAGGCATCCGCCACGCGCAGACTGGCCACAAAACTAGGGTCGCGCAGCGCTTCCTTGGAGATGGCCGGGAAATCGAGGTATTCGACCGTCGCATGGGTGACCTTGGGAGGCTCGAACAGCCGGGCCAGCGCCGCCAGCCGGGGGTCGGGCACTTTGGTCACGCCCACGCGCGCCTCGAGCGAACCCACGCGCGCGGATTCATGCACTCCGGTCAGAATCGTGAACAGGCTGGTCTTGCCCACCATGGGCAGACCGACAATGGCAGTTTTCATAAGCTTCTTTGTGTCTTCGTTCCCCCAAGGGGGCGATGATTAGGCCGCGAATGAACGCGAATGATTCAAATCGATTCGCGTTCGGTCGCGTTCTTTCGCGGCCAATCTCATTCCAAGAGACCTTCACATTCACAGAGGAACCTCAATCTGCGTCAGGATCTCCCCCAGAATCCGGTCACCCAGATCCGAAGCGCGTTGCGCCAGCGCCACGCGCGTGTTTACCGCTACCCGGTGCGCGCAAACCGGAATCGCCAGGCGTTTGACGTCGTCGGGAATGGCATAGTCCCGGCCTTCCAGCAGGGCCAGGGCCTGAGTCGCCCGGTACAGCGCCTGCGCGCCGCGGGGACTGACGCCCAGCGTCAGCGCCTCGTGGCGCCGCGACCGGTCCACGATCGCCAGCATGTAGTCCACGATCGCCTCGTCGACGCGCACCCGCCCGACCCACTGTTGCAGTTCCAGCACCTCTTCGCCGCTCAGCACCGCCGGCACATCGGTCTTCACGCCCGACGTCGCGCTGCGCAGGATCTCCCGCTCGCTGGTCGCATCCGGATACCCCATGCGCAGGCGCATGAGAAAGCGGTCCAGTTGCGAGTCCGGCAGCGGGTAGGTGCCGTGGTGTTCCACCGGATTCTGGGTGGCGATCACCATGAACGGCGCGCCCAGCGGGTACGAGTGGCCGTCCACGGTCACTTGCAGTTCGTTCATTGCCTCCAGCAGCGCCGACTGCGTCTTGGGTGTGGCGCGGTTGATCTCGTCGGCCAGCAGGAAACTGGTGAAGATGGGGCCGGGCTTGAACTCGAAAGCCTGGCTGTGAGCGTTGTAGACCGTGACCCCGATGACGTCGCTCGGCAGCATGTCGGAGGTGAACTGCAAGCGCTGGAAGCCGGAGTGCACCGAGCGCGCCAGGGCCTGCGCCAGGGTGGTCTTCCCCACGCCGGGCACGTCCTCGATAAGCAGATGGCCCTTGGCCAGCAGGCACACCAGCGAGAGCCGCAGCACCTCGTTCTTGCCGCGAATGGAGGCCGCCAGCGCCTCCTCCAGCTCTCCCAGCCGGGAGGCGGCGGCAGGCGGGCTGGCCATGGTTTCCAGCGGGAGCATTACAATGTCATGATACCGAACTCTGTGCCCATGAACCGCGCCACGTTCCGCTTTTACGCCGAACTGAACGACTTTTTGCCCCACGAACGCCGCGCGCGAGACATCCGCTACGAGTTCCTCGTGCCAGGACCCGTAAAGGACGCCATCGAATCGCTGGGCGTGCCGCACACCGAGGTGGAACTGGTGCTGGTGAACGGCGAGTCGTCCGATTTCGCACGCCTGCTGGCCGACGGCGACCGAGTCAGCGTCTACCCCGTTTTCGAGGCGCTGGACGTCGGCCCGCTGGTGCGCGTGCGTCCCGCGCCGCTCCGGCAAACCCGGTTCATCCTGGACGGGCACCTGGGCCGCCTGGCCCGCTACCTCCGCATGCTGGGCTTCGACTCGGCCTGGGAGCGCGACCCGGCCGACGAGGACCTGGCGCGCCGCTCGGTGGCCGAGCGCCGCATCCTGCTCACCCGCGACCGCGGGCTGCTGAAACGCCGCGAGGTGACCCACGGCTGCTGGGTCCGGGAAACCGACCCGCGCCGGCAGTTGAAAGAAATCGTGGCGCGCTTCGACCTGGCCGGTTCGCTGTGTCCCTTCACCCGCTGCCTGCGCTGCAACGCGCCCCTGCGATCGGCGGCCAAAGCCGAGGTCGAATCCCAGCTTCCGCCGCGCACCCGCGAGTGCTACCACGAGTTCCTGCGCTGCACTGGCTGCGGCGGCGTCTACTGGAGCGGCCCCCACCACCGCCGCATGCAGGCGCTGGTCGACGAAGTCGGCGCGGGGGCCGGCGGATGAGCCGCACCTGCCCTAAGGGTCCGTTAAGGAATAACTGTTCCAACCGCTCCCTAAGGAGCTGTCAAAAATTCGGCCTAAAACAT
>JACQZT010000252.1 GCA_016213755.1 Acidobacteriota bacterium | reverse complement strand
CCAGCACGCCAGCCTGCTGATCGAAGCCCCGGGCCAGGCGGTCTACATCGATCCCGCGATGGGCAACTACGACGGTTTGCCGCCGGCCGGCCTGGTGATTATCACGCACTCGCACAGCGATCATCTCAACCCCAAGATCCTCGAAAAGCTCAGGAAGCAAGACACGCAGGTGGTGGCGCCCGAGGCCGTGAGCAAGTCCGTGGCCGGCGCGGTGGCGATGCGCAACGGCGAAACCAGGACTTTCGGCAAGTGGACTGTGGAAGCCCTTCCAGCCTACAACCTCAAACGCATGCGACCCGGCGGCGCCCCCTTTCACCCCAAGGGCGAAGGCAACGCCTACGTCCTGACGTTTGGCGGCAAGCGCATCCTGATTGCCGGAGACACGGAAGGCATCCCCGAGATTCGCGCGCTCAAGGACATCGACGTCGCTTTCATCCCCATGAACCTGCCCTACACCATGACACCCGAGGAGGCGGGGGAGTTGGTGCGAGCCTTCCGCCCCAAGGTGGTGTACCCCTACCACTACCAGGGAACCGACTTGTCGGTGTTCCAGAAGGCGCTGGCCGCGAGCGGCGTGGAAGTCAGGATTCGGAACTGGTAATCGACGTCACTGGCGGCCCTTCCGGCCGGGTCCGCCGTAACGGGCGCCCATCCACAGCGGGCGTCCGTCGTTGTCTCGCAGTTTCAGGGTCTTGTCGCGCGCCGGGAGCGTCACGCTGATGGCGACCACGTAGTCGCTGACCTTGTAGCCCTTCACCACCACATCCTCGCCGGCCTTGGGGCTGAAATCCTGCTCAATCAGATATCGGAACGACCCCAGCATCACACGGGTGACCTTCTCGCCTTCCCGGACCTCCATCTGGGGCATTCCTTCGCCGCGGGCGACCTGGATCTTCTCGATCTTGCCTTTCAACTCCACTTTGGGCTGGTTCGCCATCGGCGTCTGCGGGAAAGCCGCACCAGCCACCGCCAGACCCAGCCAGACCGCCAATTGTGAGCGTCTCATCGCCTGCCCCCTCAGAGAATTCATTGCAATCGCATTGCCGTTCAGATGCGTCCTATCCAGCAACAGGATAGCCGAATTCGGGAAGTCCGCGGTGCGCAGTTGTTGCGCGCCGTGCAACAATGACCAATCATAAGGTGACCCAAAACACGCGCACGCTATCCCGGATCCTGCTGGTGGTGATCGTCGCAATGCCGCTGGTGCTGCTCGTAAGCTCCCTGCGCACCCTGCGGGAACTCGAAGAGCAGAAAACGGTCTACTTGCGCAGCCGGGTGGCGATTCTGGCGGGACGCCTGGAGAACCTGCCCGCCGGCGCCGGCGAGACGGCGGTGTTCGAAGCCCTGAGCGCGGAAGAGCCGAGCCTGGCGGACCTGGAGGTGATCGGCCGCGAGAGCGCGGCGGCCGGCCATCCGGCCCTGCAGGCGATCTGGGAGGGACGGGAGCTGTATCGCATGGAAACCGTTTCCAGCCCGGACGGCCCGCTGTTTCGCGCCTGGGTGCCGTTTCACTCCCGCGCGGGCTTGTGCGTGGCGCGCATCGACCTGGATGCCCATGCCGCGGATTTTCTTGTAGTCCACGCGCGCCACAACGTCATCGCCGCCTCCCTGGGCAGCCTGGCGGTGGTTCTGCTCGCTTTGTACAGCCTCTGGGCGGCCCGGCAGGCCGCCCGGTTGAGGCTCCGGCAACTGGAAATGGAGCACTTGGCGCACATCGGCAAGATGGCGGCTGTGCTGGCGCACGAGATCCGCAATCCGCTGGGCACCATCAAGGGATTCGCGCAACTGGCCCGTGAGCGGGCCGGCGCGGCGGAGCAGGCTTTGCTGAACCCCATCCTGGACGAAACCCGCCGCTTGGAGAACCTGGTGAACGACCTGCTGCTCTACGGCCGTCCGCCGGCGCCATCCCTGCGCCTGGCCCAATGGGAAGAGACGCGGGCGCCGCTGGAGGCGCACGCGCGAGAGATGATCGGCGCCCGCGATGTCCGCTTCCGGGCCGATCCGGCCGCCCTGGCCTGGGAAACCGATCCGCACCTGCTCCGACAGGCGCTTCTGAACCTGTTGCGCAACGCGGTGGAAGCCGCGGGCGAGACTCCCGGCGGCGAGGTGCGGCTGGAGTTGCGGCGCGAACCCAAGCACGGCCTGACGGTGGCGGTGGCCGACAACGGCCCGGGCATCCCGGATAGCACGGCCGCCCGGCTCTTCGAGCCGTTTTTCACGACCAAGGCCTTCGGCACCGGCTTGGGACTGCCCATCACCCGCCGCCTGGTTCAGTCGCTGGGCGGTGAGTTGACGCTGCACGCGGCGGTGCCCCGGGGGACCGAAGCGCTGCTGCGTTTTCCGAACGCCAAGCCGCGTTAAGAGGAATACATGGACACCATTCTCATCGTCGACGACGACCCCGGATTCAGGAAGCTGCTGGAAACCATTCTCAGTGGGGAAGGCTACGGCGTCGAGACGGCGGGATCCGTGCGCGAAGCCGTGCAGGCCGGAGCGCGGCGCAAGTTCGACCTGGTGGTGTCGGACCTGAAACTGCCCGACGGCGACGGCCTGGGCGTCCTGCGCTGGTGGGCGGAGAACATGCCCGGCACGCCGGTGGTCATGATCACGGGGTTCGGCACTGTGGCCACGGCGGTGGAAGCCATGAAGCTGGGCGCCGTGGATTACCTGGGCAAGCCTCTGAGCAGCCCGGACGAGCTGCGCCTGCTGGTGCGCCGGGCGCTCGATCAGCGCCAGTTGGCCGAGCAGTGCGAGCTGCTGCGCGAGGAGCAGGACAGCCGCTTCGCCTGCCAGGACCTGGTGGCCGGAGACCCTAAGATGGCGCGGCTGCTCGAAATGGTGCGGCGGGTGGCGCCCACCAGCGCCACGGTGCTGATTACGGGCGAAAGCGGAACCGGCAAGGAGGTCGTCGCGCGCTGCATCCACCGCAACAGCCGGCGCGCGCGGCAGGTCTTCGTCCCGGTCAATTGCGCGGCTCTCTCGCCGGCCCTGATCGAGAGCGAACTGTTCGGCCACGAGAAAGGCTCGTTCACCGGCGCCGCCGCGCGCCACGCCGGCCGCTTCGAGCGGGCCCATGGCGGTACGCTGTTCCTGGACGAAATCGGGGAGCTGGACCCCAACTCGCAGGCCAAGCTCTTGCGCGTCTTGCAGGAACGGACCTTCGAGCGGGTGGGCGGCACGGCACAGATCGGCGCCGACGTGCGCGTGGTCGCCGCCACCAACCGAAATTTGAAGCAGAGCGTGGCCGGCGGCAAGTTCCGGGAGGATCTCTACTACCGCGTCAGCACGTTCCCCATCGAGATTCCGCCGCTGCGCGAGCGCCCCTCCGACATCTCCAAGCTGGCGAGCCTGTTTCTGGACCGCGCGGCCCGCAAACTGGGCAAGCCCCGGCCGGCTCTGACGCCGGCGGCGGAAAGCGTCCTGTGCTCGTATGGCTGGCCGGGCAACGTGCGCGAACTGGAGAACATGATGGAGCGGCTGGCGATCCTGTGCGACGACCGCATCGAGCCCGCCGATCTGCCGGTCG
The DNA here is from genome assembly GCA_016213755.1 of Acidobacteriota bacterium. Taxonomy (GTDB): domain Bacteria; phylum Acidobacteriota; class Terriglobia; order Bryobacterales; family Bryobacteraceae; genus JACQZT01. The sequence continues at coordinate 7,353 of JACQZT010000252.1, read as the reverse complement.
GCGGCGAGAGCGGCGCCGGCACGCCGCGCCCGGTCCTGTTCAAAGACATCGAACGCCAGGCCATTGAAGACGCGCTGCGCGCCCACGGCGGCAACCGCACCCAGGCAGCACGCCAACTGGGCATCAGCCTGCGCACGCTGCAATACCGGCTCAAGGAGTACGGGATCGCGCCGCCGGAGCGCTGATGCGCACCTCGGCCTGGCCCTCGGGCGGAAACGTCAGTTCCAGGACCCCGCCCGCGTCCGTGGTCCGTTCGCGCAGCCCCTCGTGCTCGACCTCGAGGTTGTACGTCGTGCGCGGCTTCAACCCCACCACGTAGAACCGGCCGGAAGGAGCGGCGCTTTGGTGGAAGCGCGGATTGAAAACCACGGTGACTTCGCCCAGCGCCAGCGGCGCGCGCCGGTTGCGCGGGTCCAGCACGTGAATCTGCCCTTTCTCGAAAACCTGCATCTGGCCGCCGAACAGGCCAAACCAGACCGCGTCGTCGTCCCAGTTCGAACGGACGAAGAGGCGGCCGGCGCGCGGATCGTAAAACAGCAGCGGCAGGTGGTAGTAGCTTAGGCCGGGCTGATAGGGGTTGGCCCACAGGAACTCGTAGGAGATGCCGAAAGTGCCCCGCATCAGAAAACGGTCGTGGATCAGCCAGCCCTGCACGTACTGGTTTTCGCGCGCGTTGGTGTCGTAGGCCACCAGGGCCAGTTGCCCGGCGCGCGACAGCGCCGCCTGGTCCAGATCGGGTTCCTTGTTTCCCTGGAAGGCCGGGATGCGGTACTCGTTTTCGGCCGCGGGGAACGTGGCCGGATAGTGGCTCAGCAGGTGCGCGGCCGGCAGTTCGGTGAAGTACTTTGGCGCGGAATCGCGGAGATCGATTTGCAGGTTGTCCCGCACCGCGTGCAGCAACTCGAAGAGCGCGTACGTGTGCTCGTGCGAGATGGTGGCGCGGCCGTCCTTGAGGCCGGGCGCCACGCCGGTGCGCCACCACTCGCGAACCAAGCGCTTCAACTCGCTCTCGGCGAACTCGGGAGCGGTTTCCGAGATGGCGATGGCAGCCAGCGCCCGCGCGCGCACCGCGGGCAGGTCGCCGGCTTTCGAGGTCTGTTCGAGGCCGCGCCGGATTTTGGCGGCCACCGTGCGGGCTTCGGAGTCGCTCAGCCGGTCCCGGCACCAGTCGAAGACCAGGGCCAGTTGGCGCAGGTCCGTGCCGCGCGTGACGGCCCAATCGATGGCCCGGCGGGCGAAGGGCGCCTCGCCCGAGACCTGGTAGTACAGCGCGGCCGCGAAACCGGGTTCCGGCATCGGCGCCCCGCCGGCCAGCAGGGTGTGGAACTGAAGCCAGCGGATCGACTCGCGCTCCCGCTCGCGTTTGAGCAGGCGCAGCCGGCGCTGGTTCAGAAACAGGCGCGGATGATCGGTCCAGACGTGGAAGTCTTCTTCGGTCGTTTGTGGTACAACGATGGCTTGGCCAAGCAGGATCAGAGCGATGAGCGGGACGGCGGGCCGGAGCGGTTCCAATGAGCGGGGCATCCGGTTCGATTGTGTCACACTGCCACACCCCTGCTGCCACACGTCCCGGCCAGATTGAGTTTCCAAGATTCCCTCGATTGATTCTAAAAGAGTTATTGTAGTTCACTTTGTGGTTCGGGAATTGCTATTCTAATTGGCGAATCGATTGGAGACTCTAAAACCTGCCCTCTGGTGCAGCGGGCGAACGGGTGAAGCGAGTGGGCTCTTAGGCAGCGTGCTTGCGGGAGCCGGTGTTTAGATTTCGAACCGCTCTTTCGTCCGTTGGCAAGTTGCAGCAGAGGGTCTTTTTTTTGGAGTTGCCGCGATAGCGCACAAATATTTTCGATCTTGGACAATCTTGCCGCGGGTCGCCGCTTCGGCGCCGTTCTGGCATTTCTGGTCCGGAAAGATGGACGCGGGCCGGGTCAGGGATGGAACAACATGCGGGTGTAATTCCAGACGGGCCGACGCCAGATCCGCAGCCCTCACCGGGCGGACCGCATCGGGGACGGTCTCTCAGCCGCTTCCAACACCGTTTCCCGATGCGGTCTTTCTAGGCTGCCCGGCGCCCCGGCCCCGCTGGGCCGGGGAATCTGAAATGTCAATTCCTCAGTGTGCCGCTCCGGGGCGGGTCGTCCGGATTGGGCAGGTACAAAGTCTTGCAGAACTCGCAACGATAGATTTCGGCGTCCTCGCCAAACTTCCGTTTCACGTCCTCACCGTAGAAGTACCACCGTTTCAGGTGCCCGGCGCACAGTTTTCCCTTGTCGTTCTTCTCGTTGCAGACGCGCTGTTTCGGCAGACAACGCTTGCCCATGGGCGGAGTTTCGATAGTTGGCTCGGACATGGCTCCAGTGAAAGCAGTATAACATTGGCCGGGTCCGGCGGCGAGGTTGCTAGAATGATCTAAGACATGGCCTTGCAGACGTTGTTCGGTTCCGGCGGCGGAGGAGAAAGCCTCCTGGATCGCCTCAAAGCGGGCGTCCAGAAGACCCGCGCCGGGCTGGTGGAAAAGATCGAGGACGCCCTCCAGGGCCGCAAAGAGATCGACGCGGACCTGCTGGACGAGCTCGAGTACGCGCTCATTACGGCCGACGTCGGCGTGCGCACGGCCACCGAGATCCTGGAAACCATCCGGCAGCGGGTGGACCGCAAGCTGGTGGGTGACGCCCAGGAAGTGAAGATCCTGATTCGACAGCACTTGCTCGAAGTCCTGCAAGCCGCCGACCGCCCGCCGGCCCAGGTCGCCGAGGTGCCCGAAGTGGTGCTGGTGGTGGGCGTAAACGGCTCCGGCAAGACCACTACCATCGGCAAGCTGGCCAGCCGCTACCGCGCCGACGGCCGCGGCGTGCTGTTGTGCGCGGCGGATACTTTCCGCGCCGCCGCCATCGAACAACTGGAGATCTGGGGCCAGCGCACGGGCGTCGACGTGATTCGCCAGCGCCCCGGCGCCGATCCCAGCGCGGTGCTGTTCGACGCGCTCCAGGCAGCCAAGGCGCGCGGGGTGGATTACGTGATTGTGGACACCGCCGGGCGGCTGCACACCAAGTCGAACCTGATGGCCGAATTGGAGAAAATGAGCCGCATCGCCGAGCGCGTGGTTCCCGGCGCGCCCCACGAGGTGCTGCTGGTGCTGGACGCCACCACCGGGCAGAACGGTCTCGAGCAGGCGCGCCGCTTCACCGAGACCTCCGGCGTCACCGGCATCGTGCTCACCAAGCTGGACGGCACGGCCAAAGGCGGCATCGTGGTGGCCATCGCGCGCGAGCTCAACCTGCCCATCCGCTACGTCGGCGTGGGCGAAAAAGCGGACGACCTGCTTCCCTTCGACGCGGAAAAGTTTATAGAATCGCTGTTCGCATGACGCCCGACTACATGGCCGAAGCACTGGACCTGGCCCGCCGCGGCCTGGGGCTGGCGAGCCCCAACCCCATGGTGGGCGCGGTGGTGGTGCGCGACGGCGAGGTGGCGGGGCGGGGTTTCCACACCTGGGCGGGCGTCAAGCACGCCGAAGTGCTGGCCCTGGACGAGGCCGGCGAGCGGGCGCGCGGCGCGACGATGTACGTGACGCTGGAGCCGTGCGCGCATGAAGGCCGTACCGCTCCCTGCGCCGGTGCGCTGATCGCCGCCGGCGTGGCGCGCGTGGTGGCGCCGCTCGAAAATCCCAACCCGCTGGTGGGCGGGGCTGGCTTCCGCCGTCTGCGCGAGGCGGGCGTCGAAGTCGAGATCGACCCGGCGCACGCGGCCGCCGTCTCCCGGCTGAACGAACCGTTCCTGCATTTCATGCACACGGGCCGGCCGCTGGTCTTTCTGAAAGCCGCCGTGACGCTGGACGGCAAAATCGCCGCGCCGGAAGACAACCAGGGCTGGATCACCAGCACCCAGGCCCGCCTGCACGTGCAGCAGGTGCGCCACGCCGCCGACGCCATCGTCACCGGCATCGGGACGGTGCTGGGAGACGACTGCCTGCTCACCGACCGCACCGGGCTGGAACGCAGCCGCCCGCTGCTGCGCATCGTGCTCGACTCGCTGTTGCGTCTGCCGGTCGGTTCGCAAATGGTGCGCTCCTGCCGCAACGATGTGCTGGTGGCGACCACTTCGGCCGCCTCGCCCGAGCGCCGCAAGGCGCTCGAAGCGCAGGGCGTCGAAGTGATCGTCTGCGACGGCGCCGACGGGCGCACCAGCCTGCCGCGACTGGTGGACCACCTGGCCGGGCGGCGCTGCCTGTCGCTGATGATCGAGGCCGGCAGCAAGGTGAACTGGGCCGCGCTGGAGTCGGGCGTGGTGGACAAGATCTTCTTTTATTACGCGCCCAAGATTCTGGGCGGGATACACTCGCTGCCGGTGGCCGGCGGAGCGGGCCGCAAACGCCGCGTGGATGCCATCCGGCTGAAGGACGTCACGTTGCACCGGATTACGCGCGACGAGTTCGCCGTCGAGGCGTACGTGATCAAGGACTAGATGTTTACCGGGATCATCGAAGAAGTCGGGGCTGTGGAAACCCTGGAGCCGCGCGCCACGGGAGCGCGCCTGCGAGTGCGTTGCCGGAAGGTGCTCGAAGACGCGACGCCCGGGGCCAGCATCGCCGTCAATGGCGCGTGCCTCACCGTGGCCGAATTCGCCGCCGGCTGGTTCGCGGCCGACGTCGCGCCGGAGACGCTCGAACGCAGCAACCTCTCCGATCTGGGCGCCGGCGCGCCGGTCAACCTGGCGCGGCCGCTGGCGCCCGCGGGACGCCTGGGCGGCCACATCGTGCAGGGACACGTGGACGCGACGGGCGAACTGACCGCGCTCGACCAGTTGGGCGACGGCAACTGGCGCCTGACAGTCGAGGCCCCCGCGGAACTCGACCCCTACCTGGTCTTCAAAGGTTCGGTGGCGCTGGACGGCATCAGCCTGACCATCGCCGCGCTGCGCGGCACGGCGCTGACGGTCTCCGTCATCCCGCACACCTTCGCCCACACCGCCCTCGGCTCGCGCCGCCCCGGCGACCGCCTGAACATCGAGTGCGACATCCTGGCCAAGTACGTGGCCAAGATGCTGGGCCGCCTGGAGCGCCCGTCCTCGTTCCCCTCCGTCGGCCAACTGCGCGAGATGGGTTTTTAGACGCTAAAATGGGGACTACCTCGGATTAATGACAAACAAGAAACGCATTCTTACGGGCGACCGCCCCACCGGACGCCTGCACCTGGGCCACTACGTCGGCAGCCTGGTCAATCGCGTGCGGTTGCAGGAGGAGTACGAGACGACTCTCATCATCGCCGACCTGCACACGCTGACCACCAGGAACTCGCCTCAGGACATCGCCAAAATCTGCGAAAACGCGCGCGGCCTGGTGCTCGATTACATCGGCGCGGGCATCGATCCGGAGAAGACCACCATCTATCTCCAGTCGGCCATCCCCGAGGTGTACGAGCTCAACACGCTGTTCGAAAACCTGGTGACGGTAAACCGCCTGGCGCGCCTGCCCAGCCTCAAGGACATGGCGCGGGCAGCCAATTTCAACGACGAATCGTTCCCCTTCGGCCTGCTCGGCTATCCGGTGCTGCAAGCCGCCGACATCTTGCTGCCGCGGGCGCACCTGGTGCCGGTGGGCAAGGACAACGAGGCGCACGTCGAGATCACGCGCGAGATCGCGCGCCGCTTCAACAGCCTGTACGGCGAGGTCTTCCCGATCCCCGACGTGATGGTGGGCGAGGAAGGCACGCTGATCGGCACCGACGGCAAAGCCAAGATGAGCAAGTCTCTCAACAACGCCATCATGCTGTCGGACGACGCGCAGACGGTGGCCCGCAAGATCCGCACCATGTACACCGACCCGAACCGGATCCACGCCGACATTCCCGGAACGGTGGAAGGCAACCCGGTCTTCGCCTACCACGATCTGTTCAACCCCCACCGGGCCGAGGTCGAAGACCTGAAGGCGCGCTACCGCGAGGGCAAGGTGGGCGACGTCGAAGTGAAGGGACTGCTGACGGCCGCGCTGAACGCCTTTCTGGATCCCATTCGCGAGCGCATCGCCCGCTGCGCCGCCGACACCGGACGCGCGGACCAGATCCTGCTGGACGGCACCTCGCGCATGCAGCAGATCGCGCGCGACACCCTGCGCGAAGTGCGCAAGGCCATGGGCCTGGACCGCACCATGGTGCGCGTCCGCCGCGCCGTCGAGCGCCGTTCCAAGCAGTAATTCGCCGGTTCGCACGCGCCGTTGGCCGAAAAGCGCGGGATTGCTCCCGCGCCTCCGGTTATGCTGCCCATGGAGGTGAATAGACATGGAGAATTCGCAAGAGCAATGTTGCCGGGGGGCGGGCGTGGTCTTCCCCATTCTGTTGATTCTGATCGGCGGCGCTCTTTTGGCCGAGAAATTCGGCTACATAGGAGAAGGCCAAATCTGGCGTCTGTGGCCGCTGGCGTTGATTGCGCTGGGCGTCCACATGTTGTTTAATCCGAGAGAAGGACGATCATGAACCACCGCACACGAAACGCGGTTACGCCGGGACTGGTGGTCGGCCTGCTGGCCATCGCCCTGGGCGTGTTCTTCCTGCTGCGCAACTTCGGGCTGATTCGCTACTTTTCATCTTCGGACCTGTTTGCGATCGTGCTGATCGTCTTCGGCCTGGCCAACTTGTTTGGGAGCTGCTGCTCCTCGGGAAGGGCCTGGGGCGGGCTCCTGACGGCCGCCGGCGGCCTCTGGCTGGCCGGCAGTCTGGGCCTGGTACCGTGGCGCTTTTCCCAGGTCTGGCCGGTGCTGTTGATTCTGCTGGGCGGTTTCCTGCTGTGGCGCACCTGGACGTGGCGGCAGACCGGCGGCGTGGAGACTGCCGCTTCCCCCAGCTTGCGCGGCCTGGCCATCTTCGGCGGCGGCAAGCGCGCCGTGACGGCGAAGGATTTCAGGGGCGGCGAAGTCTTCGCGGTCCTGGGCGGCCAGGAAGTGGATCTCAAAGGAGCCGACATCGAAGGCAGCCAGGCGGTGGTGGATGCCACCGCGCTGCTCGGGGGCGTCGAGCTTCGCGTACCCTACCACTGGGACGTGGTCGTGGAAGGGGTGGCCTTCTTCGGCGGCTACGAGGACAAGACGCAGCATCCGCGCGAAGGCGAGACAGCCAAAAGGCTGATCGTCCGCGGGTTCGCCATTTTCGGCGGCGTCGAAGTCAAGAACTGAGGCCGGATGCATCCCCTTCTGGCGTCGCGCGCGCGCCTGGGACTGTATGTGGCAGCCTGGCTGCTGCTCGAAATCCTGCTGGCGGCGGCCGTGGTCGCCACCGGCGGCATCGGGTGGCTGGAGGCCGCCGGCGTGATTCTGCCGCTGTACCTGCTGTATGCCTTCGCCTGCCTGTCCACCTGGTATCT
>JACQZT010000245.1 GCA_016213755.1 Acidobacteriota bacterium | reverse complement strand
GATAAACATGCGCAACAGGGCCAGCGGGAACTGGCGGTAATCCAAGCTTGAGGAAGATGCAGGTGTCATGGGATCTCGCTCCATATTAAACCACCGGAGGCAGGCGGCCGTTGCCCCGCAGAAACGTCGCGCCCCGGCCGACTACGCCGGCTTGGTCCGTTCCACTGAAGTTCAGAATCTCGATGAGAGGAGATGATGGAGCCGCGAATGAACGCGAATCAAAAACCAAGCGTTTCTCGGTTCAATCCATGATTCGCGTTCATTCGCGTTCATTCGCGGCCGATTTCAATAACGGGAGTATCTGGAGAGACAGGAAGCTGACGTATAATGCTTCCTGGCTTCCCATTTTGAACCAAAGCTTGCCCGTGCCATGACAAAGAACGACCTGCGACTTGGAGAACTTCAGCGCGTCCCTCTGGAATCCATCTGGCCCGATGAGGCTCAGGATTTCACTCCCTGGCTTGCCCACCCCCAGAATCTGCGCATCCTGAGCGACACGTTGGGTCTGGAGTTGGAGCCAGAGGACGAGGAGGTGCCGGTTGGCCCGTTTTCGGCCGACATCCTCTGCCGGAACAGCGCTGACGGAAGTTGGGTGGTGATCGAGAACCAGATCAAGAAGACCGACCACACTCACCTCGGGCAGATTCTCACCTACGCCGCCGGACTGGAGGCGCGGACCCTGGTCTGGGTGGCCGCCAAATTCACTGAGGAGCATCGCGCGGCATTGGACTGGCTGAATGAGAACACAAGAGATGAACTTTCTCTATTTGGCCTTGAGATTGAACTGTGGAGAATCGGCGACTCGCCGCCGGCGCCGAAGTTCAACGTAGTATCGAAACCAAACGATTGGTCGAAGGCGAAAAGGAGAGAAGTAGAGCACCCCGGTAGTTCTCATGGGCAGTTTCAGCTTGAATTCTGGACCGCCTTCAAGTCACACCTTGAAGGGAGGACAAGTCTGCGGACCCAGAAACCGGCACACCAGAACTGGCTGAATGTCTCCATCGGACGGGCCGGATTTCACCTCGCCGCCGTGGCCTCGACGTGGAACACCGTGACCGAGTCATACTCATCACCCGAGCTGCGGGTCGAGCTGGTTCTTACCTCCTCGCGGGCAAAGCAGCGGTTTGCGAAGCTGGAGGAGATGAAAAATGAGCTGCAATCGAAGATTGACCTGCCGTTGAACTGGTACAATCCCGAGGCCAGCAAGTCCGCCAAGGTGTTTGTCCGGCAGGATTCAGATTTCATGGACCGGAGCCGATGGCCGGATCAGTTCGAATGGCTGGCAACGCACCTTGAGAAGTTCACCGCGCTGTTCAGGCCTGTCGTCACGCAACTGTAGTCCCCTGGCGGGGCCAGCGCTCTGCGAGACTACAGCAATTCACAGTTTGGGCACCAGCGACAGCACCGCCTGCGAAGGGCTGGCGATGACGTGCGCGGCAACCAGTTTACCCAATCCTTCGACGCGCGCCTTGCCCGCCTCGATGGCGGCGGTGACCGCGGCCACGTCGCCCTTGATGAGCACGGTGATGTAGCCGCCGCCGAGTTTTTCGCGCGCCAGGACCTCGACGGCGGCGGTCTTCACCGCCGTGTCGATGGCCTCGAAGACCGCCGTGAAACCCTGGGTTTCGATCAGTCCAACGGCAAAACTTGCCTGTTGTGACACTTTGCTCTCCTTCCGTTTTGCCGGGGCCGGCGGGATGTGCACCGTGGCCTGCTCGAACAAAAGGTTGAAATCCGCCGCCGCTTCCCACGCCGGGCGCCCCTCGGACGCCGGCCCGGAAATCACGTCCACGATCACCGCCACCCGCATCCGGCCGGCGATCACCCGCGCGGCTTCCGCGGCCTCCCGCACGTCGCCGACCGGGCCGATCATTTTCAGACACACGCCTGGCTGGTCGTTCAACTCGGCCTGCAATACCCGTACGCAGGCGGCCTTTTCCATCGCGTCGAGGATGACCATCCCCGGCGACCAGCCGCCGATCTCCACCAGCGCCAGGGCCTGCTCGCTCAGAGAATGCCCCGCTCCTCGAGGGTGCGCATGACTTCAAAGACCACCTGGCTGAGCTTGTCCTCGCGCGGGTTCCGGGTGCGCGGCGCGCAGCCTTCGGCGGGCGGCTCGACCATGCCGAAATCCGCCAGGATGCATTTCAAAACCGATTCGAGCGCCACGCTGTCGGCCTCCTGGGTCTTGCTGAGCGGCTGCCGGCTGCGCCCCAACTTAAAGCCGCGCATCTCGGCCGCGGCGCGAAACCCGTTCGGAAACTCGAAGGGGAACAGCATGGCGTCGAACAGCTCCAGGATACGGTATTGCAGCGCCATGGCTTCCTGGATGCGGCCGGCGCGCGTCCATTCGAACAGGCGGCGCGTCAGTTCGGGGATGATGTTGCTGCTGGCGTTGGTCCCGCCGTCGCAGCCGATCAGCAGCATCGGCACCAGCACGGCTTCCCACCCCGTGAGGAAAGAGAAGTCGGGCCGCACGGGCCGCACGGCGGAGATCATGCGCATCATGAACGCCAGGTCGCCCGAAGAGTCCTTGATGCCGATGACGCGCGGGTATTCGGCCAGCTTGCGAATGGTCGGCACGTCGATGGGGCTGGCGAACATGGGGATGTTGTACAGCGTGACGTCGATGGGCGAATGCAGCGCGATTTCGGTGAAGTAGGCCAGCACCGACTCGGCGCTCAGACGATAGTAGATCGGCGAAACGATGGCCACCGCGCGCGCGCCGTAGCCGGCATATAGTTCGCACGCCGCCAGCGTCTCCTTGACGTTGGCCTCGGCCGCGCCGGCCAACACGGGCACGCGGCCGCGGGCCTCCTCACAGGTGATCTTGACGATGCGCCGGCGCTCCTCCAGCGTCAGCCGCGTGAACTCGCCGGTCGATCCGTTCGGGTACAGCCCATGCACGCCCTGGCCGATGAGCCAGGAGAGGAATCGGCGCAGTTCGGCTTCGTTGATTTCGCCGCGGTCGTCGTAGGCCACCACGGTGGGGGTGAAAATGCCTTCGAGCTTGGATGCCATGGGCGTGCCAGCCGGGTAAGGGACTAGGATATCAAACCCGGCTTCGCAGGATGTCGAGGAACTCCCGAAACAGCTCCGGGGCCGGCGCCATGTGTTGCGGGTCCGCGCGGTGCGAGGCGGTCCACTCCAGCGCCAGCACCAGCGGAATCCAGCGCATTCCGCGCTGCCCCAGGCGGTGCAGGGCTTGCGAGGGCCGCAGCGGCAGGGCCAGTCCCTGCACGGTTTCCGGCGTGGGCCGCTCGCAGTTCTCGGGCGGCGTCAGGACGAAGTACTCGCGGCACTGTAGCGGGCGGGTCTCGTAGATGGTGCAGAGTTCGTCTTCCAGGAACGGGCACGGGATGCGCAGCGCGAGGTAGGCGTTCATCAGGGCGTCGTGCCGCTCGCGGCCGAGGTGCTCGGCCGAGCGCAGGGCCTCGCCCAGTCCGGCCTCTTCGGCGCGGCGCAGGGCTTGGGCGAAGCGCTGGCGCACCTGCGGCCGTGCCTCGGCCAGCGCGGACAGGTGCCGCGCCTCGGGCTCGGCTACGGGTACCAGCAAGCGGCAGCAGGCGGCGCAGCCCTTGCGGCAACTAATGGACAATCCCGCATCGGCGGCCCGGGCCTGGGCCAGCCCGATGATCGCGTTGCTGAAGCCCTGGAACACAGGCAGCAGCTCCGCCGCCGTCGCCGGCCGGGCGGGCAGCGCCACCGACGCGGATATGGTGCGGTCTACGAACTTCAGTTCGAAGCTCAGGTTGACGCTGGTGTCGGGCACGGTCCCAGAGTACCGGAAAAGGGTGACAGACACCATTTTCGGCGTCTCAGACGATTCGTGGGCCGAAAATGGCTGTCTGTCACCCTTTTCCGCCCAGCCACTGCTCGAAGCATTCGAGCACGGTCTGGCCGCGGTAGACGCGGTCCGGCGGGACTTTGCCGTCCTTGCCGGGGAGGTACTCGAACTTCATTTCCACCGGCCCCTCGATGATCCACGGTTTGAATTCGCGGATGCGCGTGACGGCGCGGCGGGCCGCGGCGCGGATGCGATCCTTGGCCTCGCTGTGCGGCAAACTCAGGGCCGAACCTCGCCCGATGAACTGCTTCACCGCCACCGTCTCGGCCTTGGGCTGGAGCTCGAGCATCTCGTCGCAGGCCGCCTGGTCGCCGGTGAGCAGGAGGACGGGAGTCTTGAAGTAGCCCGCAATGGCGGCCGCCTGCCCCATCTCGCCCACCGATTTGCCGTTGATGGTGATGTCCTTGACGCCCAGGCTCTGCGAGTGGGCCATCAGCCCGTTCTTCGTGCCCGCCTTGGCGTGCTGGCCCACGAACATGAGGCCGTCGTAGCGCTTCCCGCCGAGGTAGAAATCGGCCGGCGTGCGCTGCCCCTGAACGAGTTGAGCGGGCGGGCGGATGTCCTCGATGGAGAGGCTCCGGCTGCCGCCGTGCCCGTCCCAGATCACGACTTCCGACGCGCCGGCCGCCATCGCGCCCTCCACAGCGGCGTTGACTTCGCCCGTGAGCAGGCGCCGCGACTCGTCGAAACGGCGCTGCCCCACCAGGACCTGCTCGTCCCAGTTGTGCACCCCGCCGACGCCCTCCATGTCGGTCACGATGAAAATGCGCGGGCCTTGCGCGCCAACTAAAATCGCGCTCAGGGCCAGGAACGGTACCAGAATTCGAAGCATGGCGAACCTCTCAAGCTGATTTGACACCCAGGTCCAGAACCTTGCGCGCGTAAGCGATGCTGCGCTCCATGTGCTCGCGCTGCTGGTGCTGGATGGCCTCCAAGAAGTAGGGCGGGGTGGCGCGGCCTTGCAGATCCTCGACCACCATGTTCTTGCCGTAGGGCTGGCCGCGCTTGGCCAGAGCCAGAAAACGGGCCAGGTCCGCCGCGCGCGCCTTGGGGAACGGCTTCCAGTGTTCAGCATCGTAGAGCGGCAGAATCTGCGGCGGCCGCCCGGTGATGGGCTTGATGTAGACGTACACCGGCGGGCAATGCTCGCGCACTTTGGCGATCACCTGCCGGAAGTCGATGGAGCCCTCGCCCAGCGGCACCCACTGCACGGCGATGCCCCGCGGGACCTCGTAGACCACCGAGTCGCGCAGGTGCACGGTGAGCGCGTAGCGTCCCAGCACCTCAATGGTGGTGAGCGGGTCTTCCATCACGAAGACCGGGTTGCCGGTGTCCAGGTAGGTGCCGACGAATTCCGGACCCGCCTCCTCGATCAGCGCGCGATGCTCCCAGGCTTGCAGATCCTTGTGGATCTCGATGGCGATCTTCAACCCGGCATCCATCACCTGCGAGCGTACGGCTTTGAGCAGCCGCACCATGGTGGCGATGTGCTGTTCGATGGGGCCCGGCGGCAGCGAAGCCCGGTCGCTGGCGATGACGCAGCGCACGATGGGCGAGCCCATGGCCTTGGCGCGCGCGACGTTTTTCAGAATGCCGTCGACCGATGCCTGAATCGCGTCCGGCGTCTTGGGGAAGACTCCGCCGCCGCCGGTTTCCAGGTGCAGGCCCAGCCGCGCGGCGTGCTCCCGCACTTCGCGCCAGTGTGCCGGGTCCATCGCCTTGGGGTCGAGCGAGTCCTGCAAGAACACGGCGTCCAGTTTCAGTTGCCCGCAGTAGTCGAGCAACCGCGCGTCGTTCCAGCGCAGGGCGCGCAGGCAGTACGTATTGAGGCCCATCGGAATGCGGCTTGCCATATGGAACCTAAAATAGCAGCTTCAGCGGGGAGTCCTCGTAGAACATGGGCTTGTAGCCGCGCTTGGCGACCCACTGGATGGCCTTCTCGACGCGCTCGCGGTAGTCGGGTT
>JACQZT010000244.1 GCA_016213755.1 Acidobacteriota bacterium | reverse complement strand
GACGCCGTGTTCCCCTGGGGCCGGCAAGCCGACGAGAGCATGGCCAACTACGACGCCAAGGGCGACCGGACCTTCGCCCAGTGGCGGCAGTTCCTCAAGCCGGTGAAGAGCTACCCGCCCAACGGCCTCAAGCTCTACGACATGGCCGGCAACGTGTGGCAGATGGTGGGCACCGACCCCGACTACGCCGAACAGCGCTACATCTACCGCATCGAGGACCCGATTCAGAAGCAGGGCTCCATCGCCGGCGGTTCGTGGGCGCGCACCGTGAACTACATGCGCGTGACCGCGCGCGGCGGCGCCAGCGCCGGCATCCGCCATCCCGACCTCGGTTTCCGCCTGGTGCGGGAGCCCGCCGGGTCGACTTCGTTCCAGCGCCGTCCGCGGCGCGTGGTCGCCGCCAACGCGGGCGCGGGCGCGGTCTATGTGGGCTGGCAACTGTTGCGCGGCGATGCGACCGGCACCGGCTTCCACGTGTATCGTTCCTCGCGGCGCGACGCCGCCGGCGAACGGCTCACGGAAAGCCCCGTTCGCGACTCGACCAACTACGTCGACCGCGCCGCGCCCAAGGCCGGCCGCGTCTTCTACCGCGTGCGCGCCGTGACTGCCGCGGGCAAGGAGGGACCGCCGTCCGAATGGGCCGCCCTCACCCTCAGCGAAGGGCGTAGCGGGCTCATCGCCACCTTCGAACCCACCGTCAAGCAGGGCGGCTTCGTGCCCATGTTTGGCGACCTGGACGGCGACGGCGTGCTGGAGTTGGTGGTCAAAATGAACAACGGGATCACGGAGATGTCGCGCGATCCCGGCGTGCCGGTGGAACTGGAAGCCTACACCAGCTTCGGCCGCGCGCTGTGGCGGCGCCCGCTGGTCTGGCACGACCACTGCTTCGGCAACGCCAACAACGTTCCCACCGTGGTCTACGACCTGGACGGCGACGGCCGCGCCGAGGTGATCACGCGATTTCAGGAGGGCGACAAGGTCTACCTCGCCGTGCTCGACGGCATGACCGGCCGCCTGCGCCGCAAGACGCCCTGGCGCGACATCGTCACCGACAAATCCGGCACCTCGACCCGCATCCACATGGCCATCGCCTATCTGGACGGCAAGCGCCCGTCCATCATCACCCAGACCGGCCTGTACGAGAACGAGGTCTTCGAGGCCTTCGATGCCAGCCTGAAAAAGCTGTGGACCTACGAGAGCTTCGGCGAAACCAACGGCTCCGGCTCGCATCACGTCGATGTCGCCGACGTGGACGGCGACGGCCGCGACGAAGTCTTCGACGGCACCACCTGCCTGAATCCGGACGGCACCCTGCGCTGGTCCATCTACCGGCTGCACCCGGACATCGTGGCCGTCAAGCACATCCTGCCGAACTCGAAGGACCGGCAAGTGTACTACGCCGTGGAAAGCTCGACCCACGCCGGGGCCTTCCTGGTGGATGCCAAGACCGGCAAGATCCTTTGGAAGGTGAACCGCGAGGACGACCCGCGCTGGGTGCACGCGCACATCGGCTGGGCTTCGGACATCTGGGAAGGCTCGCCGGGCATGGAGATGCTCACCAACCGGGACGGCCACACCGCCAAGGAGATCGTGCTCTTCTCGGCCTCCGGCAAGATCCTGACCGAGTCGTTCCCCGCCGGCTGGCGGCCGGTGAACTGGACCGGCGCCGCAACGCGCGAACTGCTTTCGGGCGATGGCAAACGCCTGGGCCGCTTCAACGGCCAGGATGTGACCGCGCTCAATCTCCCCGGCCCCAATGAAGGCCGCGGCAGTTGCAGCATGGTGGCCGACCTGGCGGGCGACTACCGCGACGAAGTCGTCTGCATGGGCCAGAACAAGGACGGCAACCCGGCCATCTTCGTCTATTCCAATATCGAGCCCGCCACGCGCCGCGAAACCAGTCACACCGAGAACCGAGAATACCGCCTCTGGCTGGCCCGCAACATGGGCGGCGGCTATGCTTCATACTTCGAATGGGAGCCCTGACCGAAATGAACGTCGTCAACTACCTGGGAACGATTCTGGTTTCGCTCGTCGTCGGCATGCTCGGCTTCGTGGCGGCCTTCAAGATCTTCGATTGGCTCACGCCGGGCGTGAACTTCTCGGATCAGCTCAACTCCGACAACCGCTCGGTGGCCATCTTCCTGGCCGGGTTGTTCATCGGGCTGGGCCTGCTGCTGGGCAGCGCGGTGAAATGAAACGCCTGGCGATACTCGCTCTGCTGGGCTCGGCCGCCGCGATGGCCCAGACCCCGGACAACTGGTGGGAGCGCCTGCGCGCGACCGTCGAGAAGCACCTGGGACGGCCGTATGTGTGGGGCGCCACGGGCTTGAAGAGCTTCGACTGCTCGGGCTTCGTGTGGCGCGCCTTCACCGACGCCGGAGCGCCGTTCAAGCGCACCACCGCTCGCAAGCTCTATTTCAGCTTGAACTCCGCGACCAAGGGCAAAGAGTGGGATTTCGGCAACGTCGTCTTTTTCGACGACCTGAAGCACTGCGGCATCGTCAACAGCCGCGGGGACTTCTTCCACGCCGAATCGAGCAAGGGCACCACGCTGTCGCGCTTCGACCCCTACTGGCGGCCCAAGGTGTACGGCATCCGGCGCGTGGCGGTGCTTCAGTAAGCCGGCGCCAGGTCGCGGTAACGCACCAGGCGCACGCCGTGCATCTCGATCGCGCGCCAGGTTTCGGGCGCCGTGAGCGCGCGCAGTTCCTCTTCCCGGCTCTCCTTGAGGCGCGTGCGCGCCCGGCGCAACTCTTCGTCGCAGCGACCGGGATGGGTCATCAGTTCGGTGACGCCGGAGGGAAGATGGCCGATCAGCGCCACCAACTCGCGGGTGCGAAAGCGGCCCGTGATCCGGAATCCGGCGAAGTGGTCCGTCGTGCGCAGGCCGCCAGCGGCCAGCACACGGTGGAACCGCCGGCGAACCAGGCGCAGGCCGCGGTTCACCGCGCGCTTGCCCCAGGGAACGGCGCCCGGCGCGCTGAGCGGGAAATCGAACGGCCGGCGCACCCAGGGAATGCCGAACTCCTGGCCCAGGCGCGCCACGGCCTCCAGCACCGGAGGCAGCAGGTGGGTGTGCTTGTGAGTGTCCAGGTGGGTGGGCACGATGCCCGCGGCGGCGATCTTCTCCACCTGCGCACGCAACTCGTCGTAGATGCGGATGCGCCGCCCCAAGATGGCTTTCAGCAATCCGGCGACGGTGGCTGGCAGCTCGCACTCCGGCCGGACGAGCGAACGCCCGCTCACCAGCACCAGGTGGACGCCGACATCGAGAGTGGGCGTTTCGCGCGCCAGGCGCACGGCGTCGTCGAACGCCGCTCCGTTGGCCATCAGTGTGGTGGCGGTCAGGATTCCGCCGCGGTGGGCTTCGACGATGCCCGCGTTCACGCCGCGCGTGAACCCGAAATCGTCGGCGTTGACCACCAGCAGGCGGCTCGGCTCGGAGGAGTTCAAAACAGTGCCAGTTTGATGCGCAGGAACTTCTTGGGATTGGCGCGGAAGTCCTTGATCAGGTCGTGCGTTTCGGCGGTCATCCCGTTCAGCGTCTGGTAAAGCTGCGGATTCACGAGCAGTTGCCCCATGGTTCCCTGGCCCGCGTTGAGCCGCTCCAGCATGGTATCCAGGTGCGCCACGGTCGAAGAGATGCGGTTGTGCAGCTCGTCGCTCTTAAGCAGCTTCCCGGCGCTGCCCTTGCCCGCGTTGATGTCGTCCACCACGCGGCGCAGTTCTTTCACCGTGGCGCGGATCTCGGTGTACAGCGCCTCGTCCTTGAGCAGTTTGCCCGCGGTGCCCTGTCCCTGCTGCAAATCCTGGAGCAGGCTGTCAATCCGGGCCACGGGGGTGCGGATCTCCTGGTACAGCGTGTCGTCGTAAAGCAGCTTGCCGACCGTGCCCTGCCCGCTGGCCAGCGCGCCGCTGACTTTTTGCACGTCCCTTTCGATCGACAGCAGCCGGTTGTACAATTCGTCGTCCACCAGGAGCTTCCCGATGCTGCCCTTGCCCGTCTCCACCAGCCCGACAATGGTGTCCACGCGCTTGAGAATGCCCTGCAACGAAGTCAGCAGCGCGTAACCGCTCTGCACCACTTCATCGAACTCGCGCGTGTCCAGGCTGGGCACTTCCCCGCCCGCCTTGATGGTCTGGGCGGAGGATCCCTTCTTGATGTTGACGTACTTGGTGCCGAGCACGTTTTCGGCGCCGATGGCGGCCAGCGAATCCACCGGAATCTGGGACAGGAACTCTTCCCGCACGGAGAGCTCCATGCGAATGATGCGCTTGGGCTCCTTGGACCCGGACAATTCAATGCGCTTCACCGCGCCGATGGGGTGCCCGTTCAACCGGACGGCCGAACCTTCGGTCAGCGCCGCCGAGTCGTCCAGGTAAGTGTAAAGGACGACCTTGGGCGCGAACAGGCCCTTCGATCCGGTCAGCAGAAAGATCATCACCACCAGCACCGCCATGGCGATGATGGCCATCACTCCGACGCGGAGTTGCGACCAGGCGACTTTTTTCGGAGAAGGCATGGTTTATTCGCTCGACTGCCTCGCAAACTTGGCGATGTAGGGATCGCGGGAGGATTCCAGCTCGTCCTGTGCACCTTCAAATACCAGGCGGCCCTCGCGCATGACCATAAACGTCGTCTCGCGCCCGGCGGCGCGGCCGTTGCGGGCGAGCGGCTCCAACTGGCCGCTGTCTGAATTGTAGCGGAAGTCGGCCAGCAAGGCGCCGTCCTGATAGCGGTGCGTCACCAGTGCGGTGGTGGTGTTCTTCACGTCGCGCTCTTTGACGATCAGGGCGATGATGTTGTTGGCGGTGATCGGATCCAGGCCCGCGGTGGGGGAATCGTACAGCACCAGCGGCGGCTCGGTGACCGCCGCCCGCGCGATGCCGACGCGGCGCCTTATGCCGCCGGAAAGCTGGCTGGGGAATTTCTCGAGCGTGTGCCCGAGCTCCACGAAGCGCAGCGACTCCTCGACCTTCTCGCGCACCTGCGCCGGACTCAGCTTGCGCTCCGTCTTCTGATTGACCAGCGGATAGGCGACGTTCTCCTCGACGGTCAGCGAGTCGAACAGCCCGCCCTCCTGGAACAACATGCCAATGCGGCTGCGCAGTTCGTACAACTCCCGTTCCCGGCGGCGCGTGATGTCCTCGCCGAAGACCAGAACCCGGCCTTCGCCGGCCCGCACCAGGCCCAGCGCCGCCTTCAGCAGGATGGTCTTGCCGCTGCCCGCCGCGCCCAGGATAACGCGCGTCTCGCCCGCGCGCATGGCGAACGACACGCGATCCAGAGCCGTGACGTCCTCGAAGCGGACGCTCACGTTTTCGAATCGGAGAACGCAGTCGTGAGCTTCGCCGGTCATTACAGGTTCACAAACACCCTGGTGGTCACGAAGTTCAGAACGAACACCCAGATCGACGCCACCACCACGGCCTGCGTGGTGGCGCGGCCCACGCCCTGCGTGCCGCCCGTGGTGCGCATGCCGTAATAGCATCCCACCAGGGCGATGACGATGGCGAACAGGAACGGCTTCAGCAGGCCCTGCGAGAGATCGTTGTACTCGATGGCGCGATAGGAAGTGGTCCAGTACTGGTTGGGCGTGAGCAGATTGAGCAGCGGGCAGGCCACGCAATAACCGCCGAAGATGCCGACGAAGTCGGCGATGATGGTCAGCAGCGGCAGCACCACGGCGGTGGCGATCAGGCGCGGGGTGACCAGCTTCTGCACCGGGTCGGTGCCCAGCGCACGCATGGCGTCGATCTGCTCGGTCACTTTCATCGATCCGAGTTCGCTGGCGATGCCGGAGGCGTTGCGTCCCGCCACCAGCAGGGCCGTCAGCACGGGCCCCAGTTCGCGCACCAGCGTAATGGCCGTGATGGTGCCGATCTGGCCCGTGGCGCCGTAGGTCGACAGCGCGCGCGACATCTGCAGCGCCATCACCGCTCCGCTGAAGAAACCGGTCAGGATCACGATCGGCAAGCTGCCCACTCCGATGGTGTCCATCTGGATGGAGATGTCGTCGAAGTAGTGCGGCCGCCGGAAGATATTCAGGAACGCCCGGCCCGCCAGAGCGAGAAAGTCCTGGAATGCAAGGATGGGCCCTTTCAGGAAGTCGAGCAAACCGTGGATTCCTCTCCGACGATGCTACCATACAAGCGGCGGCATGAAAGGACTGACCGACATTCCCGGCATCCGCGTGGGCCACGCTTCGGACTACGAGGCGCTCACCGGCTGCACGGCGATCCGGTGCGAGGCCGGCGCCGCGGCCGGCATCGACGTTCGCGGCGCCGCGACGGGCCTCGAAGAACCCGGCTTGCTGAGCCCGCTGCACCTGACCGAACGCCTGCATGCCGTGGTGCTGGCCGGCGGCAGCGCCTTTGGCCTCGAGGCGGCGTCCGGCGTGCGCCGCTATCTCGAGCACAAGGGCGTGGGGTTCGAAACCCCGGCGGCGAGGGTGCCGCTGGTGGCGGGCGCCATCCTGTACGACCTCGCGCTCGGCAAGCCGAACGTGCGCCCCACCCGCGAGATGGGCGAAGCCGCGGCGGCGGCAGCCACTTCCGGCGCCGTCGCCGAGGGTTGCGTTGGCGCCGGGACGGGCGCCTCGGTGGGCAAGCTGTTCGGCATGCGGCGCGCCATGAAGTCCGGCCTCGGCTCGTTCACTGTGGCGCTGGAAGGCTCCGCGCTGGTTTCGGCGCTGGCGGCGGTGAACGCCTTCGGCGATGTCGTCGATCCCGAAACCGGTCGGATCGTGGCCGGTGCGCGCCGCTCGGAGACCGGGTTGGAGTTCGCCGATACCGCGCGCGAGTTGAAGCGCGGTGCGCCGGGCGGCATTCCGAATCCGGGGGAGAACACCACGCTGGCGGTGATCGCCACCAATGCGCGGCTGAGCAAGCCGCAGGCGACCCGGCTGGCACAGATGGCCTCGGCCGGCATGGCGCGCGCCATCTCGCCGGTCTTCACCATGCTGGACGGCGACGTGGTATTCGCGCTCTCGGCCGGAGATGTCTGGGCCGACCTGAACGCCCTGGGCGTCGCGGCGGCCGAAGCCCTCGCCCAAGCCATCCTCCGCGCCGTCCGCCTGGCCCGCCCCCTAGGCGGCCTCCCCGCCCTCAAAACCGGGAAAACCGGGGACAGTACACTCAATACACCTATTTCGCCCGGTGTGTTTTCGGCGAAACAGGTGTATTGAGTGTACTATCCCCGGTTTTGAGAGAATTGAGGTATGGGACGACGAATGGTCATTGCCGGCTTGCTGGCTGCCCTGGCTTTGCCGGCGCAGATGAGGATGACCGTGGCGCAACTGCTCACCTTTGTGAAGTCGTCCATCGAACTGCGCCATCCGGACAAGCAGGTGGGCGACTACCTGAGGAAGGTCGTGCTGACAGACCGGCTGGACGACCGCACCATCGAGGACCTGCAAGGCTTGGGCGCGGGCCCGCGCACTCTGGAGGCCCTGCGGGCGCTGCGCGATGCCTCGAAAGACCTGGCGCCGCCTCCCGTCGTGGCCCCCAAACCACCCCCGCCGCCGATTCCCGGTCCGAGTTCCGCGGAGCAGAAACGGATTATCGAGGAGGTCCGGCAATACTCCCTGAGCTATGTGAAGCGCCTGCCGGACTTCGTCTGCACGCAGGTGACGCGGCGCTTCTACGATCCTTCGGGACTCGAGTTCTGGCAGCGCGACGACGTCCTCACCGTGCGCCTGACCTACTTCGAGCAGAAGGAAGACTACAAGGTCGTCCTGGTGAACAACCGGCCCACCGACATCTCCTTCGATCGGCTGGGCGGATCGACCTCCAGCGGCGAATTCGGCAGCATGCTGAAGGAAATATTCGAGCCCGAAACGCAGGCCGACTTTCGCTGGGAACGCTGGGCCACGCTGCGGGGCCGGCGCATGCACGTGTTCGAGTATCGGGTATCGCAGTCGCGCTCCAAGTGGCACGTCAGCTACGAGCGCCGCCTGGACATCGTTCCCGGCTACCGGGGCCTGGTCTACGTGGACCGGGATACGCTGGCGGTCATGCGTATCACGCTGGAGGCCGAGAACATCCCGGCGACCTTCCCGGTGCAGCAGGCGGCCACCACGCTGGACTACGATTTCACCGAGATCGGCGGCCAGCAGTTTATTCTGCCCCTGCGCGCCGTGGTGCGCATGCGAGCCAGCAAGTTCTTGAGTAAGAACGAGGTCGAGTTCCGCATGTACCGCAAGTTCGGCGCCGAGGCCACCATCAAGTTCGAAACCCCCGAGCCGCTGCCCGACGAGAAGATCAACGAGCAGCCCCCCAAACCCTAACTATGTTTACCGTACTGATTGTGGGCGCGACGACCGAGCGAGCTCGCTCCATCCGCGAGGCGGTGATCGCCACCGGCCAACTGGACCTGCTCCGGGAAGTGGAATCTTACCCGGACACTTACAGCCTCGCACGGCTGGCCGGCGGCTACGACCCCGATCTCTGGCTGGTGGACCTCAGCGACGCCGGGCGGTCGCTGGACTGCGTCGCCCGGATTCGGGAGAGCCATCCGGATTCCGCGATCGTTGGGATTCGGGGCGAGTCGGACTTGCGCCTCACTCCCGACGAAACGCGTATCGCCGCCGTGGTGCGCTACCCGCCTCCCGTGGAAGACCTGCTGCGGGCGGCCGACGATGCGCTGCACCGCGCCAAGGGCGGAATCATCGAGCGGATGTTCGTCTTCCTGCCGGCCAAGGGCGGCAGCGGAGCGAGCACGGTGGCCCTCAATACGGCCGCGGCCATGGCCGGCGAGCTCGGAAAGAACCCCCTCCTGCTGGATGGCGACCTGCGCTCCGGAGCCTTGTCGCTCATGCTGAACCTGGCTCCCGAGCACTCCCTTCAGGAGGTGCTGCAGAGCATCGTGGAACTGGATTCCTTCCGCTGGAATAACAGCGTCGTCCGGGTGCACGGCTTCGATCTGCTCGCATCCAGCCGCAATCCGGTCGCCATCGTCCCTTCCTGGACCGAGTACTTCCTGCTGCTGAACTTCGTCCGGCTGCGCTATGACGCTCTTCTGGTGGACCTGCCGGAACTGGTGAATCCGGCCACGGTCGAAATCGTCCGGCGCGCCGAGATGGTCTTGCTGGTCTGCACGCCGGAGGTGCTGCCCCTCAAGCTGGCTCAGCAGCGCGCGGTCGAGCTGCGCAAGTGGGGAGTGGCCGACAGCCGGGTGAAGATCGTCTTGAATCGCTGGGTCAGTTCGGAGATGGCGCCGGCGCACGTGGAGGAATTCCTCCGGCATCCGGTGATGAAAGTGCTTCCCAACGACTACCGCACGGTGCGCCAGTCGATCGTCGCGGGCTCCGGCGTCCCGGCGGAGTGCAAGCTCGGAAAGGCCTTTGCCGAACTGGCGGCCGAGATGATCGGCGCGCCCCCGCGGCCGCAATCCGCGCTCGGAAAATTCAAGGGTCTGCTTCGCCGCGGCTGAGGTTCCAGGCTTCTACAGCCCGATTCCAAAGCCCGCCGAGATTTCGTTCATGCGGATCAACCCGCTCTGCGCCGGCAGATCGAAGGGCTTTCCATTCTGGTATTGCCGGAAATCGAGCCGGAGGATGAACTTCGAGCCGGCCTTGACCTTCACGCCGCCGCCGTAGTTGAATCCGAACTTCGTCGACCCGCCGCCCTGCGTCACCGACTGGCCGGGGAAGACGTAGTTGCTGAAATGCCCTCCGCCGGCGGCGAAGGGCCGCACCCGGGAGCCTTCCGGGGTCCCGTACACCAGAAAATCGTAGAAACCCTGGTGGATGGCGGTGCCGTAATCCTGCGCCGGCTGCGTGTTCATGCGGAACTGCGTGCGGTTATACGCGTAGCCCACCTCGTGTCCAAAAAAGCGCCAGTTGTTGAGCGTCATGCGGAAACCGAAGCGGAAACCGTCGGTCAGCTGGACGTCGTCGCTCCTGGCGCTGGCGTCGGCCGTCAGGCTTCCAATGCCGTTGTTCGTGAGGCGCGACTGCCCCCCGCTGAGGGAAAACTCGGCCACCTGGGCGAGGGCCGTCGAAGCCAGGGCCAGCGCGAAGACACAAAGTGTGGATGCTTTCATGGTTTTCATCAAATTAGATGCGGCCGATGCCGGTTCTGGTTTCGTTATATCACGACGACGTGGACCTCGCCCGGGCCGTGCACGCCTCGCACCAATATCTGCTCGATGTCGGCGGTGCGGCTGGGGCCGGTGATCAGCAGCATGGAACTCGTGGCATCGGCCGGACAGGGCAGCAAGGTTAACAGTTCGTCCAGCGTCGTCAGGACGATTTCGCGCGGGATCACCGCCACGTGCAGGGGCGGCAGCAGCGACACCATGCGCGCCTCGCGCGCCGAGGAAAGCAGCACCAGGGTTCCGGTATCGGCCAGCGCATAATCGGCGCTGGTGACGCCGGCGCCGGCCGAGGCGCACGCCTCGCGCAACTCCGCTTCGCGCGCGAACCCGGTCCGCACTCCCGGCAACCCGGCGATGCCGCATTCGGCCAGGTAAGGGCTATTGGAGGCCACCGCCGTGCGGCCTTCGATCAGCGCGGCAACGTAGCGGCGGGCGTCCTCCCGCGAGGAAGCCAGGTAGAACTTGCCCGCCAGCGCTTCCAGGGAGCGGCGGAAACTATCGAGGCGCTCTTCGACGGCGACCTCGGGAATGCGCAGGCGCGTCGCGGGCGCCTCGGCCGGCGGCTGGCCGGGGCTGCGGCCCAGCGCGGAGCGCACCTTTTCGAGGATGATTTCGCGCGACACATTAACTCCTTGCCTGGCGCTCGCGCCAGAGCTGGCGGAAACTGCGCGCGGCCGGGGCGGGCAGGTCGCGCTGGCTGGTCCAGGCCCGGGCCGGCCCGGCGTTGAGCAGGCCGGGCAGGCGTTCGAGCCAGCCGCCGCTTTCGGGCGCGAGAACGGACCCGGCGGAGCCCGCCAACTCAAACAGCTTGGGATGGCGCATCAGCCAGGCCCACAGCCGGAACCCCAGTTTCTCCAGCCGGTTCCGGCCTTCCTGGGTCTGGATGCGCACGATCTGTTCGCGATGCTCCAGCAGCAGCTTGGGCAGTTCGATCTTCACTGGGCAGACGTCGGCGCAGGCGCCGCACAGGCTGGAGGCGAAAGGCAGCCAGGGGTCGCGCATCATGCCCTGATACATCGGCGCGATGACCGCGCCCAGCGGCCCCGAATAGACCCACGGATAATTGTGCCCGCCGATCTTGCGGTACACCGGGCAATGGTTCAGGCACGCCCCGCAGCGGATGCAGCAGAGCGACTGCCGCCGCTCGGGATCGGCCAGCACCTCGGTGCGGCCCTTGTCGAGCAGCACCAGGTAGAACTCTTCCGGGCCGTCGATTTCGCCCTCGCGCCGCGGCCCGCTCAGAAACGAGGTGTACACGGTCAGCGGCTGGCCGGTGGCGCTGCGGCCCAGCAGTTTCAGAAACACCGCCAGGTCGGCGGCGCGCGGAACTAGCTTCTCGATTCCCGCCACGGCCACGTGTATGCGCGGCGCGGTGGTGGTCAGCCGCGCGTTGCCTTCGTTGGTGCACAACACCACGGCGCCGTCGTCGGCCACCAGGAAATTCGCCCCGCTGACGCCGATGTCGGCGGCCAGGAACTTCTCGCGCAGCACCCGTCGCGCAAGCATGGTCTGCTTCTCGATCACCGTCTCGCGCTCGACGCCGAGCTTTTCGGTGAAGATGTCGGCCACCTCGTAGCGCGTCATGTGCAGCGCCGGGGCCACGATGTGGTAGGGTTTCTGGCGCGCCAGTTGGATGATGTACTCGCCCAGGTCGGTTTCGACCGTCTCGATGCCGGCGTGCTCGAGTTCTTCGTTCAGGTCGATTTCCTCGGTGGTCATCGACTTGGACTTCACGATGAGGCGCGCGCTTTTCTCCCGCGCCAGCCGGGTCAGAAACCCGGCCACTTCGGCGCCGTCTTTGCACCAAACCACCTTGCCGCCGCGCCGCGTGACGTTGGCTTCCAGTTGTTCCAGGTAGTGGTCCAGGTTCTCGAGCGTGTGGCGCTTGACCGCGGCGGCCTGGGTGCGCAACTCCTGGTAGTCTGGCAGGATTTCCGGACCCACCACCGCCGCGCGCTTTTTCATGAGCCGGCCGGTGGCGGCGTAGATGGCCGCTTGCAGGTCCGCGTTGGCCAGAGTTGTCCGGATCTTCTCGGGTGCGTTCATGGGCGCCTCAACGGGATGCGAGCACCTCGGCCAGGTGCATGGTGCGCACCGGCGAGCCGGCGCGGCGCAGCGCGCCCTCGATCTGCATCAGACAACTCGAGTCGAGCCCCACCACCGTGTCCGCGCCGGTGCGGAGGATGGATTCGATCTTGGTGCGCGCCATGCCGCCGGAGAGCTCCGGGAACTTCACCGAGAAGGTACCGCCGAAGCCGCAGCACTCTTCGGCCGCGTCCATTTCGCGCAACTGGAGTCCCCGCACATGGCTCAACAGGCGGCGCGGGCCTTCCTTAATGCGCAGCTCGCGCAGCCCGTGGCAACTGTCGTGGAAGGTGACCACCCGGTCCAGCCGCGCGCCCAGGTCTTCCGCCTGGGCCACCTCGAGCAGGAACCGCGAAAACTCCCACACACGGGGTTTGATCGCGCGCACCTGGTCGAGCCGCCCGGATTCGGCCGCGAAGAGTTCCTCGTAGTGGTGCGCCACCATCGAGGCGCACGATCCCGAGGGGCAGACGATGTACTCCGAGTCGCGGAACACGTCCAGGAAATGGCGCGCCACGTCGCGCGCCTCGTCCCAGTGCCCGCTGTTGAAGGCCGGCTGCCCGCAGCAGGTCTGGGCCTCGGGAAAATCGAGGTCATAGCCCAGGCCTTCCAGCACATCGGCCATGCCCAAGCCGATTTTGGGAAATAGCTGGTCGACCAGGCAGGTGACGAATAGCGTGACAGGCTTGCCCATCGAGAGACCTTAGATTGTAGCAATTCCGGTGACGGGCTACTCAATCCCCAATTTCAATCCCGGTGCAGCCGGCAGCCGGGGGCATTTGCCTTCCGCCGGCCGCCACTCCGACGGGAGGAGATTCCGTCCGTCCCCCGGTCGAGATTGTGCCGAGGAGAGCCGCGTCTCCTCACGGTTTGTGCTACGATGTAGCACATGAGGACCGCCTCCATCCGCGACCTCCACATCCGCACGTCCGAGTTGGTTCGCGAAGCCGCGGACGGCGCTGTGATTTTGATTGCGCGCCGCGGCGAACCAGTGGCGGAGTTGCGCCCCATCTCAAAGAAAACCGCAAAGCCGAAGCTGCCGGACATGACCGATTTCTGGCGGCGCTTTCCTTCCGTGACCGCCGACAGCGGGCGCTTTCTCGAAGAAGATCGCTGACGATGTATCTCGATTCGGCGTACATCGCCAAGTTCTACGTCAACGAACCGGATGCGGGCGCGGTTCGCAAATTGATTCGCGGGGCAGCGAACGTTTGTTCCTCCTCCTGGGCGCTGCTCGAAGTGACGTCTGTTTTTCACCGTCATGTGCGGGAGGGATCGCTTACCGTGGCGCAGGGCCGCGAATTGATGGATGTGTTCAGAGGTCATGCCGAGAGCGACCTCTGGAACCTCGTACCCGTGAGCGATGCGTTGCTGCGGAGGGCGGTAACCTTGATCCGGGGCCTCCCCAAGAGCGTTCCGTTGCGCGCAGGCGATGCAATTCACCTGGCGACTGCTCTGGATGCGGGCGAGCCTGAGATCTGGACCAATGATCGCCACCTGCTTGCGGCCGCCGCTCAGTTCGGCATCGCCGGGCGCAGCGTTTGACAGCGCCGCACGTCGCTTCCCTCCACCAGCATCGCCCCCCAGTGGAAACCGGCGCCGAAAGCGGCCAGCACCACCGGAATCCCGGGGCGGAAGCCCTCGCTCCGGCTCCATTCGGCCGCGGCGATGAGCATCGAAGCCGAGGAGGTGTTCCCGTAGCGCCGGATGTTGGAGTAGAACCGCTCGGGCGGGACCTCCAGCGCCTTCGCCACGCGCACGATCAGGTTCAGGTTGGCCTGGTGCATCAGGAAAACGCCCACCTCGGACGCCGCGCGACTGTTGCGCGCTAGCAGGTCGCCGATGGCGCGCGGAATTTTGCGGGAAGCCTGCAAAATCACTACCCGGCCGTTCATCTCCAGCGGCCGGCCAAACTCCAGCCGCAGGTCGCCGGCAAAGGCGCCGTCGCTCGAAATCAGCGAATCGACGATGCGCGCCCGGCCCGCGTCCGGACTGACCAGGCACGCCCCCGCGCCATCTCCGAACAGCACCGCGATGCCCGCCTCGCGCGGCTCGCGCAAAACCACGCCGGACATCTTCTCGGCCCCGATCACCAGCACGCGGCCGTGCACGGCGGCCATCCGCGCCGCCAGGTGGAGGCCGAACAAAGCCCCCGCGCTGGCCATGGGAAGGTCGATGGCCGGCACGCCCTCCAGACCCAGACGCGCCGCAACCTCGCCGGCCGGCCCCGGAAAGCGCCGCTCGGCCGATCCGCTGGCCAGCAGCACCAAACCCAGCTCGCTCGCAGCCACCCCGGCCCGGCTCAGGCAGTCCTCGGCCGCCTTCACGGCCAGTTCGGCCACGGTTTCGCCTTCGGCCGCGAAGCGCCGCTCCTCGATCCCGGAGACGCTGAGAATCCACTCCGCCTCGCAGCCCGCCAGGGCCGCCATCTCGCTGTTGGGGACCACGCGCTCGGGCAGGTACGCGCCGAACTCCGCGAGAAACGCCATGCTCAGACTCCGCGCCCGGTCAGATATTCCTCGATGCGCTCCAGAGAATCGAACTTGCGCGGGTTCAAGTCCGAATCCGGGATCTGCACCGCGAACGCCTTCTCCAGCGCGGTGACCATGTCGGGCAGCGCGAAGGAGTCGAGAAGTCCGCTCTCGAACAGCGATTCGTCCGCGGCGGGAGTAATGTCCTTCTTCGATACCGTGCGAAGGATTTCAATGATTCGGGCTCGTTTGTCCATTTGTCGGTTGGCCTGCCAATTCCTCTCGAAGCTTGCCGAAGTCCGCGTACTGGCTCATGAGATCGCGAAAGCAGGTCTCGCCCAGCAGCCGGTAACCGGGGCCGGTGAAGTGGACGTAATCGGCCTGCGCCAGCCCGGCCAGCACCCACTTGCGCATCGACCCCATCCCGCCCATCTTCTCGCGCAGATCCCAGAACGCGCAACCCGCCGCCTGCGCGGCCTCCCGCTGCGCCTTCACAATCATCTCGATGCGCTGGTATGGGGTCCACTTGCCGCGCAACCGCAGGTACCGGTCCGGTGGCCCGACCACCAGAATGGATGCCGCCGGCGCCGCCTTGCGCAGCCTCTGGATCAAGGCAGTGAACATCAGGCGGTAGCTTTCCTGGGTCCAGTCCCGGTTGCCGGCTTCGTTGGTGCCGTAGGCCAGCACGATCAGCGCCGGGTTGCGCCGCGCCAACTGATCCGCCAGCAGCGCCTCGTCCCACTTAAGAACGATGGAAGCCTGCGCGCCGTTGATGCCCAGCGCCTCGTAGGTCACGCCCCGCTCGTTCTCGGTCACCCAGCCGTACAGGCGCACCGGCAGGCGGTCGAGCGTCTCCAGTTCCAGCTTGTGCAATCCCGGCGCGGTGGTGTAGCGATGGTAGCCCGGGCCGGAATCGCCCGCCGTGGTGAATCTCTCCACCGGCGCGCCATTGTCGTGCAGCAGCAGCGAGCCGCCTCCGGGCTGGTGCAGAAAATAGACCTCCACGTTGCGGCACCCGGCCACCACGTACACTTCCTGGCGCGGCAGGCGCGTCGAGATGCTGATGCCGCCCAAGCCGTTCTGCCCCGAACTCTGCTTGCCGGCCAGGCCGTCGGTGGTCCAGGCGCGCGTCGCGCCGCCGCGCAGATCCAGCCGCCGGTAGCCCAGGAACGGCCGTCCGGCGAAGGAGAAGCCCGCGCCGCCGTCGCCGAACCTCTGCTGCAACTGCGCGCGCAGCGCGCCGGTCCATTCGTCGGCCGCCGTGTGCGAATCCCCGAACTGCACGATGCGCACCGGTTCCTCGAGTTCGCCGCGCTCCTGGCGGCGAAGCCGCTCGAAAAAGGGGATCAGCGCGGCGGGGTTTTCGGGCGGGCATTCGAGCTCCCGCGAGAGCCGGTCCAGGATTTCACGGCGGGCCTCGGCGCGGACCTTGGCGCTCACTGCCGGGCGCCGCCGCACGGTCTTCTTCTTCTTGGCGGAGGCGACCGGGGCTGGAAACGCCGCGACACAAACAGCCAGCGCCGCCAGAGGGATCAGCGCGCGCATGCGTTAATCCCACTGAGCCAGACGCGGGCGCATCCGCTCGAGCTTGTACTTGTTGTATCCATCCACCAGCGCTTTGGCGAGCAGGTTGCCCACGATTCTGGCGCCCGCCGGCATGGGATGGATGAAGTCGGCGCTCACCAGGCGGGGCTCCGCCTGGTACCATCTTCCCATGGTTCCCGAGCCGCCCATGGCCTGGAACGTGTTGAAAAACGCGCAGCCGCTTTCGCGCGCCACGCGCTGCTCGATGGCCACCACCCGCGGCAGAGCCGGCACCGTGCCGATCTCGCCCGTCGATTCGCGCTTGCCCCGGTCCATCGGACTCATGACCAGAATCGAGGACTCCGGCACCGCCGCGCGCACCCGCCGCACCACCTCCTTCAACTCCAAAGCGAAACCGGAGTCGACGAAGTTCGGATAGACGCTTTCGTTGGTGCCGTAGTTGATCACCACCAGGCTGGGAGCATAATGCCGCAATTGCCCGGCCCAGTGCTCTTCCCGGAACATGCGCGAGGGGACCGCGACGTAAGCGCCGTTGACGCCCAGGCTGTGATACACCAGCCCCGGGGCGGGCTTCTCGAAACGATAGCCGAATAGCCGCACCGGCCCCCTCAAAACGTGGATCTCGAAGCGGCGTTCCTGGGGCGGCGCTTCGAAGCGCGCGTAGCCGGGGCCCGCTTCCGGCGCCGCGGTGTCCACCCGGACGCGGCGCTCCCCGATCTTCAACTCGAACGCCCCGCCGCCGGGCATCTTCAGAAACGCCACTTCCACCGAAGTGTGCCCGGTCTCGCGCAGCACCACGCGCGACCAGGCATCCTCCTCGCCGCGAAACGAGACGCCCCCCAGCCCGAACAACCCGTCGCGGTTCTGCGACTGGTTGGCCGGCTCGGTGATCCAATGTCCTCCGCTGAGGCTCACGCCGCGGTGTTCGTACCAGGCCCAGGGCTTGGCGATCAGGCAAAAGCCGTGCCCCCCGTCGCCGAACTGCTTTTGCAGGGCCACGCGCGCGTCGGCGGTGATCAGGTCCGCCGTGGTCGGCGAGTCGCCGTAGTGCAGGATGTTCACTTCCGCGCCGGCCTCGCGCGCCTCGGAGCGGACCAGCGCGGCGTAGAAGCGGTCCATCGCGCCGCCCGCTTCGTCCAGGGGGCGCAACCCGTAGGCGTTTGGATCCGCGTCTGGCCGCAGGCGCCGCTGCTCTTCCTCGATGGGCGACACCGAAACGCGCCGCGGAGCGAAGTCCAGCACCGCCGGCGCGCTGTGCCAGTCGAAAATCTTGTAGTCCTTGAGCGCCGGCACGAACTCCGGGACCGCGACCATGAGCGCGAAAGAGAGAATCGCCAGCGTGGCTTGGCGCGGCAGGCTGGGATTCCATTCGCGGCGTCCCATGTCAGAACCTGGTGTAGATGAAAGGCGCCGCGCCCGTCGCCGCGATATATTGCAGCCCGATCACCAGCAGCGCCAGCGCCGCCGCCTGCGCATAGAAGGGCGCCCGCAGGTAAAGCCGCAAGCTGAAATCGTAAACCCTCGGCGGCACGTAGTGCGCCAGAATCCCGATCGCCATCACCAGCGCGAACGGCGCCGAGACGTTGTCGAACGACACGCTCAGCGAGCCGATGCGCGACAGAATTTCCATCGCTCCCGAGAACTCCGGCGCGCGGAAGAAGATCCACGCGAAGCAGACAAATTGCACGGTGAAGAAAACGCGCGCGGCCCTGGCCCGCCACGCGGCGCGCGGTTTCGGGTTGCCGCGCATCGTCTGCCACAGCCGCGTCAGCGCCAGCGCCACGCCGTGCAGCAGGCCCCACACGGCAAAGTTCCAGCTTGCGCCGTGCCACAAACCGCCCAGGAGCATGGTGATCACCAGGTTCGCGTACGGGAAGACCTTCCACTTCGAGCGCAGCCCGGGCAGCGAAAAGTACAGGTAGTCGCGCAGCCAGTTGGAAAGCGAGATGTGCCAGCGCCGCCAGAAGTCCGGCACGCTCTCGGCCGCGTAGGGGCGGTTGAAGTTGGCCGGCAGCTTCAACCCCAGCAACAGCGCCGAGCCGAGCGCGATGTCGGTGTAGCCCGAAAAGTCGTAGTACAACTGCAAGGCGTACCCATAGACGCCGATCAGCGTCTCGGTGGCGGTGTACAGGCGAGGCAGGTCGAACACCCGGTTCACCAGGTTCTCCGCCAGGTAGTCGGCGATCATGAGCTTTTTGATCAGGCCCAGCCCGATCAGGAACAGCGCCCGGCCGCTGGCGGCCGCGTCCAGCGTTTTTTCCTTGCGCTCCAGTTGCGGCGCAAGCTGCGCCACTCGCGTGATGGGGCCGGCCAGCGTGGTGCAGAAGAACGACACCGCCGTCAGGTGCGTCAGGTAACTCGGCACCACCTTGGCGTCGCGCCGGTACACGTCGATGGTGTAGGTCAGCGACTGGAAAGTGTAGAACGAGATGCCCAGCGGGAAGGTCCAGTGCCAGGCCGGCGCCGCCAGCCCGGTGAGCCGGGTGTAGTTCTCCAGCAAGAACGGCATGTATTTGAACGACGCCAGGATGCCCAGGTTGAGAACCACGCTGAGCGCGACCAGCAGCCTGCGCCGGCGCTGCTCCTGGGCGCGCCCCAGCCCCAGGGCGATGAAGTAGTCCGCCGTCGAGGCGGCGGGGATCAGGAACAGGTAGAACAGGTCCCACTTGGCGTAGAAGAAGTAGTTGGCGAACAGCAGCACCGCCAGCGAGGCGGCGCGCACCCGCGCCAATGGCCAGTAAAGGAAAAAGACCGCCCCGAGAAACACAAAGTAAACCGAAGAGGAAAGCAGCATTGCGAAACTGGCGGACACGCCGAAGCGCCGCGCGCGTCCGTCTACTTATAGGTCTTCTTGAATCCGTTCCGGCTGTTTTCGACCGTGAAGGAGCCGTTGGAGGCCACGGTCATCTTCAGCCACTTGCCCTCGCAGACGGGGTCCACGTTGGCAATCAGCGAATCGGGGGAGTTGCGTTCCTGCCCCGCGGCCAGCGCGAAGTGAAGCTGCCACAGGTCTTCGAGTCCCGGCGAGCGCTTGACGATCTCGAACGTTTCGGCCGATCCGCCCTTCTTGGCGCCGTTGTTCATGATCGCCACGCGCGGCTTGAGGGCATGCACCATGGCCGACGGACCCGACATGTTCATCCCGTGGTGCGTCACCAGGTACACGTCGATCTTGCCGATCTTGTGGTTCGGGCAGGAAAGATCGAGTTCCTTGTTCCAGGTCAGGTCGGCCAGGTCGATGAAGCGGAACTTGCCCCACTGGAGCACGAAGCCGATGGAGCGGGCGTTCTCGCTCTTGTCCTCGTCGCGGCGCCGCTCGGCCGCGCACAGCGGGTTTTCCTGGCCCGCCCCGGGAAGCGCCTCCTCGATCAGGTCGCCGCGCGCGGCCACCACTTTGGCCTCCAGTCCCTTGAACGGCAGCGCGTCGCCCCGCTTGATCACCATGCGCTTATGCTTGGCGATGGCTTCTTCGTAAGCCTTCCACAGCGCGTCGGCGCCTTTGCCGGTCTCGGTGTTCGTGCCGTGGTCGATCACAGTGGTAACCGGCACTTTGGCCAGCAGTTGCGGAACGCCGCCCACATGGTCGGTGTGGTAGTGCGTCACCAGCAGGAAGTCGATCTTCTTCAACCCGGCGTGCTTGACCGCCGCGGCGATCCGGCCGGCGTCCCGGCCGTTGAATCCGGGCCAGCCGGCGTCCACCAGAACGGACTGCCCGGCCGGGGTCACCATCAGCGTCGCCTGTCCGCCTTCGACGTCGATGAAGTAGAAGTTCAGCGTGTTGGCGGCCGTGGCCGGCAGCGCCAGGCACAACGCGAAAAGGATCGCCAGAGAAGTCCGCATTCCTCGCATCCTACCATAGGCAGCCGGCGGCAGGTTGCCGGAACAACCCTTGCACAGGTAACGTATTCTTAATCGGGTACGCAATTATGCCTTTTTGTTGCCAGTGTGGGAAACCGGTCCAGGCGACCGACACGTTCTGCGCCGTTTGCGGCGCGCGCCAGGCGGCCGCGACGGCGCCGCAGACCGATTACCTGGGCAGCATCAACCCCCGCACGGCCGCCATTCTCTGCTACATCCCCATGATCGGCTGGATTATGGGCATCGTGGTGCTGGCCTCCACCCGGTTTCGCAGCGACCGCGAGATCCGCTTCCACGCGTTTCAGGGCCTCTACCTGTTCGTCGCCTGGCTGATCGTGGAGTGGGTGCTGGGGCCGGTTTTCCGTTTCCCTGGATTCCACTTCCACCCGTTTCCGCCCGTCGCGGGGCTGTTGAAGGCGGCCGTGATCGGCGTCTGGATCTACATGATGATCACCGTCAGCCAGGGACGCGCCATCCGCCTGCCCATCATCGGCGAGCTCGCCGACCGCTCCGTCTCCGAACAGCACTGATCAGCGGAGGGTTTGTTTGTAGTCGCCGGTCGAAGCGTCCACCAGAATCGAGTAGTTGCTGCGGCTGATCGACTCGCCCCAGATCACCCGCCAGCTCGGGTTCGGAAACTGCGCGGTCAGCTCAAGCTGGAGGTTGATCGGCAGGTCCGGATTCTTCTTGACGTACTCGGCCGACTTGGCCAGCGCGGTCTTGTACACTTCGTCGGAGTCGGTCTTCAGCGCCGCGATCAGGAAGGGCTTGACCTGGCCGCGCTGCGTGTAGGTCTCCTCCGGCCCCGCGAACACGCCCTTGTGCAGATTTCCGGGAGATTCCACCGCCGACCAGGTGTAGGTGCGCGCGCGCCCCCGGCTGGGCGAAACGAAAATCGCCTGCCATGCGCCCGCCGTGCCCGGCCCGGCTTTCACCTCGGGCAACTGGATGCTCTTCAACTGCAAGCCCTGAATGTCCGCCGCCCAGCCCCGCGCGGCGGCGTACATGGAGTGAAAGGCATGCCGGCCGGTGATCGGTTCAAGCGGTTTGGGCGGCTCCTTCTTGGCGGCCGGTTTGGGAGCTTCCGAGCAGGCGGCCAGCGCGAGCAGAATCGTGACGGGTGCTAAGAGCCGTTTCATGGTAGCCCCATTCTACCCCACCTCGCCAAGTGGTGAATCCAAACCTGTGTGGCATAATGGATGCAGTCCGAGGGTGTTCCCATGAAACAGCGCGCAGCCGTCCTTTTCGTCGCCGTTTTCGCGGTGGCGTTGGCCATGTCTTTGGCCCAAGAGGGTCCCTCCCAGCAGACGCCGGCCCCGCAGCAACCCGCGCCGCAGCAGCCGGCGCCCCAGCAGTCGTC
Organism: Acidobacteriota bacterium; assembly: GCA_016213755.1. GTDB lineage: Bacteria > Acidobacteriota > Terriglobia > Bryobacterales > Bryobacteraceae > JACQZT01. Next base: position 14,368 of record JACQZT010000244.1, on the reverse strand, counting down.
GCCGAGCCCTGCGCCGTCGCCCGGGCAGCAGCAGCCTACCCAGGTTCCCGGCACCCGCCAGCAGCAGCAGCCCGCCTGGGGCGAGCAGCAGGACCGTTCGCAGTTTCCCGAAATGCGCCGGCCGATCTTCCTTTCCGGCAAGGTGGTGCTGGACGACGGCACCCCGCCGCCCGACACGGTGACCATCGAGCGGGTCTGTAACGGCGTGGTGCGCCCGGAGGCCTACACCGATTCCAAGGGGCGCTTCAGCTTCCAGCTCGGGCAAAGCATGAACGTGATGCCCGATGCCAGCACCAGCGGCGCGGCCGACGCCGGCATCTTCGGATCCAATCCGCAAACCCGGGGCGGCATGTCGGGCGGCCTGTCCGAACGCGACCTGATGGGCTGCGAACTGCGCGCCAGCCTGCCCGGGTTCCGCTCCGAGATGGTGAACCTGGCCGGACGCCGGGTGATGGACAACCCGGATGTCGGCACCATCATCCTCAAGCGCCTGGGCAACGTCGAGGGACGCACCATCAGCGCCACCACCGCCCTGGCCCCCAAGGACGCCCGCAAGGCCTACGACAAGGCCCGCGACAACATCAAGAAACAGAAATGGGCCGACGCGCAAAAAGAACTGGAGAAGGCTGTCGCCGCATACCCCAAGTACGCCGCCGCGTGGCATCAACTGGGGCTGCTCCACGAACAACAGAAGAACACCGGCGCGGCTCGCAAGGCCTATGCCGAATCGCTTTCGGCCGACGCCAAGTTCCTCGGACCCTACCTGCAACTGGCCATGCTGGCCGTGCGCGACACCAACTGGCAGGATGTCGCCGACATCACCAGCCGGCTGGTGAGGCTCGACCCGTTCGACTATCCGCAGGCGTTTTTCTATAATGCGGTCGCCAACTTCAATCTGCGCAAGCTGGACGACGCCGAAAAGAGCGCGCGCGAGGCATTGAAGATTGACACCGATCACCGCATCGCCAAGACCAGCCACTTGCTGGGCGTGATCCTGGCACAGAAGAACGATTACACCGGCGCCGTCGAGCACATCGAGAATTACCTCAAGTTCGCCCCCGAAGCCAAGGACGCCGAGCAGGTCCGAAAACAGTTGGATGAAATCCGCAAGTTCGCGGCCGGAGCGCCGCAACAGCCCTGATCATGCTGCGCTTTGAAACGGCGGGAGAATCGCACGGCGAGTGTCTCGTCGCAACCCTGACTGGCCTGCCGGCGGGCGTCCCCGTGTCGCTCGGCGCGGTTAATCGCGAGTTGTGGCGCCGCCAGCAGGGCTACGGCCGCGGCGGCCGCATGAAGATCGAAACGGATCGCGCGGAGATCGTCTCCGGCGTCCGCCATTCCAAAACCATCGGCTCGCCCATCGCCCTCCTGGTGCGCAACAAGGACTGGGAGAACTGGACTGAGGTTTTGCCCGTCGAGGACTTCCCCGGAGCCGGCGAGCGGAAAAAGCCGGTCACGCGCCCCCGGCCCGGCCACGCCGACCTGGCCGGAGCCCTCAAGTACGACTACCACGACGCGCGCTACATTCTCGAACGCGCCAGCGCCCGCGAGACAGCCGCCCGGGTCGCCCTGGGCGCGCTGGCCAAGGCCTTTCTCGCCGAGTTCGGCATCCAGGTGCTGAGCCACGTCATCGCCGTCGGCGAAGTGCGGCTTGCTCGCGCCGTCTGCTGGGACGAACTGGCCGCCCTCAGCCTGCGCGACGAAATCCTGCTCGGCTGCGCCGACCCGGCGGCCGAAGCGCGCATGAAGGAAGCCGTCGACCACGCCTATCGCACCGGCGACACCATCGGGGGCGTCTTCGAAGTCGTCGCGCGCGGCGTGCCGCCCGGGCTGGGCTCGCACATCGCGTGGGATACCCGGCTGGATGGCCGGCTGGCGCAGGCTCTGGTTTCGATCCAGGCCGTCAAAGGGGTCGAAATCGGCTTGGCCGCCGAAGGCGCCGCCGCCTTTGGCTCCGCGGTGCAAGACACCATTCACTACGACCCCGCCGGGCGGCGCTTCTGGCGCGGCGCCAACCGCGCCGGCGGCATCGAGGGCGGCATGACCAACGGCCAGGACGTGGTCGTGCGCGGCCTGCTGAAACCCATCTCCACCTTGCGCCGCCCGCTCGAGTCGGTGGACCTGGCCACGCGCGAGGCGGCCTCCGCCGCCTACGAGCGCAGCGACGTGTGCGTGGTTCCGGCCGCCGGCGTGGCGGGCGAAGCCATGGTCGCGCTGGTGGTGGCGCAGGCCATGCTGGAAAAATTCGGCGGCGATTCGCTCGGGGAAACCCGGCGCAATTTCGAGGGATATCTGGAGCAGGTGAAAAACTTCTGATGGTCTACCCGATCGTGAAATACGGCAATCCGGTGCTGGAAACTCCGGCCGCAACCATCACTGAATTCGACACCCCCGAGTTGCACAAGCTGATCGAGGACATGTTCGAGTCCATGTACGCGGCGCACGGCGTCGGCCTGGCCGCGCCCCAGATCGGCATCTCCAAACGCATCTCGGTCATCGACGCCTCCAACGGCGAAAGCCCGGCCGAGAAACTGGTCCTCATCAACCCCGAAATCGTGCATGTCGAGGGCAAACAGACCAGCGAAGAGGGCTGCCTCAGCGTGCCCGGCTTCCGCGAGCTGGTTTCGCGGCCCAGGCGCGTCACCATTCGCGCGCAAAACGCCAAGGGCGAGTGGTTCGAGAAGACCGGCGAGGAGCTGCTGGCGCGCGCCTTTCTGCACGAAACCGATCACCTCAACGGCCGGCTCTATATCACTCACATCAGCATGCTCAAGCGCGACCTGATCCGCCGCAAGGTGCGCAAGATGCAGAAGGCCGGCGAGTGGAGCTAGCCGCGTAAGGCGCCATGCGACTGGTCTTCCTAGGCACCCCTGAATTCGCCGTTCCGGCCCTGGAAGCCTGCGTCCGCGCCGGACACGAAATCGCCGCCGTCGTCACCCAACCCGACCGGCCGCGCGGGCGCGGCCAACAAACTGCCTTTTCCCCGGTCAAAGATGCGGCCCTGCGGCTGGGGCTGGCGGTGCACCAGCCCGAGCGCGTGCGCCGCCCCGAAGCCGTCGAGTTGCTGGCCTCCCTGAGCGCCCGGTGCATGGTGGTGGTCGGGTACGGGCAGATCATCCCGCAATCCGTCATCGGCCTGCCGCCGCTGGGCATCGTCAACGTGCACGCCTCCCTGCTGCCCCGCTACCGCGGCGCGGCGCCCATCCAGTGGGCCATCGCCAGCGGCGAAACCGTCACCGGCGTGACCACTATGCAAATCGACGCCGGACTCGATACGGGCGGCATCCTGCTGGCCCGCGAGACCGCCATCGGGCCCGAGGAGACCGCCCCGGAGCTCTCCAAACGGCTGGCCGGAATGGGCGCCGAGCTGCTCGTCGAGACCCTGGCCGGGCTGGCCGCCGGCCGCATCGTCGCGCGCCCGCAGGATCCCGCGCTCGCCACTCTCGCGCCCATCCTCAAGAAGGAGGACGGCCACACCGACTGGTCGCGCTCCGCCCGCGAGATCCACAACCGCGCGCGCGGTTTTCAGCCATGGCCCGGCGCTCAAACCGTTTTCCGGGGCCAGGCGCTGACTCTTTGGAAGACCTGCCCCGCCGCCGAGACCGCCGCCGCCGCGCCGGGCACGATTGTCCGCGCCCGCAAGCGCCTGGTCGTCGCCTGCGGCGGGGAAACTTGTCTTGAATTGCTCGAAGTGCAGATGGAAGGCCGCAAAAGAATTCCCGCCGGGGCATTCCTCAACGGCCAGCATGTGAAGGACAATGAGGTTTTAGGAGAACTGGCGTGAACCTGCCGCTCGGATATCGTTACGCTTCGACGTACGCTGGAATTCGAAAAGCCGAAAAGGACGATCTGGCCCTGATCGTCTCCGACACCACCGCCTCGGCGGCCGCCGTCTTCACCAGGAACCTGGTGCAGGCCGCCCCGGTCCGTCTGTCGCGGGCCCACCTGCGCGCCTCGCGCGGCCGCGCTCGCGCCATCCTGGTCAACGCCGGCAACGCCAATTGCGCCACCCGCACCGGCGACCGCGTGGCGCTGGCCACCAGCCGCGCCGCGGCGCGCCTGCTCAAGGTTCCCGTCGAGCAGGTTCTGCCCTCCTCCACCGGAGTCATAGGCGTGGAGTTAAACCCCAAGCTCATTACGGCGGCGTTGCCCGCCCTGGTGGCGAAGCTCTCCCCGGAGGCGTTCACCGGCGTCGCCAACGCCATCCTCACCACCGACCTCAAACCCAAGATCGCCTTCGCCGATCTCTCCATCGGCGGCGGAACCGTGCACCTGGCCGGCCTGACCAAGGGCTCCGGCATGATCCACCCCAACATGGCCACCACCCTCGGCTACCTGATGACCGACGCCGCCATCTCGCCGCGCGATCTTCAGCCCCTGCTGGCCGCCGCCACCAACCGCACCTACAACCGCCTCTCGGTGGACGGCGACACCTCCACCAACGACACGGTCGTGCTGCTGGCCAACGGCGCCTCCGGTCTCAAACCCAACGCCGACGACCGGGCCATGTTCCAGGAGGCCCTCACCTGGGTCATGCAGGACCTCGTCGAGCAGATCGCCCGCGACGGCGAAGGCGCCAGCCACCAGATCACGATCCACGTCTCCGGCGCCAGGACCGAGGACGACGCGGCGCGCGTCGCCCGCGTCATCGCCAACTCGCCGCTGGTGAAGACCGCCATCGCCGGCTCGGACCCCAACTGGGGCCGCATCCTCTCCGCCGCCGGCAACGCCGGCGTGCCCTTCGACCCCGCCAAGGTGGACATCTCCTTGCAGGGCATCCCCGTCTGCCGCAACGGCCTGGCCGCCAGATTCGACGAGGCCGCGCTGGCGCAGAAACTCAAGGCGTCCGCCTGCCGCATCCGCTTCCTCATCCAAGGCCCCGGCCGCGGCGAAGCCCGGTTCTGGACCTGCGACCTCACCAAGGGCTACATCGACATCAACGCCAGCTACCGCACCTAACTGGGGACAGTACACTCAAACACTTATTTCGAAATTGGTGATTGGACTAAACCGCTCCGCAGTATCCGATAGCTCGACGCTGGCCTGGCGCCGTTTGCGGATTGCTCCTGCACCCGTCGGCCGATTGCGAAAACATGGAAGAACTGCTTGCAGCGCATTCCATTTCGCAAAGGAGCTTTCCATGACCGCCCTACGCCAACGCGTGCGGGACGACATGCGGATTCGCGGCTTGTCGCCGGTGACCCAGGCCAGCTATGAGTTGCGGATTTCGCTGTTCGCCAGGCACTTTCGCGCCTACCAGGTGTTTCTGCTCGACGAGAAGGAATTGTCGCCGAGTTCGCTGGCCGTCGCCGCCTCCGCCTTGCGTTTTCTTTACCGAAACACGCTGCGCCGGCCCTGGCCGCCGGACTTGGTCATCCCCACCCCCAAGTAACCGCAAACCCTGCCCGTGGTTCTCAGCCCCGCCGAAGTGGCCCGCTTTCTTGACTGTGTCAGCAATCTCAAGCACCGCGCCCTGCCAGCCAGTTGTTACGCCGCCGGCCTGCGCCTGTCCGAGGCCCTCCATCTGAAGCCCGCCGCCATTGACAGCCAGCGCATGGTCCTGCGCGTCGAACAGGGCAAGGGACGCAAGGACCGCTACGTCATGCTGTCGCCCAAGTTACTGGAGATCTTGCGCGCCTACTGGCGCGCCGCACGTCCGCAATGGGGCTGGCTGTTCCCGGGCCAGAAGCAGGCCAAGCCTATGCGCCCGGAAGCGGTCGAGCAGGCCTGCCGCCAAGCCCAACGGCGGGCCGGCCTTTCCAAGACCGTCCGCCCGCACGGCCTGCGCCACGCCTTCGCGGTGCACTTACTGGAGTCGGGAACCGACATCCGCACCATTCAACTGCTGCTCGGCCACCGCAGCCTGGCCACCACGGCCCGCTACCTGCGGATCGCCACCCGCAAAGTGTGCTCCACAGCCAGTCCCCTGGACCTGCTTCCGCATCCCGTCCCCGCCGCGCCCGCGCATTTCTGAGCGGCCAAACCATGGACCGCCCGAAGCTAGAACAAGGAAGTGGTTTGCGGCATTCTCTTCCGTGCCGCGGCCGAGACCTTGCGCACCATCGCCGCCGATCCCAAGCATCTGGGGGCTGACACCGGCTTCTTCGCTGTGCTCCACACCTGGGGACAGAACCTGCTTCATCATCCCCATCTCCACTGCGTCGTGGCCGGCGGCGGACTCTCCCCCGACGGCCGCCGATGGATCTCCTGCCGGCCCGGCTTCTTCCTGCCGGTGCGCGTGCTGTCGCGCCTGTTCCGCCGCCTGTTTCTGCACGATCTGCAAATGGCCTTCGACTCCGGCAAACTGCAGTTCTTCAACTCGCTGGAGACGCTTCGGCAGCCGCCGGAATTCGCGCGTTACCTGGCGCCGCTCCGCCAGGCCGAGTGGGTGGTCTTTGCCAAGCCCCCTTTCGCCGGGCCGGAACAGGTGCTCGACTATGTCCACACGCTCCCCGATGGCTTCCGGCGCATTCGCTACTACGGCTTCCTCGCCCATCGCTGCCGGCAACAGAAACTCGCCCGCGGCCGGCAACTGCTGGACATGGCGCCTCCGCCGACGGCTCCCGCCGAATACAATCCACCCGCCGACTATCGCGACCGGCACGAGCAACTCACCGGCTCCTCTTTGCGGGAGTGCCCGGTTTGCCATCGCGGCCGCATGCTCACTGTGGAAACCTTGCCGCCCCGCAAATCCCCGGCCGTCTACAACACCTCATGAGCAGCCCCGGCCCGACCCTCCCATCGCCGTCTCCCACCACTGGACTTGGCCAGCCGCCGGGAAACCTCTGTCTGCCCGACAGCCGCTTACCCTGGCGTCGGCCAATTCCCCATGCCGGCACCGCCTCAACTCCGCCAAAACCGCTCCTCGCTCTCGCCCAAGCTCGCTCGCGCACTCCCTTCCGGGCAGCCCTTCCGGTTCCCTCCTGCCCCCGCCAACCATCCAATGCCCATAGCCCGGGTCCCCGCCAGCGGTCTAGTCCAAACCATTTTTAGCTCGCCGTCGCGGCGGCCACCGTTCTCCTGCCCCCGGAGTCCCTCGCGCCGCGCCGCCGAGCTGAAAATGCTCCGTATTGAGTGTACTGCCCCCGGTTGCTTAGAATGGAGAGTTAGGGGGTAGCTCGGCATGGACTCGGCTCTGGAGTGGCACCGGCTCCACTTCGCATTCACCATCACGTTCCACTACCTTTTTCCGCAACTGACCATGGGCCTGGCCCTGTTGATCGTGGTCTTGAAGACCATGGCGCTCGGCTCCGGCGACGAGCACTACAACCACGCCGCGCGCTTTTGGGCCAGGATCTTCGCCATAAACTTCGCCATGGGCGTGGTGACCGGCATCCCCATGGAGTTTCAGTTCGGCACCAACTGGTCGCGCTTCTCCAAGGCCGCCGGCGGCGTCATCGGACAGACCCTGGCCATGGAAGGCGTCTTCTCCTTCTTCCTCGAATCTTCCTTCCTGGGCCTGTTCCTGTACGGCGAGAAACGGCTGGGCAAGATCGGGCACTGGGTGGCGGCGTTCCTGGTCTTCCTGGGCTCCTGGATGAGCGGCTATCTCATCGTGGCCACTAACGCCTGGATGCAGCATCCCACCGGCTACGCCCGCGCCGCCAGCGGCGACCTGGTTCTGTCCGGCTACTGGGCCCTGCTCCTTAACCCCTGGGCCCTGTGGCAGTACGCGCATACCATGCTCGGGTCGGTGGTCACCGGCGCCTTCGTCATGGCCGCGCTCGGAGCGTTTTATCTCATAGCCGGAAAGCACACCGCTTGCGGCCGGACCTTCGTTCGGGTTGGGATTCTCGCCGGCCTGGCCGCCAGCCTGCTGCTGCTGTTTCCCACCGGAGACGGGCAGGGCAAGCTGATCGCGCGCCATCAACCCTTGACGCTGGCCGGCATGGAGGGACTGTTCGAGACCCAGCAGGGCGCTCCCATCGCCCTCGTGGGCCAGCCCGACGTGGCCCGGCGGCGGCTGGACAACCCGCTGCTGATCCCGCGCGCGCTAAGCTTCATCACTTACCAGCGCTGGTCCGCCGAAGTGAAGGGCCTGGACCAGTTCCCCCGCGATCGGTGGCCCGACAACATCCCGCTGCTGTTCTACAGTTTCCACATCATGGTCGGACTGGGCACGATCTTCATCGCCCTGATGCTCCTGGCGGGTCTGCAACTCTGGCGCGGAAAGCTGTTCGAGACCCGGCCGCTATTGTGGGCCCTGATGCTGGCCGCGCCGTTTCCTTATATCGCCAACACCGCCGGCTGGATGACCGCCGAACTGGGCCGTCAGCCCTGGCTGGTGTACGGCCTCATGCGCACCGGCGAAGGCTCGTCCGCTCAAATTTCAGCCGGCAACACCATCTTCACCCTGCTCGGTTTCATGGGCCTGTACACGGTTCTTAGCATCCTGTTCCTGTTCCTGGTCCGGCGCGAAATCGAACACGGGCCCGAAGCCGGGCAAGCGGCGCGGCCGCATTAAGGAGAAAGCGCGATGGAGATCCTCTGGTTTTGGCTGGTGGCGATCATGATCGCCGGTTACGTGGTCCTGGACGGCTTCGATCTGGGCGCCGGGATCCTGCACCTGTGCGTCGCGCGCTCGGACGCCGAGCGCCGCATCGTGCTCCGTTCCATCGGTCCGGTGTGGGATGGCAACGAAGTCTGGCTCCTGGCCGGCGGGGGCACGCTGTACTTCGCCTTCCCCAGCCTTTACGCGTCCAGCTTCAGCGGCTTCTACCTGCCCCTGATGATGGTGCTCTGGCTGCTCATCCTGCGCGCCATCTCGATCGAGTTCCGCAACCACATCGACAGTCCCGCCTGGACGCCCATCTGGGACGCCGTCTTCTTCCTGGCCAGCGCCCTGCTGGCGATCTTCTTCGGCGCCGCTCTGGGCAACGTCGTCCGCGGCGTGCCCCTCAACCCGCGAGGAGAGTTTTTCCTGCCCCTGTGGACCGATTTCCAGATCGGCCCCGAGCCAGGCATCCTGGATTGGTACACCGTGCTGGTGGGCCTCTTCGCCTTCGCCACCTTGACGCTGCACGGCGCGCGCTGGCTGGTGCTCAAAACCGAAGGCGGCATCCGCACCCGGGCCGAGGCCGTGGCCGGCCAGGCGTGGCGGGCCGTGCTGGCGCTCACCATTCTGACCACTCTGGTGACCTTCCGCATCCAACCCCACATTCCGGCCAACTTCACCCGCTACCCGGCCGGCTACCTCTTCCCGCTCCTGGCCCTGGCCGGGCTGGCCGACATGCGCCTGTTCGCCCGGCGCGGCCTCGAGATGCAGGCTTTCCTTTCTTCCTGCCTGTATATCGTGGGCATGCTGACCAGCGCTGTTTTCGGCGTCTTTCCGTACGTCCTGCCGTCTGTCTCCGACCCCCAGTTTGGCCTGACCGTCTACAACGCTTCCACCGCTCCATACGGTCTGGCGGTCGGTTTAGCCTGGTGGATTCCCGGCATGCTGCTGGTGGGGGTGTATCACTTCGTGGTCTACCGCCATTTCGCCGGAAAGGTGAGGTAACCCGCCCCTACGCGGCAAACAACATTCCCTGCACCGCCCGGCCGGTGCCGAAGCCGGCCAGTTGTCCCGGGTAGCGCGCTACCAGGCTGGCCGGCGCCCGTTTGCGCCCCTCGTCGAACAGAGACTGGAGTTGCAGTGCGTTCGCCACCGCGGCGCCGCCGGCGTCGTTGGTGAAGGTCACGAAAGTCCGCTCGGCGTGCTCGGCGAGGCCGGCGATGCGCGTCCTCCAGGCCTCCAGTTCCGCGCGCGAGTAGACATAGCGGTTGCCGTGCCCCCGAGGAGGCTCGCCGTCGAATTCCCGCATCCAGCCCGCGCCGCCGTGCCCGTGCAGACGGAAGTACGCCACCGGCGACGTGAGAATCGCCGACGGCGGCATCGCCCGCGTGTGCTCCGGTTGATCGATATTGCAGAATCCGACCCGATAGTCGATAAACGTGCCCACCGCCTCGTCGAGCAGCCAACTGCTGTGCCGCATTTCCGCCGCCAGCGGAAATTCGTGAAAGGCCCGCCGCAATTGGATGAAGAATTCCCGGTTCTCGCTGGTGAAGCGGAACGCCCAGGGAAACTGCATCAGCACACAGCCCAATCGGCCGGCCTTGTGGATGGGCCACAACCCTTCTTTGAACGCTGCCACACTCTCCGCATCCGGATTCCGATCGTGCGTGAATCGCCGCCCCAGCTTGGCGGTGAACCGGAAGGACCGGTTCGCCCCCACCCGATCCACCCACAAGCGGCTGATTTCGGGCTTCAGCGGTTGGTGGAACGAGGTATTGATCTCCACCGTATCCAGATGTTCGGCCAGGTATTCCAGCGCGTGGAAGCCCCGCGGCTTCGGGCGCGGGTAGACCGCGGCGTTCCAATCCGGATAAGCCCATCCCGCCGGTCCGCAACAGGGAGTGCAATCGCGGCTGCTGATCATATTCGCCCTTTCTTCGCCTCTAGTGTAACCCGGCTCCGAGGCAAGGTCAAGGATTTTTTTGTCACTGGAGTAACCTCGCACCCAGTATCGGCGTTTTGTAATTAAATCCCCGTTACGACAGCGGGCGCACTCGCCCCTATTCACCCGAAGGCGCCCGCTTTTCCTTTTTCCCGCGGGCCCCATTTCCAGTTCGTTCGATTCCCTCCAGCAGGGAAGGGAGCGGTTTGTTAGGCTATCTGGCAATGAACGGCGCGGGCCAGCATCCCGAAACCACCGATCCCCGCGCGAGTCGCTTTCGGCCCGGGCGGCTGGCCGTGCTGCGCCTTGGATTCGGGGCCATGATGCTCCTGCTGCTGTTCTCCGCCTTCGAGGCCTGGCGAATTCAGGAGCGCGCTTCCCGCCAGGCCAACGACATTTACCGCAAATACATCCGGAGCGGCGATATCACCTGGCGCATCCGGCGATTGATCTACCTGGGATCGATCTCCGCGCGCGACTACTTCCTCAGTCGTGCGGCCGACCGGCGCGCGACTTTCCGCACCCAATATGGGCAGATGCGAGGCGAATCCCAGGCCTTGCTGAGGGAGATCGAAGGCGCCAGAGTCACGGACACGCAACTGTCGGAGCTTCGGGCGCGGGTGCAGGAATTCTGGTCCGCGATCGAGGCCGCCATCGACCAGCCGGGACCGCCCAGCTCCGCCGACGCCTACGAGTTCGTCCAGTCCGAGATCGTCCCGCGCCGAACCGCCGCCGGCGCCCTGTTGCGGGAGCTGAACGATGCCAGCGAACAGGCCATGCGAATGGGCGAAGCCGAATCCGATGCCAGCCGGCGCACCGCGCTTTTCCGACTGTTCAGCGTGGTCGGGCTGTGCGTGATCTTGTCTCTGCTGGTGGCCCGGCTTAGTCTTCGCTATGCCTCGCGTTCGGAACTGGAGAGCGCGCTCCGGTACGCCGAAGTCGCGCAAGCCCGCCGCGACTTGCAGCAGTTGTCCGCCCGCCTGCTCGAGATTCAGGAGGAGGAACGGACCCGGCTGTCCCGCGAGCTGCACGACGAAATCGGGCAGACCCTGACCGCGCTGCGCATCGAAATCTCGCGCGCCCGCGCCGACCTCGGAACCCGCCCTCAAGCCGCGGATTCGAGCCTGGAAGAGGCCCGCCTGCTGGCGGAAAAGACGGTCCGGACCGTGCGCAACATCTCGGTCCTGCTGCGGCCTTCCTTGCTCGACGATCTGGGCCTGGAGCCGGCGCTGCAATCCCTCATCGAGGATTTCGGCCGGCGTTCCGGCATCCGCTGCACTTATTCGAGTGAGGGGATAGTCGAAGACTTGCCCGATGCCCTCCGCACCTGCATCTACCGGGTGGTTCAGGAGGCGCTCACCAACTGCGCGCGGCACTCCGGAGCCACGCACGTCGAAATCCGGGTCCAACAGATGGATGGTGAGCTCCAGTTGACCGTGGCCGACAACGGAAAAGGGTTTGCGACCGGCTTTCACGGCGCGCCGGAAGGCAAAACCGGGCTGGGGATCCTGGGGATGAGGGAGCGGGCGGCGGCGCTGGGCGGGCAGCTCAGTCTGGAGTCGGCCCCCAGAGAGGGAACGCGCATTTCGGTCCGGCTCCCGATGCCTGAGCGCTCGGAAAAGGAAGGAGACGCTTAATGCCGGTGAGAATCCTCCTGGCCGACGACCATGCCATTCTGCGCCAGGGGCTGAAGAGAATCCTGGAGAGCTATCCCGACTTCCAGGTGGTCGGCGAGGCCGCCACGGGAGTGCAGGCCGTCGAACTGACCCGTGAATTGCAACCCGACGTGGCCATCATCGACGTTGCCATGCCCGAACTCAACGGCCTGGAGGCCACGGCGCAGATTCGGAAGCGGGTCCCGAAGACCGCGGTCCTGATCCTGAGCATGTACAACGACGCCCGGTACGTCACCCGGGCTTTGAACGCCGGAGCTCGGGGTTACCTGCTCAAAGACTCCGTCGAGGAGGACCTGGTGGGCGCCATCCAGCTCGCTTGCCAGGGCCAGTCCTTCTTCTCCCCGGCCGTGGCCGCGCTGCTGGCCCGGCAAGAGGAACTTTCCGCGGCGCGTCCGGTCGAGGACCGCTACGAGCTCCTGACCGAGCGTGAGCGCCAGATCTACCAGCTTCTGGCCGAAGGGCAAAGCAACAAGGAAATCGCCGGCCTGCTCAACCTCAGCCTGCATACCGTCGAAACTCACCGCACCCGGATCATGGAAAAGCTCGACGTCCACAGCTCGGCCGAGCTGGTTCTGAGCGCGGTCCGGCGCGGCCTGGTGCATTGAGGGGCTTCCTCATACAGCATCGCCAGTATGGCCAAACCCGGCCGCGGCCTGTAAACTGTGAGAACGGGTGATAGTGGTGAGTGCGCCTCGACTCGGACCGCGTGATGGCCCGGGGAGAGCCTGAGGATAGGCGTGACGGGAAACCGAGGGAAGAAGTGCCTCCTGATTCTGGCGGGACTGGGCGCATTGGCGATTCTGCCCTACCTGCCGGGGCTGGCCCTGCCGTTCATCTCCGACGATTACCTGCAAGTCCACTTGGCTCGCGAGTACGGCCCGGTTTCGGGATGGTCCGCCCTGGCCGGCGATGCCCTCTATCGCGCCCGTGCAACGTCGCTGGTGTTCACCTACTGGACCGAGCGCGCCTTCGGCTTTTCGCCCTTCCCGTTTAACCTGAGTTCCCTGTTTCTGCACCTGCTCAATACCTGGCTCTTCTACTTGCTGAGCCGCAAGCTCGGCCTGGCGCCGCCGGCTTCCTTCTTCGCGGCCGGCTTTTTCGCTGTGCATGAGGGGCACCAGGAGGCCGTCCTCTGGTACGCAGCGGTGCACGATCTGCTGGTGTTCCTGTTTGTCGCCGCGACCCTGCTGGCCTGGCTGCGATACTGCACCACCTTGCGGCGGCGCGATTACGCGCTGGCGTTCGGCTGCTATGTGCTGGCCCTGCTGTCCAAGGAATCCGCCGTGGCGGTGGCGCCGGTGCTGGTCCTGCTGGCGCCGCAACCGCGCCGCGCCTGGCGCGCCGCCCTCCCCTTCGCGGCGGCGGCGGTGGTCTACTTCGGCCTGGCCTGGGCCGGGCGCGGTTCGCACCAGCACTTCAACGACGGCACGTTTTCGCTGCTGGCGCCCTTCTGGATCACGCTTCGAAACGGGATCGGCCGCTTGCTTTGGATCTGGGGCGTGCTGGCCTTGGCCGCGCTGTGCTTCTGGCGCTCGGAGGGGGCTGGCCGCACGCTCCGGATCGCGGCCGTGTGGATGGTGGTGTTCCTGCTGCCCTACAGCTTCCTGACCTACATGCCCCGCATCCCCAGCCGTCACACCTACCTGGCCAGCGCGGGCCTGGCCTGGATTGTGGCCTGCGCCATGATGGCGCTCTGGAGCCGCCTCAAAACCGTCCGCTGGCCGGTGTACGTAGCCGGGGCGCTGATTGTCCTGCACAACTGCGGCTGGATCTGGATCCGCAAACAGGCGCAGTACCGGGAGCGGGCCGAGCCGACCGAGGCCCTGGTGGAACTGGCGCGCGGCAGCGATCCGATCCGCGTCGAATGCTTCCCCTACGGAGAGGGCATCGCCCGCCTGGCCGTCGAAATGCGCGTGGGCCAATCCGCCGCGCCCATCCTCTGGAACGCCAAGCACCCCGTTTTCACTCGCGCCTGCCTCTCGGTAGAGCGCGATCTGAAAATCCTGGGATCAACCCGTCCCCCCGGCGATTCCTCGCCCTAGAAACCCGGGGAAACCGTATACTGCCCGTGGGGCGGGCGTCCACGCCCGTCGGCGGTCCTCCGGACCGCCTCCGCGACCGGCCGGAGACCGGCCCCGCCAAGCAAGAACGATTGAGCCGCGAAGGAACGCGAATGAACGCGAATCAAAACATCCAATTCCATTCGCGTTCATTCGCGGCCAATTGTACGGAAGTTCCTGGACAGACGGAACGTTC
>JACQZT010000243.1 GCA_016213755.1 Acidobacteriota bacterium | reverse complement strand
TGTAGGTCATGACGAACTTGTCGTAGACCCAGTTGCAGGCCACCGAGTCGGGCAACTGGTCGCGGTCCGGACAGGGATAGCGCACGTACTGGCCCGCGCCGCCGGCCAGCAGCGGCGCCTTGGCGTTCAAGTACCAGTGCGCGACGTGGGTCAGATGCACGCCCCAATCCAGCAGCGTGCCGCCCGAGTAGTCGTAGAACGATCTCCACATGCGCCGCCGCGAGCGCGTGTAGCGCCGGCGTTCGGCCGGGCCCTGGAACAGGTTCCAGTCCAGGTCCGGCGGCGGCTCGGAGGGAGCTTCGGGCGGCCGCAAGTAGTTGCCCTGGTAGACGCACTGCGCCTGATAGATAGTGCCAAACATGCCCTTCTGTACGCGCTCGGCGTTCTCCTGGAAGTGCTGCCAGGAACGCTGCTGAAGACCGATTTGAACCACGCGCTTGTGCTTGCGGACCGCTTCGATCATCCGGAGTCCGGTTTCGATGGAGTGCGTGACCGGCTTCTCGCAGTAAGCGTCCTTGCCGGCCCGGCAAGCCTCCATCACCATGGGCCCGTGCCAGTGGTCGGGCGTGGCGATGAGCACCGCGTCGATGTCCTTGCGGTCGAGGACGCGGCGGTAGTCGGCCACCGCCTCGGGCTTGCCCGGCAGTTTCGCCGCCACCTGCTCGCGATTGGGCTTGTAGACGTCGCAAACGGCGACACATTCGACGTCGGAGAACCCGCCGAAAACTCCGGCGACGTAGCCGCCGCGATTCCCCGCGCCGATCACGGCGAAGCGAATGCGATCGCTCGCTGCGGCCGCCGGGCGCGACAAGGCCGCTGTGGAGCAGGCCAAAAACGTGCGTCTGTTCTGCATTCCGATCCTCTCGATTCTGTTATGACAGCCTCGACCCCAATTATGCCCCTTTCCGCAGCCGGTTCAACGCGAAGCTATACGCTCCGATGGCTGTCGCCTCGCTGGTGCCCAGGCGCGAGATGCCCACGCCGGTGCGCTGCAAACCGTCGAACCGGATGCGCCGCGAACTGCGCGGCACCGCGAGTTCCCGGGTTTCGCCCTTGAGAAACGTTTCAAGCTGCGCCGGGTCTTCCAGGTTGAACGCCCGCGGGATCAAGCGCCGGAAGCGTTCGCCGTTGGGCGCCAAATACGTGGAGTTCATCTCGCCGACAATGGCGGGCAGGAACTGGCGGTGCGCGCCGGAGATGCCGCCGCCGATCACTACCAGGCCGTCGATCAGCGTGAGCGCGAGCGCGATGGTGTCGCCGGCGACTTCGCCCATGCGGCGGAAGGCTTCCTGCGCCGCGGCTCGATCGCCCCCGGCCAGTCCTTCGGCGATTTCGTAAATGACTTTCGGCTCGGGAGCGTCCTCACCGCGCAGGCCCGCTTTCTCGGCATAGACGCGCCGGACGGCGCGAATCGATGCGCCTTCCTCGGCGTTGGTGTCGCGCTCGAACTTGTGCCGCACGAGCCACATTTCGCCCGCCACCGAGTTGTCGCCGGTGAACAGTTCCCCGTCGCGCACGATGCCGCCGCCCAGGCCGGTGCCCAGCGTCACGCCCAGCAGGTTCCGAAAGCGCTTCGGGCTGCCGGCCGCTTCCAGCAGTCCGTTGACGTGCGGCAGCAAGCCGACCGTGGCTTCGCCGTACGCGAACAGGTCGCCGTCGTTGTTGATGAAAGTCGGCAGGCCGAACGTGTCTTCCAGCATCGGCCCCAGGGCCACGTTGCGGTAGGCCGGAAGGTTGCGCGGTCCGACGATGATGCCGTTGAAATAGTCGGCCGGCGCCGGAAACGCGAAGCTGATGGCCACGGCCGGCGCCGGCAGTTGCGCCTGCACCCGGCGGAACCCATTCACCATGGTGCTCAGCGACTGGTCGAGGTCGCCGGCGCTGGCGGGCAGCGTGAGACTCTCCACGATGGGGTGGTTGGCCTGCATGGCCGAGAAAACGAAGTTAGTGCCCCCGGCGTCCAGGGTCAGCACGATGCGTTGGTCGTTAGAGTGCTTCCGCATGGGAGTTGGCTGGCGATCCTTTCCGATTGACGATTGCCACGACGGTGATATAGAGAATAGCGGCTAGCGGCACCAGGAAGCTCGCCAGCACGCTGGTGGAATCCGCCACCAGGCCCATCAGCGGCGGCACAATGGCGCCGCCGACGATGGCCATGACCATGAGTCCCGAAAGCAGGTTGGTGTGCTCGGGCATGCTTTCCACGGCGATGGCGAAGACCAGCGGGAAGATGTTGGCGAAGCCCAGTCCGGTGAGGACGAAGCTGGCCACGGCCACCGTGCGGTCCTCAATGAACAGGCCCGCCAGGCCCGCGATGGAAGCCGCGCAGGTGACGAGGAAGAACTTGCGGGGCGCAATCCAGGTCAGGATCACTCCCCCGGTGAGGCGCCCCGCGGTCAGGGCGGTGAAGAACAAACTCGTGCCGAGAAGGCCCAGCTTGGCAATGTCGATCTCGAACCGCTCTTTGAGGAACAGCGGGATGCCGGCGCTCACGCTCACCTCCGCGCCGACGTAGAGGAATATGGCGGCCACCATCGCCAGCACGTAGCTGTTCTTGAGCAGCGACAGGCAGGAACCGATGGTGGCGGCCTTGTGCTGGGGTTCCTTCTCCCGGACCTTCAGCGGCCCCACGGCCGCCACGGTGACCAGCAGCGCGATGCAGTAGATGGGGAAGATGACTTTCCAATCCGCGCCGAAGTAGCGCGCGGCGATCACCGGAACCAGCGGTCCCGACAGCGACCCGATGGCTTTGACAAACTGAGCCAGAGAGAGGTTGCGCGCGTACTTGCCCTCGGCGGAAACATCCCGCATGAAGGGGTTGCCGGCCACTTGCAGAATCGCCGCGCCGGCGCCCACCAGCATCACCGTGAGCAAGAAGCGCGGAAACGAGTGGAGTCCGAAGCTCGCGTTCAGCAGTCCCGCCAGGGCCACCAGCAGCCCGGTCATGAGCACGAACTTCTTGCCGCGTTTATCCTGAATCACTCCAAAGGGCACCGAGAGCAGCCCGAACATGCTGAAACCGGCGAACGGAATCAGCGAAGCCACCGCGTTGCTCAACTGGAACTCGCTCTTGGCGAGGCTGACAAACGGCCCGACGGCGTCGGCAAACCCCATGGCCAAAAAAGCCAAAAAGACCGGTATGGTTCGTACGCGCATCATTGCCATTATGCTCCCCGCGGAGCTTGCGGATGAAACGGGGAGGGCCAGCTTCGAACCCCGGGCCGCCGATCTGGGATAATGAAGCCGTGCGCACCAAGATCAAGGAGCTGGAGGAGCGCCTGGAGCGCACCGAGCAGCAGCTCCGCCTGTTCCAGAAGATCAGCCGCTTCATGGTCCGCGAGCTGAGCTTGCAAGAGGTTTTGCAGGGCATCGTCTCGCTGACCGTCGAGTTCATGCACTGCGACTCGTGCCTGATTTACCTGATCGACGGCGGCGAACTGGCGCTGTGCGCCTCCAACAACCCGCATCCGGACCAGATCGGCAAGCTCCGGCTCCGCATGGACGAGGGGCTCACCGGCTGGGTGGCGCGCGAACGCCGTTTGCTGGCCATCTCGCGGGAGGCTTACGGCGACGCGCGCTTCAAAGGTTTCAGCGTGCTTCCCGAAGACAGCTACGAAGCGTTCCTGTCGGCGCCGGTGATCGCGCGCAACCGCGTGGTCGGCGTAATCAACGTTCAGCATCGCGCGCCCCATTCGCACACCGGCGGCGAGATGGAACTGCTCACCACCGTCGGCGAGCAGGTGGGCTGCCTGCTGGTGCTGGCGCGCATGGCGCCCGGCGCGATGGAAGCCGCCGGCCACGTCGAACTGGTGCTGGCTTCCGCCGCCGGTGTCCGCCGGCCGGACGGCAGTCTGTGATGAAACTGTTCACGCTGCTATTGGCCGCCTGCGCCGCCCTGGCCGGAGAAGGCCGCTGGAAGCTCCAGTTCTTTCACGACCAGGACGACTCCGCCTTCACCCTCAACGACCTGAAGTTCGCCTCGCCCAAACGCGGTGTGGCGTGCGGATTCCTGACCGAGAAAGGCCGGCCGCGACCGACCGTGCTGGTGACCGCCGACGGCGGCGAGACGTGGTCCTTCGTCCCCACTCGCGAAGTGGGCCTGTCGCTGTTTTTCCTGAACGAGAGCGCGGGCTGGATGGTGACGCCGGGCGGCGTCTGGCGCACCGAGGAGGCGGGGCGCGGTTGGCGCAAACTCGCCTCTCTCAAGGGCGCGCTGCGGGTGTACTTTCTGGATGAGCGGCGCGGCTTTGCCGTGGGCACGTCCAAGTCCGTGTGGAGCACCACCGATGGAGGCGCCCGGTGGAGCCGGGTGGAGATTCCCGGCGAGCCCAAGTCCGATCCCGCCCACACCGCCTACACCTGGATCAGCTTCGCCAGCCCGCGCGACGGCATCATTGTCGGCGCCTCCTCGCCCCCGCGCAGCGGCGCCAGCCGCTTTCCGGACTGGATGGATCCCCAAAGCGCGCAGAGGCGGCGCCAGTGGCCTTCGCTCAACCTGGTGCTCGAGACTCGCGACGGCGGCGCCACCTGGAAGGCGTCCGCCAGTTCGACATTCGGGCAGGTGAGCCGGATGCGATTCGCCGCCGGCCGCCGCGGACTGGCCCTGGTGGAGTTCCACGACGCCTTCGAATGGCCCAGCGAAGTGTTCCGCATCGACACGCGCACGGGCAAGTCCGACCGGGTGTTCCGCCGGAAGGACCGGGCGGTCACCGATGTGCTGCCGCTCGACGAGGGTCCCGGATTCCTGGCTTCGATCGAGCCCGCGGCGGTGCTGCGGAATGTGCCGATTCCCGGCAGACTGAAGATGTTCGAGTCCGCGGACCTGGCCGCCTGGAACGAAATGCCGGCGGACTACCGCGCCGCGGGCCGCCGCGCGATTCTGGCGTCGGCCGGGGCCGGCGAGATCTGGGTGGCCACGGACCTGGGCATGATTCTCAAGCTCGTGCGTCCCTGAACTGGAACAATTCCGGCGAGAATTGGTTTATCCACAAGTCTTGCACCGCTCGATGCCCGTAAGTTCATGAAAAACAACACGATAAAAATTGAGGAAAGCGGCCTTCGGAACGCCGATTTTGGTTGACTAAAAAGAGCGTTTGCGGCATGATTGGGTTGGTTCCAAGAGGTTCACGGAACAGTGAGCCGGGCGGAAAGTAGCGGACCTGGAACGGTGATCCGTCAGCGGACGAATAAAAACGGCGCTGGCGGGGAGCGAAGGGAGATCGGGCGAACCGCCACGGTGAGTTTCGGGCCGCAAGGCCGATTTAAGGCGTTGAGCCGGAGGGGACGACAAAACCCCAAAGGGGAGCCGAGAAGAGGCAGGGCGGTCGGGTTGCCGGGCTGGAATTGGGCAACGGGTTGCGGGCGGTGATCCTCCTCGTGACGCGAAAGCGACGCGGGGTGGGGAGTCGGTGGCCGAACGGGTCCGAGGGAAGTTCGGCAAGGCGGTCGAAGAGCAGGGCCAGGAGCGTTGACCTCATCGGAGCGGTCTGGAAACGGATCGTAATGATGGGTGAGCGAAAGGCCGGTTCGAGACGCAAGCTTCTACCAGGAGGGCTGGCTGACGACCTCCGGAGCGACGAGATTCAAGGGCCCAAAGGCGCTTGGGTGGAGCGACGGAGAGAGCGTTCGGCAATCCTGGATGCCAAGTTCAGGCCGTGCATGCCGGTCGGAGAACGAGCTGTCACCGGGGTCACTTGGAACCACTTCCTTTTTCAAGTCAGGAATTCGCGGGGCGAAAGCGGGGCGGACGGTAACGCTGCTTTAGGCGCCGGAAACTCGCGAAGTTGCAGCGGCACGGTTCGCAGCGGTACTTCCGGGCTCCCAGCAACAGCTTCAGACGCATGGTCCAGCGCAGGTTGTAGTGCGACTCCGACCAGCTCGACAAGTCCAGCCGGTCGCAGCGGGGACAGCGCGCGTAGAGGATGGTCCGGAACCCCCAAATACTCTGTAAGAACCTGTGATGGCAATCCCGGCACCGAAACGGAGTGAAGCCCAACAGCCCCCCCACCCGCTCCAGGGAACCGCGTGCGTGCGCCAGGCGCACATTCCTGCTTTTGCAGGCGGGGCAGATCCCGAGCATGATAGCCACCAGTCTAGCTCATCGTGCGCCGCCGCCGTGCACGTATGTGTCGCAATAGGCGGAAAACGACGCTTGCAGGGCCATCCGGGCCGCATCGTTGTGCTGGACGTTCAGCCCTTCCACCTCGCTGACGGGCAGCAACTCCCGGGTAGTGGAGGTTATGAACACCTCGTCGGCCCGCTCCAGATCTTCCGGCCGCAGATTCTCCTCGGCAATCTCATACCCCGCCACGCGGGTCTCCTCGAGCAGCAGTTCGCGCGTCACTCCGGGCAGGCATCCGGAGCTGAGCGGGGGCGTCAGCACCCGGCAGCCGTACGCCGCGAAGACGTTGGCCGAGGTGCACTCGCTCACCTCGCCGCGCTCGTTGAGCAGGAGCGCTTCGTCGAAGCCCCGCCCGTGCGCCTGTTCCAGCCAGATCAGGTTGAACGACCAGGAGAGCATCTTGGTTCCCGCAAACGGGCACCCCGAGTGCCTCCCCTGAGGCTGCAAGGCCAGCCGGACGTTGCGGCCCCAGTCTTTGACCTTGGTGGTGAAGGCGACCAGGTCGTAATCGCGATCCAGGCCCGGGCCTTCCCAGACGCCGCCCCGGTTGCGAATCACCACCAGGCGGAGAGTCGCATTCGGCGCCTGGTTGGCCACGATCAGCCGCAGCAGGGATTCATGCACCGGGCCAGAATCCGCGGGGAAGGGGACGTGCAGCAGCTCCGCGTCGCGCCGCATGCGATTCCAGTGGCGCTCCCAGGCGAACAGTACGCCGTCTGAGACCCGAATGGTACTGAACACTCCCCAGCCGGAGAGCAGGCCAACCTGACCGGGCGCAAGCACAGCCGCGTTCGCCTCCAGGATTCGGCCATTGTGCAGAAGGAACTGGTGCATTACTCACTGATTCTAGCAGCCCGGAGTTTCGGGGTTTCGTAGCCCCGAGACTATTTTTCGGTGAGGGCGGCGACGCCAGGCAGGACCAGGCCGGAGAGGAATTCGAGCGAGGCGCCTCCGCCGGTGGAGATGTGGGAGATCTTGTCCGCCACGCCGACCGATTTGACGGCCTTTTCCGAGTCGCCGCCGCCGACCACCGACACGGCGCCCGAACCGGCCACGGCCTTGGCTAGGGCCACCGTGCCCTGGTCGAAAGGCGGCTTCTCGAACACGCCCATGGGGCCGTTCCAGATAATGGTCTTCGCGCCGGCAACCACCGCCTCATAAGCGGCGATGGTCTTGGGCCCGATGTCCAGGCCCATCTTGCCTTCCGGAATGGTCTCGACCACCTCGTTCGGCGCGCCGGCTTCCAGCACCTCGGCCACCACGTGATCGGCGGGCAGCATCAGCCTCGGGCCCGCCTTCTCCATCAGCGCCTTGGCCAAATCGAGCTTGTCCCCTTCCACCAGCGACTTGCCGGTCGGCTGACCCTTGGCCTTCATGAACGTGTAGGCCATCGCGCCGCCAATTACTAACTGGTCGACGAACTTCATGAGGTTCTCGATAACTTCAATCTTGTCGGAAACCTTCGCGCCGCCCAAGATCGCCACGCACGGCCGCGGCGGGTTCCGCGTCGCCAGGGTGAGGTACTCGAGTTCCTTGTCCATCAGCAGTCCGGCGGCCGACTGCGAAACGAACCTGGTGATGCCTTCGGTCGAGGCGTGTGCGCGGTGCGCCGAGCCGAACGCGTCGTTCACGTACACGTCGCACTGTTTGGCCAACTGCTGGGCGAACTCGGGGACGTTCTTCTCCTCTTCCGGGTGAAAACGCAGGTTCTCGAGCAGCAGGACCTCGCCCGGAGTCGGCCTCATCGCCTCGACCTCGGGGCCCACGCAATCCGGCGCCATCTTCACCGGACGTCCCAGCACCTCTTCCAGGCGCTTGGCCACCGGCTTCATGCTCATGGCCGGGTTGGGTTTGCCCTTGGGGCGGCCCAGGTGGCTGGCCAGAATCAGGCCGGCGCCCTGCTCCAACGCGTACTTAATAGAGGGCAGCGACGCCTTGATGCGCTTGTCGGACGTGATTTCCCGCCCGTCCGGCGACAGGGGCACGTTGAAATCGACGCGAATGAAAACGACCTTGTTCTTGAGATCCAGATCTTTAATCGATAGTTTCGGCATAATCACCTCTTTAAAGCATTGATGGTATCATTTCTCCCGATCGGGCAGGTTGGAGAGCCCCGGTTGGAGGCCCGCGACGGCCAGCGCGTCCAGCAGCGCGCCCGCCGCGGGTCCGAGGATAGGGGGCCCCACGCGGCATCCCTCGGCCGCCTCTATCAGGGTCTGGAAACGCTCCAGGAGATAGGGGCAGCGGAAGACGCCGCCGATGTGGGCGACAAAGACCAGTTCGCCCGGAGCGAACAACTGCCCGCGCACGGCCGCGGTGATCCCGGCCAGCTCGCGCGCGGCCTGTTCCAGCAGGCGCCGCGCGACTTCGTCGCCCTCGCGCGCGCACTCGCCGACCAGGCGCGAGAAGGAGGCAATCCGGGGCCGCGGAAACTCGGTGGTGTAGAAGCTGTGCAACAGGTCGTTGGCGCTGCGCGCGCCGGTGGCGGCCAGCAGCCGCGCGCGCAGCGCGGTGGGCGGCCCCCAGCCCTCTTCCTGGCGCAGGGCCGCGCGCAGGGCTTGGCGCGTCAGGTCGAAGCCGCCGCCCTCGTCGCCGTAAATGTAGCCCCAGCCGCCGGCGCGCGCGGTGCGGCCATCTTTGTCGCGGCCCCAGGAGATGGAACCGGTGCCCGCGATGGTGATGATGCCCGGCCCGCCCGCGGTGGCGCCCGTGAGGGCGATGGGGGCGTCGGTGGTGAGAATCATGCGCCCGGCGCGCAGCATCTCGCCAAGCAGCGACTCTTTGTCCGCCGGGCCGCCCGAAAAGCCCAGGCAGGCCGCTTCGAAGCGCACCTCGGCCGGGTCCAGGCCCGCCTGACCGCAGGCCGCCGCCAGGCATCCCTGGATGGCGCTGGTGAACTTGGCGCGGCCTTCGGCGGCGCCGACGTGATTGCACGGCCCGCCGCGTCCGATGCCCAGCACGCGGCCGGTTTCGTCGCCGATCATGGCGGTGGTGCTCGATTGGCCGCCGTCCACACCCAGGAAGAGTCTGCTCATGCGAGGTTCTCTATTCCATTCTATAGAGTCGCGCGCCGGCTCGATCGCCCACCAGTTCGATCCCCCACTCGTCCGCCCGGGCGACGAGGTCGTGGTAGCCGAAATCGCCCGGGAAGACGACCAGGTACTCGACACCGCGGGCTTTGAACTCGGCCATCGCGGCGGGGCGCAAACCGGCCATCGGCGGCCGTGCGGCGGCTTCGGGCTGGTCGCCAAGAGTTCGCCAGCGCCCGTCCGGATCGCGGCCCTCCAGACGCATGGCGACTTTGTACTGGTCGGTGGAGCAATCCAGGCGCACTTCGCCGAGCGGTTCGGGGCGGCCGAAGTCGCTTTCGATATACATGCCGGGCGCGATCGGCTGCCAGCTGCGCCAGCGCGTCACCGGGCTGTTGTCGAAAGCCAGTTGGACGTCCCAGGGATTGGGCCGCGCGCGCAGGCGCCAGCGGCCGTCGCGCGGCAATTCCACCGCGCCGCGGTACAGGCGCAGTTCGGCGACGCTCCAGAGGTCG
>JACQZT010000023.1 GCA_016213755.1 Acidobacteriota bacterium | reverse complement strand
TCGATCATGCGCTGGTCCATGCCCTTGGCGTGCATGTCGATCTCGACCTTGCGCCCGCACTTCACCATGCCGTCGAAGACCGCCTTCCAGAAGTCGAAACTCTCCTCGGGAACGCCGCTTTCGCCGTGCACGCGGAACGTAACTCCGGAGATCGCGGGGCAGGTCTCGAGCAGCATCCGCAGCGCGTCCCGCGAATAAGACGCGTGGTTCGCCGCCGTCAGACCCTCAATCGTGTAGTTGGCATTCGGGCTGTCCACCCACTGGTAGGCGTGAGTCCACAGGCCCAACTGGAAATCGATCCCGCGCTCCGCCGCCGCGCCGCTGATGAAGCGGAGCATCTCGAGGTTGCGGTCGCGCTCGCTGTCGGTCAGGCCGGCGGCCCGCACCCGGTGTCCGGAGGGCGCAACCAGGAAGGGGTAGGCGAAGTAGAAATAGACGTCGCGCGCGTTGCGCGGAAAATTGTAGCCCAGCCCGAGGGTCAGGCTGAAGCGGTTGAAGCGCTGCGCCGCCAGCACCGAGAAGTACTGTTCCCAAAACGAACGGTCGTTGTACCAGGGCTTGTCTTCGATATCGCTCACGAAGGAGCGATTGATGCCGCGGATCCGGTTGGCGGGCCGCTCGACGATGGGCTTGCGCACCTCGAGCGCCGCCAGAGGCCGATCGGCGTGACGCACGCGGTCCGCCAGTTCCAGCAGCGCGTAGGCCAGCCCGCGGGCGTCGGCGCCGCGGGCCGCCAGCACCGCCCTGCCGTCGAGCTTCGACGAGGCCAGCGCCAGCGACTCCGCCGCCCCCGGAGCGGCCACCCCGGCCGCCTTGCCGCCCCCGGCGAGGATGCAGAACGATCCGGGCGCGGCGTCGCCGATTCGCGCTCGCGTTTGAACCGGGCAGCCCGCGCCGGCGAGCGCCTCTCCCAGCTCCTTCGCGGCCCACCGCGCCGGCGCGGCCGCCGCCACCGGGTCGGACGGGTCGGCCAGGATCGTGACCTCCCGGGCCCCGGGGCCCGGCGCGGCCAGCGCCGCTGCTGCGCCGGTGCGCGTCAGAAATGCCCTTCGGCTGATGTCCAGTTCATCGCTCATTGTAAGCCTCGGGTTTAGAATGTCAGCCGCAAGCCCGCCAGCATCGTACGCATGCCGCGGGCCCCGTTGATGCGTCCGAAGGTGCTGGGAGTGGACAGGCCGGTGCTTGGCCCGCCCAGGTTGACTTTGTTCAGGGCGTTGAACATATCGATGCGGAGCTGCAATCGCATGTTTTCCCGCAGCCGGAAATTCTTCGACATCGAGGAGTCCACCTGCCAGAAGCCGGGAGCGCGCACCAGGCTGGTGCCGGCATTGCCGGGCCGGACGGCGACGCCCGAAACCGCCGGCACCAGGGCAAATGCGCTCAGGTTCAGGTACTGCACGTCGCAGTGCACACCCGGCAGGCAGCCGGTGGCGATCTCGCGCTTCTGCCAACCGTTGGGCACGATGTCGCCGCCCACGTAGTCGGCACGGCACAGCCAGTTATTGGAGCAGCTTTGAGTGATTCGCACGGGCATGCCGGTCTGGCTGGTAAGGAAGCCAGTTACCTGCCAGCCGCCCAGCACGGCCCGCAGGGGCGCGTTCCAACTGGTGAGGCCGGGGAACTCGTAGATCCAGTCGGCCACCACGCGGTGGGTCACGTCGTAGTCCGGGTGCCCTCGTTCGATGCGCAGGTTGAAGAAGTCCTGGACGTTCGCCTCGGCGTCCGAGTGGTAATAGGTGCCGGTATCGGCTCCCGCGTAGGCCATCGTCTTGCCCCAAGTGTAGTGCACGTCAAAGGAGAAGTTCCTGGAGAACCGCTTGCGGATGGAAGTCTGGAGTGAATTGTAACCTGAGTTCTCCGAGTTGTCGACGTAGTAGCCGCCCGGGATCAGCAGCGGATTCGGCCGAATGCCGGTCAAGCGGTCGGGCTGGTTGAACCGCCGGTGCAGCGGAAGCTTCACCCCTCGGACTCCGACGTAGCCGATCTCCCACATCAACTGGGACGCGAGCTGGCGCTGGATGTTGAACTGGTAGTTCAGACTGTAAGGGTCTTGAAATCCGGGGTTGATCAAGGAGAAGACCAACTGCCGGCCGCTATCGGTCACGTCCTTGGTGGCAATGGGCAGGGTATCTTCGTTGTACATCGGGAAACGAATGCCCAGGCGCTGGCCTTCGGCCCGGCTCCAGGTGAGCCGGAAAGGCACGACTGGGTTGGCCGTGCTCTGCCGGAGCACCGCGCTCGGGGGCGCCGCGAAAAGCGTGCCGAAACCGCCCCGAACGACGGTCTTGCCGGCCTCTCCGACCCTGTAGGCGAACCCGAAGCGAGGCCCGATATTGACCCACCCGTCCTTCTTGGTGGGGTTGTCGAACGGGCGCACCGCGCCGAACTTGAACAGCGGCCAATCACCCGGCGCCGGCGGCTCGAGGTTCTTGATCCGCACGTCCACCGCTCCCGTCGGCGTCACGACCACGTTGGAGTAAGAGTCGTAGCGCACTCCCAGGTTCAGGGTCAGCTTCTTAGTCGCCAGCCAGTCGTCCTGAGCGAAGAAGCCGATCTCGTAAGCGCGCGATTTGTGGGGCCCGTGCTGGCCGTAGGAGATAATGGTTGTGCCCGGGATGTTGGCGCGCATGTCGTCCAGGGTATTGAACACATACGAGGGGTTCTCCGGGTTGTTTCGATAAGCTCCGTTCCAAATAAGACGGCCGCCGAACTTGATGGAGTGCCCGCCGGCGTGCTTGCTTACCTTCTGGTCGAAGGTGTAGCTTGCGCCGTCCATGATCCAGACTTCCGCGGATCCCCAGGTGCCGATGCCCAGCAACCCCAGACGGGGAACCCGGCGCTGCCACTCGATACCCTCGGTCTTCTTGGAATCGGCCACCGTGAAGTACTTATCCAGCCGCGTATCGTCGGCGTAGTTGTAACCGAACCGGGTCTCGGAAACCCAGCTTGAACTGCCCTTGGTGAGCTGGGCGGTGAAGCGGTCCTGATGATAGGTCGCCGTCCGGTCGTTCGCCCCTCCTACATAGTAGGCGGGAGAGAAAGCGAACGGGCGGCTGCGCGTATAGGTCAGCGCCAGGTTGCTGTAGTCGGTAACGCGGAGGTCGCCCTTGATCAACAGGGTGTTATCGGACCTCATGCGCTGTCCCGCTCCTTCGAATCGCCCGCGGTTTGCGTCCAGCGGAACCGTCGGTGCAGGCAGCATGTCCATGAGCAGCCGGGTCTCCGGGAAGGGCAGGGCCGCGAGTATGGACTGCCGTAACGAGTCCGAGGGAACGGTGGCGGTCAGTCGCGCGAAAACCGATTCCCGGTATCCCTCATAGGTGCCGAAGGCAAACGCCCGGTTCTTGATGACCGGACCGCCGAACGAGCCGCCGAACTGGTTGTATACTTCGCGGTTCTTCCGGATCGTGTTGCCAGCGGCGTCCCGGCTCACTTGGAACGGGTTCCGGGCGCTAAACAGATGCGTTCGGTAGTACTCAAACGCGCTTCCGTGGAATTCATTGGTCCCGGACTTGGAGATCAGGTTCAACTGCCCGCTGATCACTCCTCCGTACTCGGCCGGCATGATGCCCCTCATGACCTGCACTTCCTGGACCGCTTCGATGCTCATCACGTCGATGTAGTTCACCTCATCGTACTGCGCCGTTTGGTTGCCCTCGGAAGGGGTTGCCACGGCGTCGCTGCCGTCGACGGTGACGCCGCCGCTGTGTTCGCCCATGCCGTTGATGCGGGCGCCCCGGCCCGAGTAGCTGACGCCGCTGGACAGCTTGAGAACCTCCGACACATTTCGCCTCGACAGGGGCAACTCGGCGACCTGCCGGTTGGTCAGGCTCTCGCGCTGCTCCGACGACGCCGTGGCAATCAGGGGAGCTCCGCCCTCCACCGAGACCGTTTCGGTGATCTGACCCAGTTCGAGCGTGAAAGGCTGCCGGACGACCTGACTGGCGGCCAGCACGATGTTCTTGTTCACAAACGTTTTGAACCCCTGCGCCACGATGGTCAGCGTGTAGCCGCCGACGGGCAAAACGCTGTAGGTGAACTCACCGGCCGGGCCGCTGGCGGTGGTTAAAGCGGCACCGGTTCCCTGGTTCCTTAGAGTGACCTTCGCGCCCGGAATGAGGGCGCCACTCGGATCCTGCACGGTGCCATACATGGTTGCCGTCGTGACTTGCGCCTGGCCGGTTGTGCACACCACAAGCCCGGCGACAACGAAGCCCAGAAAAAACCGCCTCACGAAAGACGTCATCCGTTTCTCCTCCTCAGGTTGGTGGTTCCTCGCATCTTACACGATCGCCGGGCGCAATGGCCGGCGGACGGACTTCAACGAGAGATCCCCGCACCCCCCACTTCGTTGTCCCCTGCAACGACGAGATCCGTTACGGCCGGCGACTACAACTTTGGATACAGGTAATCCGCCAAGATGTCAAGACCTTTCGTCGGCTGTTCCTCGCGCACCCGCCGCGCGGAGCGCGCCGGTTGGATTGCGCGCCGAAGAAGAAGAAGTCAGCGATCATATGAGCGGTGAACCAGGCTCTTCTTGGCTGACCGGCTCGCTGCCGGTGGGCTCTTGACTTTCAGTCCCGGCTAGTATATATATTGGACAGTATATATATGGCCACCGACAAACCGCCCGCCCCGGAGAGCTTCCTCCCACTGAAGCCACACTGGTTTCACATTTTGCTGTCCTTGGCCGACCAGGAGCAGCACGGCTACGGCATCATGCAGGAGGTCCTGGAGCGCACCGGCGGTAAGGTGCGTCTCTGGCCGGCCACGCTCTACGGCACGCTCAAACGGCTGATCGAAAAAGACCTGATCGAGGAATCCGGCGAGCGCCCGGCGCCGGAATTGGACGACGCGCGGCGCCGATATTACCGGCTGACCCGGCTGGGCCGGCGCGTCCTGGCGGCGGAAAGCGAGAGGTTGGAGGACCTGGTTCGCGTCATTCACGGCAAGCGCGGCTTGGCCCCCAAGAGAGCGGAGTCATAACGCATGGAGACTCTGGAAGTAGCCCACCTCACGAAGCGGTTCCGAGGTCTGTCTGCCATCGAGGATGTGAGCTTCGCCATCCGGCCGGGAGAAATCCTGGGCTATGTGGGGCCCAATGGAGCGGGCAAGAGCACCACGGTGAAGATCATCGCCGGCCTGCTGGAACCCAGCGAGGGCCGAGTCCTGTTCGGCGGCAGGAGCGTGCTCGACGACCTGCCCGGCTTTCAGCGGCGCCTGGGCTACGTGCCCGAGGAGCCCAACTTATACCCGTTCCTATCCGGGCGGGAATGTCTGCAACTGGCGGGGCGTCTGCGCGGGATCCCTCGCCCGGCACTGGAGCTCAAGATCGAGGAGTTCCTGCGTCTGTTCTCGTTGTGGGACGACCGGGATGTCGCGGTGTCGTCCTATTCCAAAGGCATGCGGCAGACGATTCTGCTCTCGGCCGCGCTGTTGCACAACCCGCAAGTCCTGGTTCTGGACGAGCCGCTTTCGGGCCTGGACGCGAACACCATGATCGCGGTGCGCGAGCTGCTGCAAGGTCTGGCGGCGCGAGGCCGGGCAATCCTGTACAGCTCCCACGTGCTGGACGTGATGGAGAAGGTGTGCTCGCACGCATGGCGCTGCGTTCGAACTGGTACGCCACTTTCTCGCCCGGATGTTCGACAGCGAGATATTTCCGGCGCGCGGCCAGGGCGCGGCGGTGGCCATTAGCGCGCTGTCGCTGGCGATTCCGGCGGGCCTGCTGCTGCTCGATCCGCCCTGTTACCACGCCGCTCTGCCCGCGACGCGGGAAGGCTTGCGCGCGCTGGCAATGGCAGGCGAACTGGCGTTGCTGACGCTGATCTTCGCCCTTACTGGCGTGCTGGCGCTGCTGGCCTGGCAATCGCTCTTCCCGAGCCGGCGAGACTATCTGGCTCTGGCGGGCCTGCCGGTGCGGTCGCGCCAAGTGTTCGTCGCGCGATTTGTTTCGGTGCTGCTGGTGTCCCTGGCGATCGCGTTCGCGATGATTCCTTTCCCCAGCGCGATCGCGTCGCACTACTTCACGGCGGGTACGGTGGCTGGCGCTTCGCCGGCGGCCCGGGCGCTGTCCTTCGGCCTGGGATGCTTGTTCGTGTTCTTCGCCGTCGTGGCGGTGCAGGGGGTACTGGTCAACGCGCTGCCCGCGCGGTTGTTCGCACGGGTTTCGGTGCAGGTTCAGGGCCTGCTGATCTCCGTGTGCTGCTTCGCGGGCCTGCACAGTTGGTTCATAGTGGACTGGCGGGAGCAGACCGTCGGCCGCCTTCCGGAGTTCGGCGCCTGGATGCCGCCGGTCTGGTTTATGGGACTGGATCGCACCCTGGCCGGCGACCGCGATCCGTTCCTCGCCGCCATGGCGGTGCGCGGCCTGGCGGCCGCCGCGGGCGCACTGACTTTGGCCGCCCTGACGTACCTGGTTGCCTTCCGCCGCTATCGCAAGCTGCTGTTGGAAGCTCCGGACGGAACCGCGCGCCGGGCCGCGCGGCGATGGAGCTTGATTCGGCTGGTGGCCCGCGATCCGCACCGAGAGGCGGCGATGCAATTCCTGGCCCAGGCCTTCGCCCGCAGCCGCATGCACCGGCTGGTGGTGACGGCTTACTTGGGGGCGGGCCTGGCTCTCATGATCAACAGCGCCCTGCTGGCGGGCACGGTCAAGAGATGGTCCGGCGGCTGGCCGGACGTTTTGCGGTTCGTTGCGGTGTACTGGCCTATCGGACTCTCGTTCATACTCCTGGCCGGGGTGCGCCATGCATTCCTGATCCCCGCGGAGGGGCCGGCGAACTGGCTGTTTCGGATCGCGGAAAGCCAGGGCCGGCGGCAGTGGATGCCGGCGTTGGAGCGTTTCGTGATGGTCTTTGTCATCGCTCCGTTGCACCTGGCGGCCTGGCCCATCGCCGTGGCCTCTTTCGGCGGGGTGGTGGCCTTGCGCATGACCGTGCTCCAGGTGCTGGTGTCGCTTTCGACGTTCGAGTTCCTGTTTTATAGCTGGCAGCAGTTTCCGTTCACCTGCTCGTACGTTCCCGGCAAGCGGCCGCTGGTGGGGACTCTCGCGCGGTGGCTGGCGGTGCTGGGCGTGATAACCCCGATGCTGGCCAGAATCGTCGCGGCCATGAGCCAGATGCTGGAGCTATTCTCGTTATACTTGGCGATCTTCGCCGCAGTCTGGCTGTGGGCCCGGCGGCAGCGCCGCGAAGGGTGGGGCGAGGCTCGTCTGATTTACGAGGACCGGGATGGCGCGGTAGCGGACCTGGGCATCAAGGAAATGACCTACGGGGGGCCGGCCGCGGACGGCAGCGCCGAGACGGAGGCCCCCGCCAGCCCCGCGCGGGTTTCGAGCCGTCCGGTGGCCGCGGGCCGGCGCATGTACCGCGTGCTGGAGGCGGCCTTCCCGCACGAATTCAGAAACGCTTACGGAGAGGAAATGATGCAGACCACCGAAGACTCCATCGAACCCATTTGGCGGCGTCATGGCCTGCCTGGCTTGATCCGTCTGCTGGCGGATTTCGCTCTTCGCGTCCCGGCCGAATACTGGGCCGAGTTGCGGCAGGACGTCCGTTTCGGGCTGCGGATGCTGGCCGCCTCGCCGGGCTTCACAGCCGTTTCGCTGGTCTCGCTCACGCTCGGCATCGGCGTGGCGACCTGCGCCTTCAGCGAGCTGAACGGCTTCGTGCTGCGCGATGTGCCGGGGGTCCTGAAACCCGGTGAGTTAGTCACCCTGGCGGCGCCGGATTCGTATCCCAACTATAAGCACTACCGCCGGCAAGCCGGCCTGTTCGCCGGCCTGGCCGCCTACGTCGCGCCGGTGCCGTTCGGCGTTTCCGGCGAAGGGCGCGCGGAGCGGATTTGGGGACACCTGGTCACGCCGTCGTACTTTTCCACGCTGGGTGTGCACCCGGCCCTGGGCCGCCTGTTCGGAGCGCTGGAAGAACAGCCCGGCCGGGCGCCCACGGTGGTGATCAGCGACCGCTTCTGGCGGAACCATTTCGGCGCCGATCCGGCGGCGGTGGGAAAGCTCCTGCGCATCAACGGACGCCCGTGCACCGTGGTGGGCGTGGGGCCGGAGGATTTTGAGGGCGCTTCGCCCATGGTCTACAGAGCGGATTTGTGGCTGCCGGTGTCGGTGGGGGGAGACTTGGCTCCGGAACTCGCCGGCGACGTCCTGGAGCGGCGAGATCGAGCCATTTTCCAAATCGTCGGACGGCTGCAACCGGGCGTGGCCGCGGCGAGCGCGGAGGCCGCCCTGGATGCGGCGGCCCGCCAACTGGAGCGCGAGCACGGCGATCCCGAAAGGGACCGGAAAAACCGGCGTGTGAGGCTGCTGCCGGGAGGCAAACTGCTGCCCATCCGCAAACAGGATCTGCCCTTATTTACCAGTTTCTTCGTGGTGTTGGGAGGCATGATCCTGCTCATCGCCAGTTCCAACGTCACCAACATGACCCTGGCTCGGGCCGCCGACCGCCGCCGGGAGATTGCCGTCCGCCTGGCGCTCGGCGCCAGCCGCGTCCGCCTGATCCGCCAGTTGCTGACCGAAAGCATGCTGGTGGCGGCCGGGGCGGGCGGGCTGGGCTTCCTGCTGGCATCCTGGATCATGCGAGTGGCCTCACAGTTCAGCTTCCCTTACCCCATGCCCCTCACCTTTCGCCTGGAGCCCGATGGGCGAGTCCTTCTGTTCACTCTGGCCCTGACCGCATTCACCGGGCTGGTCTTCGGACTGCTGCCCGCGCTCCAGGCCACACGAACCGATCTCACTCCCGCGCTCAAGGAAGGCGGCAACCTCCTGAACCTGCGGTACCGGCGATTGAGCCTGCGCAACCTGCTGATGCCGGTCCAGGTGGCCGGATCGCTGGCGCTGCTGCTGATCACCGGATTCCTGGTGATCGGCCACCAGAGAATCGCGGGTTCGGAAGTGGGGTTCGAGGCCCGGCATTTGTACATGCTCTCCCTGGATCCGATTCGCGACGGGTATTCGGGCCCCCAAACCACGGCTTTCTTCGAGAAGCTGCTGGACCGCGTGAGAAGCCTCCCCTCGATAAACGCCGCCAGCTTGGCGGATTCCGTGCCCATGGCCATGATCGGCAGGCCCGGCGTGAGCTTTTCCGTCGCGGGCCCCGCTGGCGCGAAGACGCTGCATTCGGCCCGCAGGTTCACTGTCGGGAGAGATTACTTCGAGACCATTGGCATCCCCATCCTGCGCGGTCGCGGCTTCGGCCCGCGGGACGAGGCGGACAGTTCCATGGCGGCGATCGTTAGCGAGAAACTGGCACAAGAATGCTGGCCGGGACAGGACCCCCTGGGCCGCCGAATCGAGTTAGGGAACGAAGGAGTTCCCGAATTCCGCGTGGCCGGTTACTCGGGCGGCCGGCGCCCGGACATTCCGGCCCGCGCCCAGGTGTTCGAGGTGGTTGGCGTGGCCAGGAATGTGCGGGACGGCCTCAACGTGATGAATGTGGACGCACCCGCGCTGCTGTACCTCCCGCTCCGTCCGGGGAACTACGCGCGGTCCGGCATGCACGGCCTGACGCTGGTAGTGCGGGCGGCGCCGGGCGCGGATGCCATCGGCGCCCTGCGGCGCGAAATCTCGGCCCTGGACGACCGCCTTACTACGTTCAACTCCTGCGGCATGTTGGAACAGATCGAACGGATGATGTTTCCCGTCCGGATGGCGCTGCGGACTTACGGCTTTATCGGTATCACCGGGCTGATCCTGGCTTCAGTCGGCCTGGCCGGAGTGACCGCCTATTCGGTGACCCGGCGCCGCCGGGAGATCGGCATCCGCATCGCGCTGGGCGCCCGGCGCGCCGATATCCTGGGACTGGTTATGAAAGAGGGCGCGGTCCTGATCCTGATCGGCTCGCTGATCGGCTTCCTCGCCGCGCGGGCGGGCATCCGCTTCCTGTCCGCCACGCTGTCCATCATCGCCCGCACCGCCGGCGCCAGCGCCTCCGATCCCGTGCTGCTGGCGGGAACCCCGCTGCTGGTCGCCATCCTGGCCCTGATCGCCTGCTACCTTCCGGCCCGCCGCTCGCTGGGCATTGACCCGGCCGTGGCGCTCAGGCAGGAGTAGTCTGGGGTGTGGTCGAGAACGGAGGAAACGCGGCTTGCGCGGGCGGCAGGAGAATGGGCGGGAAAGAAAAGTTGGGCGAGCGCCCGGGCACTTGGATCGCGCTCCGGGCGCTCGCCGGAAGACGGGCTAGCCGCTGGCGGCGGCGCTCGTCATCAGGTTGGACACCTTCTGGAAGACCGTGCTGATGCTGCTGGCGACGTTCGGCATGACGGCGCCGGCGGCGACCGCGACAAAGCCGGCCATCAGTGCATACTCGATCAAGTCCTGCCCGCGCGTATCTCGCCAGATCCGCGCCAACAGGGCCATGCGATTCAATCGATTCATAAACTCTCCCTCCTCCGTGGTGGGCTGTCAGGCCCGAAGTGGGTTCGTCGTCAGTCCGGCCCTACCGCTCGCGAACCTCTTGCGGACGTTGTGACGGGAAGGAACGTTCCCTCCCGTCAACGGGTTTCGGTTGCCATTAGCCGTTGCTGGCGGCGCTGGTCATCAAATTCGAGACTTTCCGGAACACGGTGCTGATGCTGGTGGCGACGTTCGGCATAACGGCGCCCGCGGCCACCGCGACGAAACCGGCCATCAACGCGTACTCGATGAGGTCCTGTCCCCGGGTGTCCTTCCAGATTCTCAACTTCCATGCCAGATTGATCAAACGATGCATGCTTTGTCTCCTCTCCCTGCTTGTGCAGTATCGGTTGCATCCCAAAGGTAACATTAGACCCCGCGCACTAAAATCCGCGTTCCAGCTTAGAGACAGCCGCGGAAATGACTCAGACCAACCGCAGCGAAACGCCGGCACCTGGTTGTGCTTTCGCCCGGCGCGGGCCTATAATCCCCCTGTTCCCGTCCTCCGATTTAGTACTTTGGTATGCCCGGCTTGCTGACAGATGCGCTGGCGGCTCTGGGCGTGGCGTTGCGCGCCGACGTCAACGCCCTGGAAATCATTCTGCTGCTTGGAGTTATGCTGGCGGTCCGGCGCGGGTGGATGGGTTCGCCCCGGGCGTGGCGGCCGGCCTTTCGACCGGCCACGGCGGTGGCGACGGTCGCTTTGCTGGCCGTCGGCCTGCGCTTGGCCCTGCTGCCCGCGCTCCATGTGCCGCATCCCGGCGGATCGGACGAGTTCAGCCATGTCCTGCTGGGCGACACGCTGGCGCACGGCCGGCTGACGAACCCCGCGCACCCGATGTGGGTCCATTTTGAGACTCGCCATGTGCTCCATCAGCCTACTTACAACTCGATGTACTTCCCTGGACAGGGGCTGTTCCTGGCGTTTGGCCAGGCCCTGTTTGGAGAACCCTGGGTGGGAGTTCTGCTGAGCACGGCGGCGTTGTGCGGGGCCCTGACCTGGATGCTGCTGGGGTGGTTCCCGGCTTCCTGGGCGCTCGCCGGAGGGCTTCTAGCAATACTTCGAATTGGGCTCACAAGTTATTGGGTCAACAGCTTTTGGGGAGGCTCCATCGCGGCCCTCGGCGGGGCCCTGGCGCTGGGCGCCTGCGCGCGGCTGGCGCGCGCCCGGCGGGTGTCGCACGCGCTGCTCTTGGCAGCCGGACTGGTCCTGATGGCCCTCACTCGTCCGTTCGAGGGGCTGGCTTTCTCGCTCCCGCTGGCGGTCTGGCTGCTGGTGAAGTGCCGCGCCCGGCTGTGGCGCATCGCAGTGCCTGTCGCGCTGGTGCTGGGTCTGGCCGGCGCGGGCCTCGCTGTCTACTTCCGCGCCGTGACGGGCAGCGCCACGCTCCTGCCCTACCAGGTGAACCAGCGCACGTACGGCTGGCCCATGACGCTGGCCTGGCAGGACCCGCCGCAAGTCGAGCACCGCCACAAGGAACTGCGCGACTACTACCAATGGGAACTGGCCGAGCACCAGCGCCTGAAGGCGCCGGGCGCGGCCGCCGTGGAACTGCTGCGCAAGGGCGTGCTGCTGTGGTCTTTCTTCCTCGGGCCGGCGCTGACCTTCGCCCTGCTGGCGGCGCCGGCGTCGCTCGGCAGCCGCAAGCCGCGCCTGGCGCTGTGGGCCGGCGGTGCCACGCTGGCCGCCACCCTGCTCGAGCAATCCAGTTACCCGCACTACGTCAGTCCGGCCACCGGCGTGATCTACGTGCTGGTGGTGAACGCGCTGCGTTACCTCGCCCGGCACCGCCCTGGGGGTGCGAAGTTGGCGCGGGCGGTGTTCGCCATCGTCGTGGCCGCGGTGGCATTCCGGCTGGCGGCCAGGCCGCTGGGCGTCCCCCTGATGGGTCCCCAGCGCCAGATGTCGTGGTGCTGCGCGAGCCCGGCGCCCAACGACCGCTGGCCCTTCGAGCGGCAACTGCGCGCCACTCCGGGCCGCCACCTGGTGCTGGTGCGATACGGCCCCTCGAACCGGATGCGGCTGGAGTGGGTGTACAACGAAGCCGGCATCGACGCCTCCAAAATCGTCTGGGCGCGCGACCTGGGCGAGGCGGCCAACCGCGAGTTGCTGGCCTACTACCCGGACCGCCGGGTGTGGCTGGGAGAGCCAGACGCCGTGCCGCCGCGAGTGCGCCCGTACTGATTGCGGTATAACACCCTTATGTTTAGCATCGCCGCGGTCCCCGGGTGGTTTTTCGTCTTGGCCGGCGTACTCTCCGCCGCCGGCGCGCCGTCGTTCGCCGAGCCTTCGGTCTGCCCCGTCACCGGGGAGATCGTTTTCGCCTCGGGAGGCGACCTGTGGTCGGTTCCTCCGCCAGGCGGCATCGCGCGGCTGCTGGTGTCGCATCCGGCGGCCGAATCGCGCCCGCTGTGCTCGCCCGACGGCACGCGCCTGGCCTTTGTGAGCCAGCGCACGGGCGAGGGCGATATCTACGTTCTGACGCTGGCCGGCGGCGAACTGCGCCGCATCACCTACAGCGACTCGGCGGACAACCTGGACGGCTGGTCGCGCGACGGAAAGTGGCTGTATTTCCACTCCACGGCCGGCGACATCTCCGGCTCCGACATCTTCCGCGTGAGCTCGGAAGGCGGCACGCCGCTGGAGGTGAGCGCCGAGCGTTACTACAACGAGTTCTTTTCGGCGCCTTCGCCGGACGGCGCCGCGCTGGCCATCACCGCGCGCGGCATGGGGTCGCTGCAATGGTGGCGCAACGGCCGCAGCCACATCGACGAATCGGAAATCTGGCTGCGCCGCGAGGGCTCGCCGCCGGTCTTCGAGAAACTGGCCGAGAAGGGGGCCAAGAACCTGTGGCCTATGTGGTCGCCCGACGGCAAGAGCCTCTATTACATGTCGGACCGCTCGGGCGCCGAAAACCTGTGGGTGTGGCAGGGCGGCAAGTCGCGCCCGCTCACGCGCTACACCCAGGGCCGCCTGCTGTGGCCGTCGGTCTCCTACGACGGGCGCTGGATCGTCTTCGAGCGCGACTTCCGCCTGCACCGGCTGGACACGCGCTCGGGCGCGGCGGTGGAGATTGCGGTTGCGCTGCGCGGCGCGCCGGCCTCGCCCGGCGCGGCGCGGTTGCGGCTGAGCGAGTTTTCCGGCCTGGCGCTGTCGCCCGACGGCAAGAAGATCGCCTTCACGGCGCACGGCGAGATCTTCGCCGCCGGAGCCAAGGACGGCGGCGACGCAGTGCGCCTCACCCGCACCTCCGGGCCGGAATCCGCTCTGCACTGGGCGCCGGACAGCAAACGCCTGGTGTATGTCTCGGACCGCGATGGCGTGGCCCGGCTCTGGCTTTTCGACTTCCCCTCGCGGACGGAGAAACAGTTGACGAGCTCGGAGCAGAACGACGCCGCGCCGCGCTT
Organism: Acidobacteriota bacterium; assembly: GCA_016213755.1. GTDB lineage: Bacteria > Acidobacteriota > Terriglobia > Bryobacterales > Bryobacteraceae > JACQZT01. The sequence goes on along the minus strand of JACQZT010000023.1, from coordinate 10,769 downwards.
CTCGCCCGACGGCAAGAGCGTCGCCTTCGTGCGCCACCGCCGGGAACTGCGGGTTGTCGAGATCGCCTCCGGCGCCGAGCGCGTGCTGGCTCGGGCGCCGCTGGGCAACCCCTCGCTGGCCTGGTCCGGCGACGGCAAATGGATCGCCTTCCTGCCGGCCGGCCAGCAGGGCTTTCACAATCCGCACGTGGCGGCCGCGGCGGGCGGTGAGGAACCCCGGGCGCTGAGCTTTCTCGCCAACGTCTTCAGCGACCAGCCGCTGTGGAGCCCCGACGGGACCTTTCTGCTCTTCACCACTTCGCAGCGCACCGAGGACTCGCGCGTGGCGCGCATCGACTTGACGCCGCGCACGCCCAAACTGCGCGAAGACCAGTTCCGCGACCTGTTCCAGGAAACCCCCAAGGAAACCGCCGCCAAGAAGACCGAGACCACTCCGGTGGAGATCGTCTTTCCGGGCGTCAAAGAGCGCTTGCGCTACCTGGACCTCGGCCTGGACGCGCAGGCCGCGGACCTCAGCCCGGACGGCAAGACGCTGCTGGTCACCTCCGGCGTCGCCGGGCAGTCGAACCTGTACACGTATTCGCTCGACGAACTGGCCAAGGAGCCGCCCGTGGCGCGCCAGTTGACCTCGACCGCGGCTCGCAAGTCCGGGGCGCAATTCTCCCCCGACGGCAAGGAGGTTTTCTACCTGGAAGGCGGCCGCATCATGACCATCGGCGTCGAAAACCGCCAGGCGCGGCCGGTGGCGGTGACAGCGGAGATGGAAGTGGATTTCGACAGCGAGAAAGGAGAGGTCTTCCGCCAGGCCTGGACCTATTTGCGCGACAACTTTTACGACCCCGCCATGCACGGGGCCGACTGGAACGGGGTGCGCGCGGCCTTCGCTCCGCAAATTGAAGGGGCGCGCACGCCCGACGAGATGCGGCGCCTGATCAGCCAGATGCTGGGCGAGTTGAACGCCTCGCATTTGGGCATCTCGGCGCCCTCGTCCGGCGCCCGTCCGGCGGCCGTGGGACGCCTGGGGCTGCGCTTCGACCGAGCGGAATACGAAGCCGCGGGCCGGCTGCGCATCAGCGAAGTCATCCCGCTGGGTCCGGCGGACGTGGCGAAGATCAAACCGGGCGAATATCTGCTCGCGGTGGACGGTGTGGCGGCCGGCGCGGGCGTGAACCTCGATCGGCTCTTGGAAGCCAAGGCCGGCCGGCGAGTGGCGCTGGAGATCGCCTCCGCGGCCGACGGATCGGGCCGTCGCGAGGTGGTGGTGCGCCCGGTGGACACCAGCGCCGAACGGAACCTGCTCTACCGCGAATGGGTCAGCCAGCGCCGCCAGCACGTGGCCCGAGCCAGCGGCGGGCGGCTGGGGTATGTGCACATCCGCGACATGGGCACTGGCTCGCTCAACCAGCTTTACGCCGACCTGGACACCGAGAACCGCGCCAAGGAGGGCGTGGTGGTGGACATTCGCAACAACAACGGGGGCTTCGTCAACGCCTACGCGCTGGACGTTTTCGCCCGCCGCCCGTACATGACTATGACGCCGCGCGAAATGCCGTCTTCGCCCGCGCGCAGCATGCTGGGCCAGCGCGCCCTGGAGCTGCCCACCATACTGGTGACCAACCAGATGTCGCTCTCCGACGCCGAGGACTTCACGGAAGGCTACCGCACCCTTAAACTCGGCAAGGTGGTGGGCGAGCCCACCGCCGGCTGGATTATCTACACCGGCGGCACGCAGTTGATCGACGGCTCGCTGCTGCGTTCCCCCTTCATTCGCATCACTGGCGCCGACGGCAAACCGATGGAACGCAATCCCCGGCCCGTGGACCTGCGCATCGACCGCCCGATGGGCGAAACCGCCGCGGGCCGGGATTCGCAGTTGGACGCGGCAGTCAAAGAGCTGCTGGCACAGTTGGGCGGGCCGGCGGCGAAACCGTGAAGCCGCTCTCGACCTGGCCGGCTTCGATGCGGTTCCAGGCCACCACCGCTTTGCCGCGGCCAAAGGGAGCGGTGTACTCGACTACGGTGCGGCTCTCCAGAGTGGTCTCCAGATGACGCACGCGAAAGCCGTGCGCGGAGAGGTCGATCAGGCGGCCTTCCACCTGCGCCGCCTTGCCTGGGATCCGAAGGGTCACCCGGCCTTCGGTCGCGCGGCGCAACTCCTGGCGGCGGTCTATTGGCATTCGCGACCCTCCTGGACGCACACCTGGCCGGGCCCCGACTCCACTTGATAGGCTTTCAGCTTCCGGCCGAGCGTGCGCACCGAGATGCCCAGCAGGCGGGCTGCCTTTTCGTGATGACCGTCGATCTGGCGCATGACACGCAGGATCAGGGCGCGTTCGGCGGTCTCCAGAAGCCCTCCCCCGCCGGCCTCGGCGGTCGCCTCCGACAGGCGCGCGAGATCCGGAGCCGGGAAGGCGGCCGAGACGCAGCCGTCCAGCAACTCGGGAGGCAGGTCGCGGGGCAGAATCCAGTCGCCGGTTACGACGGCACCGCAGGCGACTACGACGTTGCGAAGCTCCCGCACGTTGCCCGGCCAATGGTAGTCCAAAAGAGCCTTCTCGACCTGCGGAGACAATCCCGCCGCGATCCCATAGCTTTCCCGGAACAGGTTCGCGATGGGGAGGATGTCTTCCAGCCGCTCGCGCAGCGGCGGAAGGGCAACGCGAAGCTGCGCCAGGCGATGATACAGGTCTTTTCGGAAGCGTCCCTCGGCTACCGCTGCCTGCAAGTTCTGGTTGGTGGCCGCCAGCAGGCGGACATCCACGCGGACCTTCTTTGTGCCCCCCAGGCGGAAGAACTCGCCGCAGTCCAGAACCCGCAGCAGTTTGACCTGCAGCTTGGGATCCAGTTCGCCGATCTCGTCCAGGAACAGCGTGCCCCCTTCGGCCAGCTCGAACAGACCCGGTTTCCGCGACTCCGCTCCGCTGAAAGCGCCCTTTTCGTAGCCGAACAACTCGCTTTCCACTAGGTGCTCCGGCAGGGCCGCGCAACTGATGTCCACCCAGGGTTTGGCGCTGCGCAAAGACAGGTGGTGCAAAGCCCGGGCGGCGACTTCCTTGCCCGTGCCGCTCTCTCCCTCGATCAGGACCGTGGCGTTCAACTGCGAAAACCGCCGGACTCGAGCGAAGACCTCGTTCATTGCCGGGCTTGAGATTACGACCGGCAAACCGAGGAATTCGTACCTGTCAATCGCCATAGCGAGGCCACCGCCAAACTATATTGTGAACCTCCGCCCTGCGCCCTGGAAGGGAGTAAAGTCCCCGTTGTTGTACCAACGTCTACTTAGCAGGACTAAGGCCCTTCCCCTAGGGCCAAGTCTATCGGTACCACCAAAAAAGCGGGACAGACAGCACTTTCCCGCTTTCGGGCGGGTGGTTTCAGCACTCGAAAGTGGGAAAGTGCTGCCTGTCCCGCTTTTTCACACTTTGGGCAGCGGGTAGGCCGGACGGTAGGATTTCCCGAGCAGCGCGTTGGCCTGCTTATCGCCGGGGAAGGTTTCCGTCGCCGGGTCGAAGCGCACGTCGCGCTTCAAGTGGTGGACGATGTTGCCCAGGTGGCACAGGGTGGTGCTGAGGCGGCCGATCTCGATGTCGGCGTTGGGCCGCTGGCGGCTCCGCATGCACTCCAAGAAATTCTTCTCGTGCTGGAAGGGCGCCGGGCCGCTGGAGGGGCCGGGCTCGCCGCTGTTGCTTTGCACCCGCCAGCCGCGGCCGTCCACGATCAGCACGCCTTCGGTGCCGTAGAAGCCGGTACCCGCCTGGGTGCCTTCCAGCGCGTGCTTTTCGTTGAAGCTGCGCAGTTCCCAGTTCAGCAGGAAGTCGCCGAAGTCGTAGGCGATGACCTGGGTGTCGGGCACTTCCTTGGCGTCGTCCAGCCAGTAGATGCCGCTCTGTCCCGACACGTGTGTGGGCAAGCACTTTTCGGCTTTGCGCATTTTCTGGATGCCAAACAGCGCCACGTCGAGCATGTGCACGCCCTGGTTGCCCAGCTCGCTGTTGCCGTAGTCCCAGAAGAAGCGCCAGTTGTAGTGGAAGCGGTTGGAGTTGAAGGCGCGCTGGGGCGCCGGACCCAGCCACATGTCGTAGTCGGCGCCGGGGGGCGGCGTGCCGTCGGGCGGGGCGCCGATGGATTTGCGCAACTGGCACATCCAGGCTTTGACCATGCAGATCTTGCCCAGTTTCCCGGAACCCACATACTCGGCGGCGGTGCGGAAATGCTCCGCGCTGCGGCGCATGGTGCCGATTTGCATCACGCGCTTATACTTGCGCGCGGCGTCGCGGATCATCTGCCCTTCGCGGATGGTCTGCGAGACGGGCTTTTCGAGGAACACGTCCTTGCCCGCCTGGCAGGCGGCCAGCGCCATGTGGGTGTGCCAGTGGTCCGGCGCGGCGATGATGACGGCGTCGATTTCCTTGTCGTCCAGCACCCGCCGGTAGTCCTTCACGTACTCGGGCGCCGTGCCCTGGTCTTTCGCCAGTTCCGGATTCACCTTGGCGTTGATGGCGTCGTCGATATCGCACAGGGTCTTGATCCGCGCACCCGCGGCGATCGCGCGCCGCGCCACCCCGCGCCCCTGGTTGCGCGCTCCGATCAACGCCAGGTTGATCCTGTCGCCGGCGCCCAGGGACACCGCCCCCGAAACCGCCCCCATCAAGAACGTCCGCCGATTGCCGCTGTTCATTTCCGAGCCTCCTCCAATGTCTGAAAGTACAAGTCGATGTCCCGCGGGCGGGTATGGATGTGCGTGGCCACACGCTGCCGCTGGCTGCCGACGATCCAGATGCGTTTCTTGTTGCACAGCGCCTGAAACTTCTGGAACAGTTCCGCGCTCAGCCGGAACGTCACCAGCCCGCCGTAGAGCCGGTCGTCTTCGGCGCTGAGCATCTCCAAGTCGCTCTGCTTGCGCGCGCGTTCGTACACCGTGCGCGCCAGTTGGTGGATGCGCCCGCAGACCCGCTCCGAGCCGAGCGCCTTGTGGAAGCGCAGCCCGGCCATCAGCCCTTCGATCACCGCGCGGTTGTTGGTGCCCACCATCATGAAGCGCGCCGAGCCGAGCTTCCGGTTGTTCCAGCCGCCGGTGACGATGGAGGGCCACAAGCGGCCGAGCATTTCCTGGCGCCCGTACAGCAGCCCGCAGCCGGCCGGCGCGAAAAGCCACTTGTGCGGGCTGCCGGCGAAGTAGTCGCAACCCAGTTCGCTGAGCCGCACCGGGATCTGCCCGTTGACGTGCGCGCCGTCGATCACCGTCACGACCCCCTTGGCCCGCGCGGCGTCGCAGATCGCGCGCATGGGCATGATCAGGCCAGTGGTGGTGAGGATGCCGGAATAGCTCAGCACGCGCGTGCGCGGGCCGAGGGCGGAGACCACGATATCCGCAATCTGCTCCCAACTCCGCGGCGGCAGGGAGATCTTCACCTCGCGCACCTGAATGCCGTAGCGCGCCTGTTTGAGCAGCCACGGCTCGCGCCCGCTGGGGTGCTCCTGGTCGGTGATCAGCACCTCGTCGCCAGCCTTCAGGTCGATGCCGCCGGCGACGATGCTCATCGCTTCGGTGGCGTTATGGGTCAGGGCCAGCTCGTCCCTGGCGCAGCCGAGGAATTCGGCCAGCTCCGCGCGGTGCTGGTCGAGCGTCTCGTAGCCCCAGCGCGGATACTCGTCGTTCAGCAGGCCGGCGTCTTGGGTCACCGTGCGGGTCACCGCCTGCACCACCGGCCGGGGCGCCACTCCCAGGCTGCCGTTGTTCAGGAATGCGCGCCATCGGGGCAGCAGGAACTGCTCCTCGCGGATGCGATTCCAGTACGCTTCCGGATCGCGTGTCAGCAGGGCGTCCTTGGGCAGGCCGAACAGGGCCGCGCCGGTGAGCATGTCGCGTCGTCGCATGAGTCCCATAGCGGATTATAATGCTTTGGACGCCATGCAACGAATCTGTTTTCTGCTCAAGGTGAAGAAAGACCGCCTGGAAGAGTACAAGGTGCGGCACGCGGCGGTGTGGCCCGACATGCTCCAGGCGCTGCGCGAAACCGGCTGGCACAACTACTCGCTGTTCCTGCGGGAGGACGGCCTGCTGGTTGGTTACGTCGAAACTCCCGACTTCGAGGCGGCGCGCGCCGGCATGGCCGTGCGCGAAGTGAACGCGCGCTGGCAGGCCGAGATGGGCGATTTCTTCGAGGCCCTCGAAGGCAAGCGGCCCGACGAAGGCATGGCGCCGCTCGAAGAGGTGTTCCACCTCGACTGAAGCTTGCTACAACAGTGATATGTCTTCTCTCCGGCATATCGCTGTTCTGTTGGTGTGCGCCGCGGGCGCGACGGCGGCCACCGCGCCCATCACGCACGAGGCGCTGTGGCTGATGAAGCGCGTCGGCGCGCCCGTCCCGAGCCCCGACGGCAAGTGGGTGATCGTCCCGGTCACCGAGCCTGCCTACGACGAGAAAGAGCAGGTCTCCGACCTGTGGATCGTTCCCTCGGACGCGAGTGCAAAACCGCGCCGCCTGACCGCCGGCAAAGGCTCCGAGAGCGGCGTCGCCTGGAGCCCCGACAGCCGGCGCATCGCCTTCAGCGCGCGCCGCGAGGGCGATGAGGCCAGCCAGATCTATGTGCTGGACGTAGTCGCGGGCGGCGAAGCGCAGCGGGTGACGTCGGCGTCCGGCGGCGCCACCGCGCCCCGCTTCAGCCCCGACGGGTCAGTGCTGCTGTTCACCTCCAGCGTCGATGCGGGCGCGGCCGAGCGCAAAGCGCGCAAGTACAGCGCGCGGGTCTATGACGGGTTCCCCGTCCGCTTCTGGGACCACTGGCTGGAAGAGGCGCGGCCGCACCTCTTCGTGCAGAAGGCCGAAGCCGGCGCCGAGGCGCGCGACCTGCTGGCCGGCTCGAAGCTGGCCGCGTCGAAGGGTTTTGCGGGCACCGAAACCGCTTCGGGCGAGGAACTGGCGGCCGCCTGGGCTCCGGACGGCAAGTCGGTCGTGTTCGCCTGCTCGGTGAACCGGGAGGAAGCGGCCTTCGCCGAGGTCCGCACGCACCTGTTCGAAGTTCGGGAGGACGGCGGAGAGCCGCGGCAGATCACCTCGGGCAAAGACAGTTTCAGCCAGCCGCGCTTCCGCCCCGACGGAAAGGCGCTGTACATGCTGCACAGCGCGGGCGGCGACGGCCAGGTCTACCATGTGTCGCGTCTGGCGATAATGGTCTGGCCCGCCGCGGGTGAACCGAAAGTCCTCACCGGCGGCTTCGACCGATCCGTGGGCAGCTTCGCGTTTACGCCCGATTCCAGGACCCTCTACCTGCTGGCCGAAGAGGCGGGGCACGAGAAGCTGTTCAGCATGCCCGCTGCGGGCGGCGGCGTCAAGCTCGCATTCGATATGAAGTTGGGCGTCTACACCGGTATGACGATTCCCGAGAAGGCGGAGTTGCTCGTCGCCAACTGGGAAAGCTCGGTGAACCCGGCCGAGGTGGTGCGCATCGACCCTCGCGCCGGCGCGCACAAGCCGCTCTCGGAATTCAACACCGCCCGGGCGGCCCAGATCGACTGGCAGGCGCCGCGCCATTTCTGGTTCACCTCCGGGCGCGGCAAACGCATCCACAATATGCTGATTCTGCCGCCATCGTTCGACCCGGCGAAGAAGTACCCGCTGGTGGCCATGATCCACGGCGGCCCGCACTCGATGTGGCGCGACCAGTTCTTCCTGCGCTGGAACTATCACCTGCTCACCACGCCCGGCTACGTCCTTTTGCTGACCGACTACACCGGCTCCACCGGCTACGGCGAGAAGTTCGCGCAGGAGATCCAGGGCGATCCGTTGAAGGGGCCGGGCGAAGAGATCGACCAGGCCGTGAACCAGGCGCTCAAGGAATTCCCCTTCCTCGACGGCGCGAAGATGTGCGCCGGCGGCGCCAGTTACGGAGGGCACATGGCCAACTGGCTCCAGGCCACCACCACGCGCTACCGCTGCCTGTTCAGCCACGCCGGCCTCATCAACCTGGAATCGCAGTGGGGCACCAGCGACACGATCTTTCACCGCGAAATTTCCAACGGCGGTCCGGTCTGGGAGCAGGGCCCCGTCTGGCGCGAGCAGAATCCCATCCGCTACGCGAAGAACTTCCGCACGCCCATGCTGCTCACGGTGGGCGAAAAGGACTTTCGCGTGCCGCTCAACCAGACGCTGGAAAACTGGAGCGTGCTGAAGCGTCTGCAAATCCCGAGCCGCTTGATCGTCTTCCCCGACGCAAATCACTGGATACTGAAGGGAGAAGACAGCCGCTTCTTCTATGGTGAACTGCTGGGGTGGCTGAAGCGGTACCTGAACTGATCACGGTCGCGAGCCGACCGAGATCACTACCACCGCGGCGATCATGGCGGCGTTGCCCAGGGCGAGGAAGCGCAGGGCGCGCGAGCCGGCGCCGCGCCACTCTCCCGTCAGCAGGCCGAGCAGGTTGGCCACCAGCAGGATGGTGGTCATGAACAGCGGCCATCCGAAGACCGCGCCGTACACGCCCATGTTGGCCGCTCCCTGGGCGTAGAAGTAGATGCCGAAGAACCACAGTGCGCCCATCGCCGCGGCCAGTCCGATGTTGCGGCCCAGCGCGCCCGGCACGGTGTTTTGCCAGCCGCCGTTATTGCGCAGCAGGTACAGGCAGTAGCCGGCGTTGGCCAGAAATCCAAACGAGATGGCCACCGCGATTTTGGTGACCGAAGCGGTGGGTCCGCTCACGCCCTGGGCCTGCGCCAGGCTGGCAATGTCGTCCAGAAACGCCACCGCGAAGTTGAACATCGGCGACAGGACACCGGAGAGGATGCAGAGAATCAGGCCGCGAACAAAATTACCCGACTTCTTTGGCGCCGCCGCCTGGCGCAGCGCGCCGGCCTTGGAGCACAGCGCCACGCCCAGGATCACGATGGCCAGGCCCAGAAACAGCAGCAGCCCGCGGCCGGTGAACAACTGGTCCGGGTGCTGCACCGCCAGGGGGATGATGGAACCCAGCGCGGCGATCAGCGACATGATGATGGCGAAGCCCAGCGCGGCGCCGAGTTCCGCCACGCCCAGGCCGAAGAACACCGAGCCAATGCCCCAGCCCATGCCGAACAGCGCGGCCAGCAGAATCGACTTCGCGCCCGCCGCCGAATACACCGCCACCGGGTCGGGAATGGTGGACAACACCATGGCCCACGGAAAGACGATCATGGCGGCGATGGAGTAAACCAGCCAACCCATTTCCCAGCGCCAGCCGCGCAAGTACTTCTGCGGGATGGTGAAGGCGCCCTGCATGACGCCGCCCAGCAGAATCAGCAACAAACCATTCATCGTGAGAGTTTATCAGGAAAGCAAGTCCAGGTGCGTGTTACGCTGGAAAATCAAGCCGTATGAGCGACATTACAATTACATTGCCGGACGGCAGCCGGAAGGACGTCCCGGCCGGCAGCCGACCCATTGATATCGCCCGCTCGATCAGCCCGCGCCTGGCCGACGATGCCATTGCGGCGCGAGTGGACGGGGAGATGTTCGATCTGACCCGCCCGCTGGAGGGCGACGCGAGCCTGGCCATCCTCACTACCAAGAACCCCGAGGCGCTGGACGTTTATCGCCACTCGGCCGCGCACCTGATGGCGGCGGCGGTGCTGGAGCTGTTCCCCGAAACCAAGCTGGGCATCGGGCCGGCCACCGACACCGGCTTCTACTACGATTTTCAGCGCGAGACGCCGTTCACGCCCGAAGATCTCGAGAAGATCGAGGCCAAAATGGCCGAGCTTCAGAAGGCCGACCTGCCTTACGAGCGCCGGCTCACGCCCAAGGAAGAAGGTCTCCGCAAGTACGCCGAAATGGGCGAGCAAATGAAGTGCGAGCTCATCGGCGAAAAGGCCGGCGCGCACTTCACCGAGTACACCTTGGGGCCGCGGTTCATCGACTTCTGCCGCGGGCCGCACGTGCCCTCGGCCGGGACGATCAAGGCCTTCAAACTGCTTTCCATCGCCGGCGCCTACTGGAAGGGCGACGAGAAGAACGCCCAGATGCAGCGCATCTACGGCACCGCCTTCTTCTCGAAGAAGGACCTGGAAGAGCACCTCAAGCGCCTGGAAGAAGCCAAGAAGCGCGACCACCGCAAGCTGGGCCAGGAGCTGGACCTGTTCAGCATCCAGGACCTCGCCGGACCGGGCTTGATCTTCTTCCATCCCCGCGGCGGCATGGTGCGCAAGCTGCTCGAAGACTGGATGCGCGACGAGTATCTGAAGCGCGGCTATTCGCTGGTCTACACGCCGCACATTGCGCGGGCCGATTTGTGGAAGACCTCCGGCCACTACAATTTCTACGCCGAGAACATGTTCAAGCGCATGGAGCTGGACGACGCCGAATACCAGCTCAAGCCCATGAACTGCCCCTTCCACATCCTGATTTACCACGACCGTTTGCGCAGCTACCGCGACCTGCCGGTGCGGCTGGGCGAACTGGGCACGGTTTATCGGTACGAGCGCTCCGGTGTCATGCACGGCCTGCTGCGCGTGCGCGGCTTCACGCAGGACGACGCGCACATCTTCTGCACGCCCGAGCAGATCGGGGGCGAGATCGTGGGCTGTCTCCAGTTCGCCATCGACGTGCTGCGCACTTTCGGTTTCGAAGATTACCAGGCCGAAGTTTCCACCTGGGACGGCGGCGCCAGTGGCAAGTACGACGGCACGCCGGAGCAGTGGGAACTGGGCGAGAAAGCGTTGAAGGACGCCGTCGACAAGCTGGGCCTGAAGGCCAAGGTGATGCCCGACGAGGCGGCTTTCTACGGGCCCAAGATCG
>JACQZT010000240.1 GCA_016213755.1 Acidobacteriota bacterium | reverse complement strand
ATCGAGATGGAGCACAGCGCCATCACGCGGGAATCGGCGCGGAATATGATTCGGGCCACGCACGGCACCACCATCGCCCCGTGCATCCGCGTCCCGGTGAACGAGCTGTGGACCGCCAAGCGGGCGCTCGACATCGGCGCGCTGGGCGTGATCTTTCCCTTCACCTCGACGCCGGAGCTGACCCGGCAGGCGGTGGCCGCCTGCAAGTACCCGCCGCTCGGGCAGCGCGGCTCGGGGCCCACGCTGGCTAGCCTGCGCTGGCCAGCGCCTGGCGGCTACGCGGACTTCGCCGATAAGAACGCCATGGTGATCATCATCATCGAGCAGAAGCAGGCGGTGGAGCGGATCGACGAGATTCTCTCAGTGCCGGGTATCGACGTGGCGTTCATCGGGCCAAACGATCTGTCGCACTCCTACGGCTTCCGGGGCCGGCAAACGGATGAGGTGAAGACCGCCATCGGCAAGGTGGCCGCCTCCGCCAAACGCCACAAAATCCCGGTCGGACGGGTGGGCGCGGCCGGCGACGTCGCCCAGTTCATGAAAGAGGGATTTCAGTTCTTCCAGGGATCGCCCGACCTGTCGATGATCGCCGCCGGCTCGCGCCCGCTGCTGGACGCCCAGGGCAAGGCCGGCGCGCGGCAGCCGGCTATGGTACCTTGACGCCATGCGCACGAACGAGTTTTCCCGTCGGTCATTCATGGCGGCGAGCCGCGCGGCGGTAGCGGTTCCCGTTTACACGCAGGTTGAATTAAAGGCGCAGCAGGATCCGATCCGGATCGTCACCCTGTACCGGTTCGAGCCGCACGAGGTGCGCACGATCCAATCGGCCGTGCCCAACGCCAAGGTGGAAATCGTCCTCTGCTCCTCGCGCGAGGAATTCCGCGCGCAGCTCAAGGACGCCGAAGTGGTCTATGGCGACGTTCGCGCCGCCGACCTCGACTCGGCCCCCAAGCTGAAGTGGGTGCAGGCGGGCGGCGCCGGCATGGAGGGCATGGATCCGGCTCTGCGCAAAAGCCCCGTGGTGGTGACCAACTACGCGCGCACCTTCGCGCCCGGAATCTCGGAAACCGGCATGGGGCTGCTGCTGTGCCTCACTCGCGGCATCACCAAGTATTATGTGCCGCAGTTCTACAAGCGGACCATGAACCCGGTGGGCACGCCCAAATCGGACCACCACACGGAGCTGGTGGGGCGGGTGATGGGTATTGTGGGTATGGGAGGCATTGGCACGGCCACCGCTCGCCGCGCACACTTCGGCTTCGACATGCGCATCGTAGGCACGGACGCCAAGCCCATCCCCAAACCCGACTTCGTCGAGGAACTGCACGACCCGACCTGGTTCGCCGAGATGGTCCCCAAGGTGGATGTGCTGGTGGCCGCCGCGCCGCATACGCCCGAGACCGAGCGCATGTTCAACGAGAAGGTCTTCCGTAGCATGAAGAAGACCGCCTACTTCCTGGCCCTGTCGCGCGGCAAGCTGTTCGACGACATGGCCCTGGTGCGTGCGCTCAAGGAAGGCTGGATCGCCGGCGCCGGGTTGGACGTGTTTCCCACCGAACCGCCGCCCAGCTCGCACCCCATCTTCGACTGCCCCAACGTGGTCATGAGCGCCCACACCTCGGGGTGGAGCCCGGACCGGCAGGTGCGCCTGATCGAGGTGTTTGCGGACAACGTCCGGCGCTACGCGGCCGAGTTGCCGCTGGTCAACGTGGTGGATAAGGCGCGGGGGTATTGAGGCGGGGCGTAACGTCCGCGCCGCCGGCTGCGCCTTAGCGATTACCATGAACAAGAGTTTTCTCTTTCTACTGACGATGTTGCTGGCCGCTGCCATGCTTGTCTCGGCGGCCGATGTGAGCGGCAAGTGGACCGCGCAGGTGCCCGGCCGGAGCGGCCAGGCTCGCGAAGTAACCTTTGTTTTCAAGGTGTCCGGCGAGACGCTGACCGGGACGGTGGGCGGCGGCCAGGGCCAGCCGGCCGCGATCGCCGACGGCAAGGTCAGCGGGGACACGATTTCCTTCACGGTGACCACGGAACGCGGCGGTAACACCATGAAGCAGACCTATACGGGCAAGGTTGCGGGGAACGAGATCCAGATGAAGCGCGAGGGCGGCCAGGGCCAGCCCCGTGAATTCGTCGCCAAGCGCGCCCAGTAGACTGAGGTCGAAATGAAGCGTGCGTTCGCAGTTATCGTTATAGGTGTCTTCGTGGCCTCCCTGGCCGCCGGTCAGCGGCGGCGCGGGGGGCCGGGCGGCGAGCAGCAAAGCCCTCCGCTGGCAAAGTCCGAGGCGGAGAAACGCATCCTGGCGACCATCGACGATGCGTTCAAGGCCGGGGAGTTGTACGCCAACGTGCCCGCCGCCGACGGCCGGATGCTGCGCCTGCTGACCGAATCCATCACTGCCAAAAACGTGGTCGAAATTGGCACTTCGACCGGTATCTCCGGCCTGTGGATTTGCCTGGCCCTGGAAAAGACCGGCGGCAGGCTGAACACCTTCGAACTGGATTCCGGCCGCGCCGCCACCGCCCGGCGGCACTTCCAGAAAGCCGGCGTCGAACGTTTGGTGAACTTGGTGCAGGGAGACGCACACCAGAACATCAAGCGACTCAAGGACCCCATCGACATGCTCTTCCTCGACGCCGAGAAGGAAGGCTACGTCGAGTACTTGCAGCAGTTGCTGCCGCTGGTGCGCCCTGGCGGCCTGATCCTGGCGCACAACATCGATTCGGCGGAAGACTACCTGCGGGCGGTCAACGCCAACCCGGATCTGGACACCGTCCTCTACCGGCAGGGCGGCGGCATGAGCATCACCCTCAAGAAGCGCTAACCAGCGAGGAACTCGCGGGCGAATTCGACGAAGCGGTACACATCGTCAAAATCGCTGACGATACCCACCGAGACCCGCACCGCGCCGGAACTCTTGGGGTCGATACACATACGGAATTCGTCCAACTGGACGTGCGGCTGGCTGAAACAGCCCAGCAGTTCCGACTTGGAGAGGTTGAGCGCCGTTTCACCGCCGCCGGGGTTGCAGAAGCAGCCGGTGCGCAGCGAGATGCGGTGCGCGGCGGCGGCCTGCTCGACGCGCACGTGGTCGATCACCTGGCCCGCCGCGTAGCAGAAATTCATGGTTATCGTGCCGCCGCGCCGCTCCGCGCCGGCCGGACCATACAGCCGGATCAGCGGGCTTCCATTGCCGTGGCGCAGCGCGAGCAGGCGCTCGATCAGCCATCCGGCCAGGCAGCGGCAGCGTGTATGAACGCGCTCAACTCCCACCGCCGCCAGGTGGCGCAGGCCGATGGCTACGCCGGGGATGTTCAAGTAATCCAGGGTTCCGTCCTCGAAGGCCGACGACCCTTCCGCCAGGTAGTAGCGGTCGGCTTGCACCGAGGCCACCGTGATGGTGCCTCCCGAGAACCACGGCCGGTGCAGCTTGGCCAGCGCCGTGCGGCGGGCCAGCAGGCAGCCGATGCCGGTGGGGTAGCCGAACATCTTGTAGAACGACAGCGAAACGAAATCGGGATGCCACGCGCTCAGGTCCAGCCGGTTGGCGGGGACGAAGGCCGCCGCGTCCAGCAGCACGTCCCAACCCTGTGCTTGTGCCCGCGGAATCCACTCCAGGGGATGCTGGACGCCGGAGAAATTCGACTGGGCCGGGTAGGCGAACAGGTTGTGCCCGCCCGGCAGCGCCAGGGCGAAGTACTCGGAAAGCCCCGCCTCGTCCACGCGCATTTCGGGCAGGCTGAGCGGGATGTAGGCGATGCCCGCCTGGCGGGCGCGCGCGAATTCGCGGATGCCGTTCACCGAGTTGTGGTTGTCGAAGGTGAGCAGAAACCGGCCGCCGGAGCCGAACGGATACGCCTCGCCGACCAGTTTGAGCGCCGTCGAGGCGTTGGCCGTGAAGACGACCATGTACTCCTCGGGCGAAGCGTTGAAATAGGCCAGGACTTCGCCACGGGCGCGCTCGACCAGTTCCGTGGTGAACAGCGACACCGGACTGCCCGAGTGCGGGTTGCCGAAGACTTGCGATTCCAGCAGCGTCAGGTGCTCGCGCACCTGCGAATCGGCGTACAGGCCCGCCCCGGTGTAGTCGAGGTAGACATGCCCCAAGCGATCCAGCCGGGCGTACTCGCTGGCGCGCAGGCGGTCCAACTCCCGCGTCGTTTCATACTCGGGCCAGGCCGCGAGGAACTCCTGCTCGGCCCGTGTTCGTGCCTGCGGCATCGTCATTTGAGGTACTGTCCCACGTTCTCCTTGGTCACAAGCCGAAACGGGATGTACACCTCTTTCTCGTAGGGCTGCTTGCGGACAATCTTCACCGCAGTCTCGACCGCCGCGCCGGCTTGCCCTCGCGCGTCCTGAAAGACCGTGGCGTCCAGCCGCCCGTCGCGCACCGCCTGCAAGGCGTCGGCGATGGCGTCCACACTCGCGACGACGACTTTGTCCTTGCGTTTGGCCTGCTCCAGCGCGATCAGCGCGCCCATGGCCATCTCGTCGTTCTGCGCGAAAACGGCGTCGATCCGGCCGCCGTAGGACTGGATCCAGTTCTCCATCAGCGTCATGGCCTTGGCACGGTCCCACTCGGCGGTCTGGCCGGCCAGCAGCTTGAGGCCGGGGTTTCTTGCCAGGATCTCGCGCGCCCCCTGGTCGCGCTTGATCTGCGCGGCCTGGCCCAGGAAGCCGTGCATCATGACCAGGTTGCCGCGCCCGCCGAGCCGCCGCGCAATGTACTCCATGGCGATGCGCGCCGACTCCTCGTCGCGGGAGCCGACAAAGGCCGCGGGCGCGGAGCGGGTCTCGGAATTCACGTTGACGATGGGAATGCCGGCCGCCAGCGCGCGGTCCACGGCCGGGGAGCTGGCCTCCACTTCGCACGGGTTGAGGATGATGGCATCCACCTGCTGCGCGACGAAGCTTTCCACTTGCTGCACCTGCTTGTCCGGGTTGCGCTGCGCGTCGCTGACGATCAGCCGCACGCCCAGCTCGCGGGCCTTGGCGTCCATGGCCTGGTTGAGCATCACGATGAACTCGGAGGACAGGTTCATTAGCGAAACGCCAATGGTGATCGGCCGCGTCCCGGCGGGCGGCCGGCGGCCGCAGCCGGCGGTCAGCGCCAGCGCCGCCGCGAACACGATGCCGATTCTCATGCTATTGCTCCCGTCTCCGGTCCAGCGCCACCGCGCCGACGATAATCAGGCCCTTCACGATCTGCTGGTAGTAGGACGACACGTTCAGCAAGTCCAGGCCGTTGTTGATGACGCCCATCAGCAGCGCGCCCAGAATGGTTCCGCCCACACCGCCCACGCCGCCCGACAGGCTGGTGCCTCCGATCACCACCGCGGCAATGGCGTCCAGCTCGTAGCCCACGCCCGCGTTGGGCTGCCCGGTGGTGATGCGCGAGGCCAGCACCACGCCCGCCAGCCCGGCCAGCGCGCCGCACACCGTATAGGCGAGCAGCTTGACCGTCTTCACGCGGATTCCCGAAGCGCGCGCGGCGCTCTCGTTCCCGCCCACGGCGTAGATGTAGCGCCCCAGCCGGAAGTTGGCCAGGAACAGGTACGAAACCACAGCCACCCCGCAAAAGACCAGGATCGGGATCGGAATCCCGGCGACGCCGGCGCTCGCCAGACGCGTGAACTCCCGGCTCAGGTTCGACACCGGCTTCCCGCCGCTGGCCACCAGGGCCAGTCCGCGCGCCGCGGTCATCATGCCCAGGGTCACAATGAAGGGCGCCACCCGCAAGCGCGTGATCACGATGCCGTTCACCGCTCCGCAACCAGCCCCGGCCAGCACGCCCATCAGGACGGGCAGGAACACCGGGAACTGCCCGGGGCGCGCGAAGGCGGCCGCCACCACGCCGCTTAGCGCCACCAGCGATCCCAGAGAAAGATCCACGCCTCCCGTCAGCAGCACATAGGTCACGCCCACCGCCAGGATGCCGTTAATCGAGATCTGGCGCACCAGGTTGACCAGGTTCGAGACCGTCAGGAAGCCCGGCAGGGAAATCCAGAGCGCGGCGCAAATCAGCGCCAGCGCGAGGATCAGCCCCCACTGCCCCCACCGGGATCTCATGGCCGTCGTCCGCATCGCTTCCGCTCTCTCAGTTTGGCATGGCGCACTTCAGAATCTCTTCCTGCGAGGTTTCGCGCGGGTTCAGTTCCGCCGCGATCTCACCCTGGCGCAGCACCAGTATGCGGTCGCACAGAGCCAGAAGCTCGGGCATCTCGCTGGAGGCCATGAGGATGGCTTTGCCTTCGCGCGCCAGGCGCGACACGATCTCGTACACCTCGGCCTTGGCGCCGATGTCGATGCCGCGGGTCGGCTCGTCCAGCAGCAGGATTGCCGGGTCGGTCAGCAGGGCTTTGGCGATGACCAACTTTTGCTGGTTGCCGCCGCTCAGCCGCCCGGCCAGGCGGTCCCGGTCGGGCGGCTTGATGGCGAAAGCGCGAATCTGCTCGTCGGCCACCCGGCACTCGGCCGCATGGTCGATCCGCCAGCCGCGCAAGCTGCTGAGCGTCAGGTTGTGCCGGATCGACATCTCGGGCACCAGTCCGGTCTCCTTGCGGTCTTCTCCCACCAGGGCGATGCCGTGCGCCAGAGCGTCCCAAGGGCCGCCGATGCGCACCTGCCGGCCGCGAACGAGTATCTCGCCCCGCTCGGCGGGCGCCAGGCCGGCCAGCGCGCCGAGCAAGTCGGTCCGTCCGGCGCCCATCAGCCCCGCCAGACCAACGATTTCTCCCCGCCGCAGTTGGAACGAGGCGTCGCGGAACCGGCCCGCGCGGCCCAGCCCGCGCGCCTCCAGCACCACGTCTCCCTTGGCCGCCGCCGGCGGCGGAAACACCGCGCCAATTTCACGCCCCACCATCAGGGCGATGAGCCGGTCCTGATTCAGTTCCCCGATCGCGCGCGTGGCCACGTGGCGGCCGTCGCGCAGGACCGTCACCTGGTCGCCGAGGCGAAAGATCTCGTCCAGCTTGTGCGAGATGTAGATCACCGCCACGCCCCGCTTCTTCAACTCGCCGATCACTCCGAACAGCGCCCCGGCCTCCCGCTCGGAGAGGGCCGAGGTAGGTTCGTCCATGATGATGACCTTGGCTTCGCCGGCGAGGGCCTTGGCGATCTCCACCGCCTGCATTTCGGCCACGCTCAGTTCCCGCATCTTCCGCCGCGGATCGAGTTCAACTCCCAAACGGGCCAGCAACCGTTCGGCGGTGCGCTGCATGGCCGGCCGGTCGAGCCAGCCCGGCAGCCACCGCGCCGGCTCGCGCCCCATGCAGATGTTTTCGGCCACGCTGAGATCCGGGAACGGCATCAGCTCCTGGTGGATCATGGAGATCCCCGCCCGCAGCGCGTCGTGAGGACTGCTCGGCCGGATGCCGCAGCCCTCCAGCAGAATCTCCCCGCTATCCGGCGCGTGCAGGCCGATGAGGATCTTCATCAGCGTCGATTTGCCGGCGCCATTTTCGCCCGCCAGGGCCAGCACCTGCCCCTTCTCAGCCTCCAGAGAAACGTCTTGCAGGGCTTTCACGCCGGGGAACGACTTCGATACCTTCCGGACTCGCAGGACCATCTCCCCACGCATAGATCAAGGGACCAATGTAGCGAAAAATGATTTGTGTTGTGATAGTCGTTATGGCCGACTCGGAACACTCGGCGGAAAGGACGCACGCCTACGCCACCGAGGCCAAGGTCAAAGCGGTTTTGCGCGTGCTCCGGGGCGAAGATGTGAGAGCGGTGGCCGGCGATATCGGGGCCTCCGAGTCGAGGCTTTCGCGGTGGCAGCGCGAGTTTGTGGCCGGAGGCAAGAGCCAGATCGCGAAGTCACACAAGACCCGGGGGCATCGAATCTGGAAACAACTCAAAAAGGACGCCGCCCGCGTTTTTCCCTGGATCGGGCTCCTGCTCGCGCTGTACCTCAGCATCTCGTGGATCTTGAAGCGGGTCTACGAGTCCAGCGGAGAGTAGCGGGTCTGGCCGGCCGTGAGCACGCGCCGGCGCAAAGGCAGCCCGGCCAAAGTGCCGATCAGCACGCCGATGCAGTTCGCCAGGATGTCGCGCGCATCGAACGCCCGCCCAGGAATCCGCATTTGGAAGAACTCCAGCGCCACTCCCAGGCAGGCGATCGAGAGGGCCGCCGCCAGCGCTATCCGTCCGCGTTTGACCGCCGCCACGGGGATCACCGCCAGGCCGAGGTAGGCGGTGAAGTGCTCCTGCTTGTCGCTTAGCGGCAGGTCCGGCATGCGCGACCCAGGCAGGAGAGAGAAGAGCACTACCGCGGCGATCAGGACCGGCCATAGCCCGAGAAGAAAGGCCCGCAGCCGGGGCATCAGGCGTGCTCCAGGGCGGAGTCGCCGGCCGCCAGGCGCAGGTTGTCGCAGGCGCGGTCCAGCATTTCCAGGGTGGCCACTCGGGCTTTCCGGGCGGCGCAGGTCTTCAACAGGTGGTCGCAAACCGCCCGGATTGTTCCTGCGATCCCCTGACAGCGGTGATGGATCTCGCCCGCCAGCGCCTCAGGGAAAATGTTCTGGTCTTTCATCCCCGCTTCTGTAAGGTAGTGCGCCAGGTAAGCCAAAGTCTCCTGCTCCGAGAACGGCCCCAGGGAGCAGCGAACTGCAATCTTCAGAGGGCCCAGATCTTCGGCCTGCATGATCCGGTCCAGCGCCGGCTGACCGGCCAGGACGATCTGGAGGAGCTTGTCCTTGCGGCTCGGAAGGCTGTCCAGCCACTGGATCTCGTCCAGAACCTCGCGCTCCAGGCTGTGCGCGTCGTCGATCACCAGCGCGGTCGTGAGCCCGCGTGCGGCCTGTCCCTGCATCAGCCGGGTCAGAGCGGCCACCACTTCGGACTTGGACCTCCGGGGGCAGTCGAGCGCCAGGTCGTAAGCGAGCATCTCGTAGAACTGCGCAGCGGAAAACCGGGAATGCAGCAGGAAGGCGAACTCGGCATGATCCTGGCACAGATGTTCGGCCAGGCACTTCAGCACCGTGGTCTTTCCCGTCCCCGCTTCCCCGGTCAGAATCGCCAGTCCTCTGCGGCCGCGCACGCCGTACAGGAGCCGGCCGAGGGCTTCTTCGTGCTGGGAACTCCAAAACACCGTTCCGGAGAGGACCGGTACCGAAAGCAGGGATTCCGCCTCGCCGGATTTGGCCGGCTGGGGCGGTGCACTCGCCACCACATGGGCCGGCTCCGGTATGGGTTCGGGAACCGGTTCCAGGGCGGCGGGCGAGAGCGTCGCCGGTTCTGGCGCTGCGACCGGCGCGGCAACCGGCGCCGGGGCAGCGGTTCGGATCGCTTCCGGTTCAGGCGGCCGGACCGGCTCGGCTATCACATCGGGAGCGGGCGGCGGGGTGGTTTTAACCGCTGCGCGCGGGCGTGCGGACTGGAGGGTTCCGTTGCGCCGCCGCGAGTGCACCTCGACCACGCACGGTTGATCCCGATCCCGCCCGAAAACCAGCGTCACTTGCCAGGGGGCTGGAAAATGGCGGTCGAAAACGCCGGCGTTTGTGGCCGAAATCGAGCAATCCCGGTACCTGGAGTGGTACCAGCCGACAGGCTCAAGTCCCTCGACGCCTTCCCGCAGCAGTTGAGCCAGCCCTTGCTCGTCCGCTTCCGAAAGCTCGAAGGCCGGTCCCTCGGCATGCTCGCAATCGACTAAGCGATGAGTCACCAGGCGGATGGAACCCTCTTCGCGGGTTCCGAACAGAACGCCGCCCACCTCCGGTCCGCCCCAGGGCGCCCGGCGAAAGCCTGCCATCACGGTTTCGACCAGTTCTTCGAGCAGGCTCACCGGGAACTCGACGCTCCCCGTCTGGCTTCCCAATTCCCACCGGACGACGCTGTCGTCTCTGGCGCTTTCGCCAGCCAAAGGCAATCCTCCCGGCCCCGCGGGGCTCTGAGTCATGGTAGTACGGATAGCGTGTGCCGTGGGGCGGCTACATCGGCCGGATCCAATCCCGGTCGATTTCCACCGCCACGGACCTTTGCAGCAGCGTCACAGAGAGAACCAGCCGTACGTGGTTCTTAACGCGGACCACAACTCCCTCGACTCCCGCCAGGCTTCCATACTGCACCTCGACCCGCTGTCCTTCGCGCAGAAACGGCCAGGGGCACGCCGGCAGTCCGGAAAAGACCAGCGTCCGAAGGGCGGCGATTTCGGATTCTTCCACCGGTTCGGGTTCGTTGCCCAGGCCGACAATGTGCACCACGCCCGGCGTGCTAACTATCGGAAGACGATTCAACGGGTTGAAACGGCAGAAGATATAACCCGGAAACAGAGGAACTAGCATGCCCTTCAGCCGGTCCGACCAGCGGCGCTTCGTGGGGTAAAGAGCCGCGAACTCGTCAAATCCCTTGCCGCGCAAGATTGTCGACGTGGTTCGTTCGTAGTTGGACCGGACTCGGATCGCGAACCAGGGGTGTGGTTCTTCCGGCCTTTCAACAGGAAGGCAGCTTGGGCTGAAGTACTGCGACGACTCGAACAGGATCTCCGCCATGTTGAGGTGCTCGCCGAAGCGATGACAAGCTTCTACTCATTTTTACTCTATTCCAGCGTGTAATACAAGTGTTACTTTGTGATGACACCCCACGAAAAAGACCGTTTACCCCGAATTGCGCTTCATTTCATTCGAGTTTGTCTAGATTGCGTTGCGCTTCCCGGTCGAGGGCAGGCGGAAGATATGGAACGCTTTGTGCGACGATTGCTGTACGACGACCGCCGATACCAGTTTGGAATGACCGCTCGGAATCGCATTCCGAGCCGCGACCGTCAGGGAGCGGTTGTAGCAGCTACTTATTGGCCGGGTCCGCACCGCAGCCGCCCCTGGTAGGCATCGGCCACCTGTTGAATGGGGCCATCCAGCATTAACTCGCCGTGGTCCAGCCAGATGGCGCGGCTGCAAAGCTGCTGCACCATCCCTGTGGCATGGGAAACGCAAAGAATAGTTTTCCCCTGCCGCCGGAGTTCCAACACCTTTTCGAAACATTTGGACTGGAAGGCGTGATCGCCGACGGCCAAAACTTCGTCGATGAGCAGGATATCCGGATCCACGCTGACCGCCACCGAAAAACCCAGCCGCATAATCATACCGTTGGAATAGGTGCGCAGCGGTTCGTGCAGGAAATCGCCGATCTCGGCGAACTCGACGACGGCATCGAAGATCCGCTCGAAGCGCTTGCGGCTCACGCCGAACAAAGAAGCGTTCAACCGGACATTTTCCGCGCCGGTGAGGTCCGGGTGGAAGCCCGATCCCAGTTCGAGCAGCGCAGCCAGCCGGCCGTTCACCGTAACAAATCCCCGGTCGGGCGGCGCCAGCCCGGCCACCAGGCTCAGCAGCGTGCTCTTGCCCGCGCCGTTGGCGCCCAGAACGGCCACGCTTTCTCCCGGTTGCACCTGGAAGTTCAGGTTCTTCAGGGCGTAAAAGAGGTCCTGCGGCGGCTGCCGCGAAACCAGGCGCTTGAGATGCGCGCGCAGCAGGATGCTTGCCGAATTGCGGTGAAAGCCCTTCCAGACGCCGGCGAATTCGATCACGGCCGCACCCGTCATAGATGATTGTAGAACTTCGACTGCAAACGGCGAAACAGCGCCAGCCCCAGCAGCAGCATGAAGACCGAACTGCCGGCCAGTTTCAGCAGCAGCGATGCGGGCGGGGCAACGCCATCCAGCAGGATGTGGCGCGAGGCCAGCACTAGAGCGGCCACCGGGTTGTACTGGTACAGATCCCGGTACTGCTCGGAAATGATCGAGAAATCGTAGAAGATCGGCACCAGCCAGAACAGCACCACGTTGGCGGATTCCACCACGTACCGGATGTCGCGCACGTAGACGTTCAGCCCGGACGAGATCAGCGCCAGGCCGCTGACAAAGACGATCTGGCAGGCCCAGACGAAGATCAGCCA
This sequence comes from Acidobacteriota bacterium, assembly GCA_016213755.1. Classification (GTDB taxonomy): domain Bacteria; phylum Acidobacteriota; class Terriglobia; order Bryobacterales; family Bryobacteraceae; genus JACQZT01. The sequence goes on along the minus strand of JACQZT010000240.1, from coordinate 4,732 downwards.
GAGCCATTGCCAGCCCACGCCCTTGCCCGCCAGCAGCACGAAGGTGAACAAAAGCCCCAGTTGCGGCGCAATCTGGACGCAGTTGCTGAGCACGCTGGAGATAGGGATCACCTCGCGCGGAACCGGAACGCGCTTGAGAAACGTCGCGCTGTCCACCAGCGAGGTCGTGCCGTTCAGCCAGGCCACAGTGAAGAAACTGTAGGGCACCAGGCCGCACAGAACGAACACCGCGAAGTTGGGGATGCGGTTGCTGGGGAAGATCTTAGTAAAGACGAACCACAGCACGCCCATCATGACCATGGGGTTCAACAGCGACCAGAACACCCCCAGGGACATGTTGCGGTAGCGGATTCGAAAATCCCGCAGGACCAGGTTATGCAGCAGAAAGAGATAATCGCCGCTCCATCGCGTGCGCGACCAGCCGGTCCTCTCGGATTTTGCAGCGGACACGGTTCATTGTATCTCACCGGAGACGCGAATCAGGATTTCTCCAGGAGCGGGTTCGGGCGCAAGTAGGAGCCTGGCGTCCAGGGGAACTTCTTCTCCACGCCCGGAACCAGCTCGACGCCGTACCCCGGCCGGTCGGGCAAGTCCATGTAGCCCTTGCGGACCACCAGAGGATCTTGGAAGATCTCCTCCTTCAAGGGGTTGTACGTTTGGTTGAGCTCCAGCATGTGTCTGTTCGGAATGGCGGCCACCAGGTGCGCGTTGGCGATGGTGGTGAGGCCGCCGTGCCAGTTGTGCGGGCACAAGAGCTTGCGCCGCAGGTGCGCCATGCGCGCGATGTGCCAGTTTTCGGACAGGCCGGTGACGTTGCAGTCGGTCTGCACGATGTCGATGGCGTCGCTGTCCATCCAGGGCTTGATTTCGAACCGGTTCCGGTCGCTCTCGCCGCCCGAAACCGGAACCGTCTTCAGCGCCCGGTTGACGGCGGCGTACTCCTCGAGGGTCTTCATCGGCTGCTCGAACCAGTGGAACTTCAGCTCCTCCGCGAGCGGGCAGAACTCGTTCAGCACTTCGTCCAGAGTCACCGGCTGCGCGCGCAGGGTCTCGTGGATCAGCTCGAACCGCGGCCCGACGGCGGCGCGCAGCCGCCGCATCACGGGCAGGTACTGCTTGAGCGTCAGCTTGCTGTGCTGCCAGGCGGTTCCGGAGCGGAACTTGAACGCGGTGAAGCCCTGCCGCTGGTAGCGCAGCGCTTCCTCGATGAGGAACTCGTCGCCCTGGTTGTACCACTCGTGCTCGACGCCGCCGCTGGCATAGATGCGGATGTGCGGGTCCGGCTTGGTGTCTTTGGCCAGCAGCTTGTAGACCGGCGTGTTGAGGGCCTTGCCGAGGATGTCCCAGCAGGCGTTGTTGACGCCCGCCCAGGCGGCGCTGATCAGCCGGTCGGCGCCGCCGCCGCCGAAGGCGATGAAATCCACGTCGAATGGATTCTGCCCGATCAGGATCGGCTTAATGGTCTCTTCGGTGTAGGTTTTGATTTTGTCCGGGCCGGCGTAGGGCGTGCCTTCGGCAATTCCCACGATCCCGCGGTCGGTGAAGACCCGGCACAGCGCGGCGTCGGTCTTCCAGACGATGTAACGGTCGGTGCGCCACAGGTTCCGCTTGGGGTCCACGTAGGACAGCGGCGTGACCTGGATGTCGGTGATTTTGATGTTCTCGCGCCGGAGGCCCGCCGACGGGTAAGAGACTCCGGCTCTTTCGGCGGCCTCGCGCAAGACTTCCGGCGCGGCTCCCGCGCACAGAAGAAACTCCCTTCTGCCGGCTGGTTTCATGCCGATCATGAATACCAGATCGCGGCTGTCCGCTGCAATAGCGCGTACCCGCCGCTCTATTTTATGGTCGCGTCGGACTTCCCGGTTTTTTCGTACAGCTTCTGGCGCCCGGCCTTGTCGCCCTTGGCGATATCCCAGGCGATCTTCAGGACTTCCTCCATCTGTTCGCGCGGCACCACGACCACTCCGTCTCCATCGCCCACGACGATGTCGCCGGGCCGCACCAGCGCGCCGCCCACCACGATCGGGACATTGATGGCGCCCGCCTCGATCCGGCCGGGACGCGTGCCGCCGCCCTGGTACTTGCTGTACACCGGAATCCTCTCCAGGATCAACTCGTCCGTGTCGCGGCAATTACCGTTGGTGACCACGCCGGTTATGCCGCGCGAGTACCAGTTCAGAGTGTTGTTCGAACCCACGAAGCCGGTGTTCTCGATCCCCTGTGCGTCGATGACCAGCGCATGGCCGGGCCGGATGAGTTGAGCGAAGGTTTCCGGCGCGTAGGTTTGGTACCAGTGGCTGTGCCATTTCTTGAACTCGGCATAGGGCATCTTGTAGGCCGCCGGTTTGTTGCTGGGCACGTATTGATAGGTGATCGCCACGCCGTAGAACCGGTGCGCCACTTTGTCGGTGGTGTCGCGCCACAACGGGCGGATGGTCTTGTCCATGATCCCGCGGTCCTGCAAACCAACTGCCTGCATCGCGTCCAATACGTCCGTGGTCCGCAGGCCCTCGAACCGCTTTACGATCGGCATGGGATCCTCGTCGGGCAGCGCTTTGTAGGGGTAAAGGACCGTGCCCTGGCGCAGTTGCTCGGGCGTGAAGGTTCGCGGTTGATCCTGTGCGCACGCCGCCGCGGCGCACGCCAGAACGAGGATGAGGCACGGAATCGTTTGCTTCATGAAAAGCTCCTTTGGTACAGGGCCGAAATTTTATCACAGCAACCTGGCGGCGTTGTGGACGCCGCGCCGCTGAAACTGTAAGATCGGTTTCATTGAGGCACTTAACATGAAACGTCTTTGCTTCCTCGCGATCCTTGCGCTTTTCCTTCCGAACTCCCTCTCCTTTGCCGCCCCCGCTCCGTCGGCGGCCCCGGCGGTCAGGGTCTGGGAACAGGATATGGTCATTCCCACCTACCTGGCGGGAGCGCCCGAACCCAACCCGATTTTCTACTTCGGGCGGCAGTCCCAGGGCGCCGAAGGGCGCGTGTATCCCTACCCGCTCTACGACACGCTCACCAATAAAAAAGTGGACAAGACCTACAAGATGGTCTACCTCGAAAACGAGTACATCCGCATCGGCGTGCTGCCCGAAGTGGGCGGGCGCATCTTCGAGGGCCTCGACAAGACCAACAACTACCACTTCTTCTATCGCCAGCGCGTCATCAAGCCGGCGCTGATCGGACTGATCGGGGCCTGGATTTCCGGCGGCATCGAGTGGAACATCCCGCACCATCACCGCGCCAGCACGTTCATCCCCGTGCAGCACAGCATCGAGAAGCACGCGGACGGCAGCCAGACCGTGTGGGTCGGCGAACTGGAAGTGCGCCATCGCATGCGCTGGGCGGTGGGCTACACGCTGCGGCCCGGCAAGGCCTACATGGAAGCGTCGCTGCGCGTGGTGAATCGCACGCCCGCGGTGAACACCATGCTGTGCTTCGCCAACGTGGCGGTGCACGTCAACGAGGACTACCAGGTCATCTTCCCCCCAGCACGCAGTACGGCACGCACCACTCCAAGCGCGAGTTCACCACCTGGCCGGTTTCCACCGGCCGCTACGGCGGCTGGGACTTCAGCCAGGGCGTGGACGTGAGCTGGTTCAAGAACCATGTCTCCTCGAACTCGATCTTCGCCTGGAACTACGAGGACGACTTCCTGGCCGGCTACGACCACGGCAAGAAGGCCGGCCTGATGAGCGTGGCCGACCACAACGTGGTGCCCGGCAAGAAGCTTTGGACCTGGGGCAACGGCCCGCGCGGCCGCATGTGGGACCACATCCTGACCGACGAAGACGGCCCCTACATCGAGCTTATGGTGGGCGCCTACTCCGACAACCAGCCCGACTATAGCTGGCTGCAGCCGTACGAAGTGAAATCGTTCGCCATCAACTGGTACCCCTTCCGCGACATCGGCGGCGTGAAGAACGCCAACCTGGAGGGCGCGGTCAACCTGGAAGTGGAGAAGGGCACGGCGAAGGTGGGCTTCTACACCACCTCGGCCCGCCCGCAGGCGACCGTGCTGCTGAAAGCCGGCGACAAGGTCCTGCTCCAGGAGCGAATCTCCATCAATCCCGCCAAGCCGTACACGAAACAAGTTCCCGTGCCGGCCGGCATCGACGAACACGATCTGCGCGCCTCCATCTCGGCCGGCGGCAAGGAACTGGTGGCCTATTCTCCCATTCGCCTGGAGAAGATTCCCATGCCCAAGGCCGTCGAGCCGCCCCCGCCGCCCGCGCAGATCAAGACCAACGAAGAGCTCTATCTCACCGGCTTGCGCATCGAGCAGTTCCACGATCCTGGCCTGGATCCCGAACCGTACTGGGAAGAGGCGCTGCGGCGCGATCCGGGCGACGTGCGCGTGAACACCGCCTTGGGCATCAACTCCTTCAAGAAGGCCCGCCTGGCCGACGCCGAAAGGCTGCTGCACAAGGCTCTGGAGCGGCTCACCGATAAGTACACTTCTCCCAAGGACGGCGAGGCCATCTATTACCTGGGCCAGGTCCTGAAGGCGCAGGGACGGAGCGAGGAGGCCTACAAGCAGCTCTACAAGTCCACCTGGAGCCTGGCCTGGCGCGCCGCCGGCTACTATGCCGCGGCCGAGATCGCCTCGGCGCGCAACGACAGCGGTGCCGCGCTCGACTTGGTGAACCGGAGCCTGGAAGCCAACGCGTTGAACATGCGGGCGCTGAACCTCATGGCGGCGCTGCTGCGCCGCAGATCGGAAGAGCAGACGTGT
>JACQZT010000241.1 GCA_016213755.1 Acidobacteriota bacterium | reverse complement strand
GACGATGCGCAGCGAAGCGGCGCGCGCGCTGGCCACGTCGCGGAAAGCATCGGCGGCCTCCGGCGGCGGCGCGACCGTCTCCAGGTTCACGGTGGACAGGATCACGCCGGCGCGATAGTCGTTGAGGGTCTTCTGCGCCGCCGCGCGGACCTCCTCCTGAATGGCGGCCTTCTCGGTGGTAAGCACGGCGTCCACAGTGCGCGACGAGATGCGCCCGGCCAGCGCGGATTCCACCGCCGCGCCCACGGTGCGAGAGACATCTGCGGCCCGGAAGAGATAGTCGGCCGGAACGCCCACCCAGTACTGCACCGCGATGCGCAGGTGGAGGATGTTCTGATCGCCGGTGAGAAATTGCGAGGTCACCGGCTGCGCCCGGCCCAGCACGCCGTCGGCCGCCTCGCCGCCCACCACCAGCCGCTGAAGCTGCCGCACCTTGAGCTTGTAGACGCGGTCGATGGGCCAGGGCATCGAAAGGTGAATGCCGGGCAGAACCCGCGGCGCCACCACGCGGCCCAGGCGCGTTTCCACCGCCTGCTGGTCGGCCGGCACGATGTAGATGCCGGAGGCCAGCCACAGCACGGCGAAAAGCCCCAAGATCTTGCGCCGGTTCATTGCGCCGTCTCGCCCCGCATGAGGATCTTGAGCAGCTCGGAATCCGAGCTGAGAATGGCCGTGGTCTTGTCGTCCAGGATCTTCTTGTACGACTCCAGCGTGCGCAGCAGTTTGTAGAACCGCGGGTTGCGCGAGTAGGCCTGGCTGTAGACGCGGGTCGATTCGGCGTCGCCCTCGCCCTTGGTCTTCTCGGCTTCCTTGTAGGCCGCCGAGAGGATCTCCTCGCGCTGGCGGTCGGCGCCGGCGCGGATGCTCAGGGCCTGCTCCTCGCCCTCGGCGCGGTACTGGCGCGCGATGCGCTCGCGCTCGGCGCGCATGCGCGCGAACACGCTCTGCTTGTTTTGTTCGGGCAGGTTCAGGCGCTTGATGCGCACGTCCACGACCTGTATGCCGTATTGCTCCAGCGCGGCGCGGTCGGCGGACGTCGAGAGGCTGTCTTGAAGGCGCGCGGCCTGCGCCGCTTCGCGGTTGGTAGTGACGATGGACTCAAAGTCCACCGTGCCCAGCGCGGCGGCGAGGCCCGACCAGACGATGTCGTGCAGGCGCATCTCGGCCGCCACCGGGTCGCCCACGGTTTCGACAAAGCGCTTGGGATCGCGGATGCGCCAGGCGACGTAGCTCTCGATCACCAGGTTTTTCTTGTCGCGACTCAGGAACTCCGACGGGCGCGGATTGTAGATGCGCAGACGGCGGTCGAAGAAAGTGCCGGATTGGAAAAACCATTTGGCGTGCAAGCCCGCCTCGGTTACCGTGTACAGCGGCCGGCCGAACTGGGTCACCAGCACGAACTCGGTTTCGCGCACCGTGAAGAAGGTCAGCCACAGCAAGACCAGCAGGCCCAGGGCGGCCAGGGCGGGGAAGTATCGCCTGTACTTTTCTAACTGCATCTCGGCTAACGCTCCTCCAGGGGCGCGGCGCGGGGCGCGGCCACCGCCGGCGCGATGGCCGGGCCGATCTCCACTCCGTCGTCCAACAGCACCAGGTGGCGGCGGCCGCGGCCGCCGTCGACAATGATTTTATTGCGGCCCGGAAGCACCAGCTCCATGGTCTCCAGGTACAGCCTGATTTCGGTGGGGCCAGGCGCCGCGCGGAAGGCCGCTTCGTCCTGGCGGAACCGGTCGGCGTCGCCCGCCGCGCGGTTCTTCTTTCCCGCCGAGTAGCCGGCGGCCGTGGCCAGGCGGGCCTGCGCGTTGCCGCGCGCCAGCGCCACCTGCTCGTTGCGGTAGCCCTCGGCTTCGTTGACCAGGCGGCTCTTCTCTTCGTAAGCCGCGGAGACCTCGCGAAAGGCGTCCACCACCTCCAAAGACGGGTGCACGTCCAGCAGCCTCACGTCCAGCACCTCGACGCCTGCGGCATAGCGTTCCAGCCTCTGCTGGATCTCCCGTTTGGCGCGCGCCTCGATGGCCCGCCGCCCGACGGTGAAGATGTCGTCCAGCGGCGTGGTGGAGGCGATGGACTGCAACACCGACTCCACCGCCGCGCGCACCGTGGTCTCACCGTCCAGTTGCCGGAAGAGAAACTCGTCGGGCCGAGTCAATCGGTAATGCACCGTGGCGTTGACCTCGATCATGTTCTGGTCGCCGGAGAGCATCAGCGACTCTTCCGGCTTGCGCTGGAAGCGCCCCGCTCGGTGCTGCACGTTCCACTCGTAAGCGGCCGGCTCGGCGCCCTGAACGGCGCCGCTCGAACGGAAGCCCACTTCGATCGTGCGCACGCGGCGCGCCTCGACACGAGTCAGTTTCTCGATCGGCCAGGGCAGCTTGTAGTGCAATCCCGGCTCGCGGGAAGGCAGCACGCGGCGGCCGAAGCGTTCGATGACGCCCACTTCATTCGGGTTCAGAATGTAGAAGCCGTTCAGTGCGGCCAGCAGGACCGCCGCGCCCAGCGCGGGCCGGGCGAGTTCGCGCCGCCGAGCCACTACCCAGTTGAACCAGTCCTTCGGATCGATCGCGGCGGCGAGATGATGGGCGCGGTGGAGCCACTGCCGGCGCCGCCGCGGCCGTTCCACCCGCAGCAGCCGCAGCGAATTCAGCATCACGAACAGGGAAGCGAGTTGATGGGTGAACGCCGCGCCCAACGGACCGATCTGGCCGTAGGCCGCCGCACCCACCGCGAGCAGGTTCACCACGCCGGCGAAGAGAATAATGTTCTGCCAGGCCGTGCGCACCGCGCGCCGGCTCACCTCGAACAGCTTGGGGAGCTTCTCGAGCGAGTGGCCCATGTAGACCACGCCCGCCGCTTCGGCGGTGATGTCGCTGGCGCCGTGCACCGCCACGCCCACGCTGGCGGCAGCCAGCGCGGGGGCGTCGTTGATGCCGTCGCCGGCCATGGCCACCACGCGGCCCTGCGAGGCGAGTTGCCGGACGCGGTCGGCCTTCTGCTCCGGCAGCAGCTCGGCTTCCACGTTGGGGATGCCGGTCTCGCGCGCGATGCCTTCCGCAGCCTGGCGGCGGTCACCGGTGAGCATCACCAGCCAGGGGATCTCGAGGTCTTTCCGGAGGGCGAGAACGGCCTGCCGGGCGCCGGCGCGCAGGCGGTCGCGCAGCAGAATAGCGCCCGCCAGGCGGTCGCCCGCGGCCACCAGCACGGTGGTGGCGCCCAGCCGGTCGGCTTCTTCGAGCGCCGGCTCGGCGCCACGGATGCCATGATCGGCCAGGAACTGCGCGTTGCCGGCGCGGATGGTGCGGCCGGCCAGCGTGCATTCGGCGCCCCGGCCGGGGATGACGCGCGCGTCTTCCGTCGCGGGAGGTGAGATGCCGCGGCGCGCGGCCTCTTCGACGATCACCAGCGCCAGGGTGTGATCCGAGCCGCTCTCGGCGGTGGCGGCCAGGCGCAGCAATTCTTCTTCCGACGCCGCCTGATCGAGCAGGATCTTGACGACTTCAAAGCGCCCCTCGGTCACCGTTCCGGTCTTGTCGAACACAACGGTGTTGACCCGCGCGGCTTCCTGCAACACGGTTCCGCCGCGCACCAGGATGCCGCGCCGCGCCAGGCCGCCGATGGCGGCCACCATGGCCGTGGGCGTGGCCAGGATCAGGGCGCAGGGGCAGGCCACGATGAGCACGGAGACGGTGCGCAGCCAGTCGTTGGTGAAATAGTAGGTGAGCCCGCCGGCCAGCAGGAGGGCGGGCAGGAAGTAGCGCGCCCAGCGGTCGGCCAGGCGCTCGACCGGCGCGCGCTTTTGTCTGGCGTCCTCGACCAGGCGGATGACGCGCGCCAGGGTGGTATCTTCGCCCGCCCGGGTGACGCGAATGCGCAGCAGACTGTTTCCGTTCAGGGTGCCCGAGAATACTTCGTCGCCGGGCTGCTTGTCGCGCGGCAGCGACTCGCCGGTGATGGCGCTTTCGTCGACCGAGGAGACGCCCTGCGCCACCACGCCGTCGGCGGCGATGCGTTCGCCCGAGCGGACCAGGATCTCGTCGTCCACCTCCAGGGCCGAGGCGTCCACCTCTTCCTCGGCGCCGTCGCGAACCCGCCGGGTGCGGCGCGGCAATTGCTCCACGAAGCGGTGGATGGCGGCCTCGGTGCGGCCGGCGGCGTAGCCTTCCAGCCCCTCGCCCACCAGCATGATGAACATCGCTTCGGCCGCCGCCAGGTACTCGCCCACGGCCAGCGCCGCGATGACGGCGATGCAGATGGCCAGGTCCGCCGAGATCTTCTTTTCGAGAAGCTGCGAGACGGCGTTGTAGAAGATGCGGTAGCCGGCGACGACGGTCAGGATGGCTGCGGTGTCGAGGCCGAAGACGGTCTTCCAGATCCCGGCCAGGTTGAGCAGAAGCAGGATTCCGACGGCGCCGGCAAAGCCGAAATACCGCATCCGCTCGGACCGCGCGCCGGTTTGGGGAGCAATATAGTGCAACCGTCTATTATGCCACCCCTGCCCAGTCGCAAGCTGGGGACAGTACACTCACACCAAAGTTCCCGGTCAACTGTCTTTCGGAATTGGTGTTTGAGTATACTGTCCCCAGTTCATGCTGCCGCTGTTCGAGGAACCGCCGCGTTCGCCTCTGGCCGAGCGACTGTCGGCTCTGGCCGCCGAAGGGATCTGCCTGGGCACAAGCTCGTGGAAGTATGAAGGCTGGCTGGGGCAGATTTACACCGCCGAGCGGTACTTCACCCGCGGGCGCTTTTCGAAGAAGAAGTTCGAGGCCGAGTGCCTGGCCGAGTATGCCGAGACGTTCCCCGTGGTGTGCGGCGACTTCACTTTCTACCAGTTCCCCTCGGACGATTACTGGCGCCGCCTGTTCGCCTCCGCGCCGGCCTCGCTGCGCTTCGCCTTCAAAGTGCCGGAGGACATCACCGTCCGCACCTTCCCCGGCCATGCGCGCTACGGCTCGCGCGCTGGACAAACCAACGACAGTTTCTTGAACCGCGCGCTGTTCGAGGGGGCCTTTCTGCGGGCCCTCGAACCGCACCGCGCGCGCGTGGCGGCGTTCATTTTCGAGTTCGGAACTTTCTCGAAGAAGGATTTCGCCGGCGCGGACCAGTTCCTCTCCGCGCTCGATCCGTTCCTGGCGTCGCTGGCCGGGGACTGGCGCTATGCGGTCGAGATTCGCAACCCCGACTACCTGGGTCCGGAGTATTTCGGCGTTCTGCGGTCGCACAACGTGGCGCACGTCTTCAACGCCTGGACGCGCATGCCGGAACTGCGCCATCAGACCGGCCTCGACGGCGCCCGCACGGCGGACTTCACCCTCACGCGCGCCCTGCTGCGCCACGGTCGCAGCTACGAAGACGCGGTGAAACGGTTCTCCCCCTACAAGGAAGTGCAGGACCCCGACCCGGCCGCGCGCGAGTCGATAAGAGACCTCATCCGGCGCGCCCGCGAAGAGCGGCAGGAAGCCTACATCTTCGTGAACAACCGCCTGGAGGGCAACGCGCCGGCCACGATTCAGGCGGTGGTGGAAGGATAATGCGCTGACAAGGTAGAATGGTGGAATTATAGGCAGCATTCCACCATGGCGCTGAACATCAAGAATGCCGACGTCGAGAAGCTGGCCGGTGAAGTGGCCAGCCTGGCGCATGAGACCAAGACGGAAGCTATCCGGCGGGCGCTGGTGGAACGCCGGGCCCGGCTCCAGGCCCGGAGCGGCAAGCCCGGTGGCCGCAAGAGCCTGAGGGAGTACCTGGAGCAGAATGTGTGGCCCCTGATGCCGCCTGGCGAATTGGGGCGGGTGATGAGTCGCGAGGAAGAAGACCAGATCCTGGGTTATGGTGCGGAAGGCTACTGAGGCATGGTCCTGGCCAGGACGCGTGTCCGATGGTCTTCGCTTTTCTGCGCCGTTTGGAAGCCGAGGTGGTAGCGTTCAACGAGGAACACCTGCATCGCGCAGGCCTGATCCGCCCGCACCCCCCGCCGTTATACAATAGGCACGTTATGATGCCCAAATTCCCGATTGCCGCTATTACGGACGAGTACTCCCCGGACCTCGAAAAAGCGCTGGAGCCGATGGTTGCCACCGGCATGACCGGCGCCGAGTTGCGCGTCTTGTGGGGCAAGAACATTATGGACCTGTCCCAGGACGAGTTGCTTCGCGCGCGCGACCTGGTGGCCGCCAAGGGGTTGAAGGTGGTGGGTATCGCCTCGCCGCTGCTCAAGTGCGTGCTGCCGGATTCGCCGCCCGTGGATGCGCGCATTCAGCACGACGTGTTTGCCTCCAAGCACACGTTCGAGGACCAGCCGCGCCTGGCCGAGCATGCCTTCTCGATCGCCAAGCTGATGGGCTGCAAGATCATCCGGGTCTTCACCTACTGGCGGACGGTGGAGCCGCAGAAGTGCTTTGACGGCGTGGTGAAGGGGCTGGCGGAGCTGGCTGAGAAGGCGGCCAAGGAAGACCTGATCATTGGGCTCGAAAACGAGCACGCCTGCAACGTGGCCACGGCGGCCGAGACCGCGGCGGTGCTCAAGGCGGTTTCGAATCCGGCCTTGCAGGTGGTCTGGGATCCGGCCAACGCGCTGTGCGCGGGCGAGGAGCCGTTCCCATATGGTTACAGCCTGCTGCCGGCCAACCGTATCGCCCACGTGCACGCCAAGGACTGCCACATCGAGGACCACAAGCCGGTGTGGGGGCCGCTGGGCACACGCTCGGTGGATTGGAAGGGTCAAATCGCGGCCCTTCAAGCCGACGGCTACAAGGGCTACCTCAGCCTGGAGACACACTGGCCCGGCCCGGGCGGAAACAAGTTCGAAGCCAGCGTCATTTGCGGCTGGAACCTGCGCGGGCTGGCGGCGGCGTAGGACGATGCGCCCCGCCATGCTGCTATTCGCCGCCACGGTCGCGAGCGCGCAGCTTGCGCCCCCCAACGCGGCCGGAGTGACCAACGGCCACCTGCACCTGCGCGTGCGCGACACCGAGGCCCAGCGAAAGTTCTTCGTCGACGGTCTCGGGGCCGGGGCCATCAAAGTTGGCAACTTCGACGTGGTGAAGATGCCCGGCACGCTGATTCTGATCCAGAAGGGCGAGCCGTCGGGCGGCACCGACGGCTCGGTCATCGGCCATCTGGCTTTCCTGGTGCGCGACATGAAGGGCACGCTGGCCCGCCTGGCCGCGCTGGGCGTGAAGATGCCCGAGAAGGTTGGCCGGCAGGCGATGGTCATGGGTCCGGAAGAGGTAAAGGTCGAGCTTACCGAAGACCCCGCCCTGACGACGCCGGTGGCGCATCATCACATTCACTGGTACAACCGGGACGTGAAAGCCACCCAGGCGTGGTATGCGAAACATTTTGGCGCCGTGCCCGGCAAGCGCGGCAATTTCGAGGCGGCCGACATTCCCGGCGCGAACCTGACCTTCGCCCTGGCGGAGACGGCCACCGCGCCCACCAAGGGCCGCGCGCTCGATCACATCGGATTCGAAGTCAAAAACCTGGAAGCGTTCTGCCAGAAGCTGGAAGCGGCGGGCGTCAAGCTGGACGTGGCTTACCGCCAGGTTCCCAAGCTCAAACTCGGGCTGGCGTTCCTCACCGACCCGTGGGGCGCCTATATCGAACTGACCGAGGGGTTGGACCAGTGGTAGCGTGCCATGCTTGAAATCGGCTTCCACACCGACGCCTTCAATTCGGCCTACTGGAGCTTCGAGCAATGCCTCCAGTGGGCCCAGCGCAACGGGCTGCACCACATCGAGTGCGGGGCCATCGACGGCGTGAGCTGGATTCACGGCCTGGGCTATCAGCCCCACATCGCGCTGTGGGAAGACCCGCTGCTACTGCGCAAGAAGATGGACGGCTACGGGGTCCGGTTCTCGCAGTTGGACGCCGCGTTTCCGCTCTCGAAGCCCGAAGGCGCCACGCTGGGCGTCGAGTACATTCTGCACTCCATCCGCTGGGCCAAGCTGGCCGGCTGCCCGCGCATCGACACTACCGACGACCGCTTCCCGCCAGCAGGCATGAGCGAGCGCGAAGCCATGGAGCACATGCGGCGCATCTACGAGCAGGTGCTGCCGGTGGCCGAGGCTTACGACATCGTCATCAACATCGAGCCCCACGGCCACTTCACCACCAAGCCCGAGTTCATGGCCGAGATGCTGGCGTTTTCCGACTCGCCCTATCTGCGCCTGAACATGGACACCGGCAACACGTTCATCGCGGGCCAGGACCCGGTGGCGTTCCTGTCGCGCTTCGAAAACGAAGTCAGCCACGTACACATCAAGGACGTCAGCCCCTCGCTGGCCGCCGCCGCGCGCGGCGATCTGACCGGCATCGCCGTCAGCCACTGCGCCATCGGCGACGGGGTCAACGCGGACAACATACGGCGCTGCGTCGAGATTCTGGTGGAAGGCGGCTTCGACGGTGTGCTGTCGATCGAGTGCGAAGGGCAGGGAGGCCCGATGATCGAACGCTCCCTGACCTGGCTTCGGGCCCTCCTGAGCCGGTAGGGACGCGCCCTACATCGTTCCCTGGCGGGCGGCTTCAATCGAAATGTGGTTCTCTTCCAGGATGGCGCCGGTGGCGCGGGCCAGCGCGGCGCGCGCTTTGACCACCGCGCCGCGCGCGGCGACCTCGGCCGAGCGCGCCTGGGCTACCTGGCTCTGGAACTGGATCACCAGGTAGCTGGTGGAGGCGCCCACCTCGAACTTGGCCTGTTCGGTTTGGAAAGACTCTTCCTGAAAGCGGCGGGCCTGAACCGCGGCGTCGTAAGCGGCGCGGGCGCGGCCCAGCGCGATGTAGGCGTCCTCGACTTCCAGCCGTGCCTGGTTCTGAAGCTGCCGCACGCGGACGGCGGTCTGCCGCACCTGGATCCGGTCGCGCGCCAGATCGGCCTCGGCCAGGCGATTGCGCAGCGGCAGGTCGAATTGAATGCCGGCGGCATAGGTGGGGAAATTGCGGCCGAAGACCTGCGCCAGCGCCGAGCCGTAACCGCCCAGATGGGTGGGATCGACGTTGGCAGCCAGCGGATTCGCCTGGCCTGCCAGGGCGTTGTTCTGAGCCGAGAGCACCAGGTCCAGTTGCGGCTTGACGGCATTGCGCGCGCCTTCCAGGCCGATTTCGCTGTTGGCGAGTTGCAGCGCGGCCTGGGCCAGGTCGGCGCGATTGCGGAGCGCCAGTTCGAAGAGCTCCTCGAGTTTGGCCGCGGGGCGCTCGCCCGGTTCGAGCGGAGTGGTCGGAACGATCTCGGCGCTCACCCGGGAATTGAGCACGTTCTTCAAGATGGCCTGCTGTTCTTCGGCCAGCGCGCGCGAGCGCTCCAGGTCCAGGCGCGCCGAAAAAACCTGCGCGTTGGCGCGCGCCAGTTCGACACTGGCCAGCGTGCCCTCTTCGACGTGCGCCTTGGTATCGGCGAACAGTTTCTCGGAAAGGGCCAGCGTTTCCTGCTTCACCTTGAGGTCTTCGGCCAGCGCGACGAAGTCGAAATAGAGGCGCGAAACGCCGTAGACGGTGTTGATGAGCTGCTGGCGGAACAGCAGGTCCAGGATCTTGCGCTCGTTGCCGGCCATGCGCTGGTAGCGGCGGTTCACGCGCAGGCCGAAGCCGCGCAGCAGGGGTTGCGTGAGAGTGAGCGAAAGAGCGGAAGCGCTGTACGGGCTGTAGGCGCTGCGCAGCGAGTTGGTGGTTTGGCGCAGGTTGTCGAAGCTGAGTCCCACTTGCGCGCCCGAGGCGAACGACTGGCGCAAGCCCGCGCCGGCCGACCAGTTGCCGGTCACCAGGTTGGGCACGCCGGCCAGGTTCACGTTGGTCTGCGGAGTGCTGATGTGCTGCAACAGCGTGCGCGCGCCAAAGAAGGGGTCCAGGTTGGGGACACTGGAGCCATTGGAGAGCGGGACGTTGCCCAGCAGGCTGAGGTTCGACTGAATCTGGCCCAGCGCGCCGGTCTCCATGGGATTGGTGGAGATGGTGGCGCCGGGGAGCACACGCTGGGTGGCGCTGGAGGTGAGCAGCGCCGATGTCGGCCCGCCCACGCCGGCGGGCGCCTCGGCCAGCGTGTAGTTGAGGCCGCGCGTGACGCCGCCCGCCTGGGTGCGCAGCATCTCGGTGGCGGCGACGCCCAGGTTGAGACGCTGGATCTCGACATCCAGATTGTTTTCGATGGCCAGCGCGAAGGCGTCCTCCAGGGAGAGGTACAGCTTGCCGGCGCGGATCAACTTCTCGGCTCGCTGCGAGTTGGTTTCGGCAGCCGCCAGGGCGAAGGGAAGCAGGACCAGAAGGGCAGTGGTGGGTCGCATGGTTGCTCCGGGTCAGCGCTTCTTGCCTTCGGCGGGAGCGGTGGCGATCGCGCGGGCCTCGACGCGGCCGCCTTCGCGCACGTCGTCGCCGGGATTGACCACCAGAACCTCTCCGTCGGCCAGGCCATCCAGCACCTCGACGTCGCGTCCGAAATCGCGCCCGATGCGGATCTTCTGGAAATGAATGACGCCGCCGCGCACCACGGCCACCTGCGGGTTGCCGCCGCGGATCACCAGCGTATCGCCGGGCGCCAGCACGGGGCGGGCGACGCGCGCCGTCGTCAGGCGGACCTGCGCGTACATGCCGGGCATCAGCACGCCGCCCGGGTTGGGGATGCGCAACTCGGCCAGCATAGTGCGGCTGGACGCGTCCAGAGCGTTGGCCGTGCGCGCCAGCGTGGCCGGGAACACGCGTCCGGGAAACTCGGTGACCGAGACCTCGGCCCGCCCGCCCGCGCGCACCACCTCGGCGTAGGATTGGGGGACGTTTAAGTAGGCGCGCAGGATGCCGGTCTGCGCAATGCGGAACAAAAGGGTCTGGCCGGCCGTGATCAGCGCGCCGGTGTCGGTGTTGCGCAGCGTGATGACGCCGGCAAACGGCGCGCGGATGGTCTTGTAGTCCTGCAACTGCTCCAGGCGGCTGAGGTTCGCCTCGACCGCGGCCTGGTTGCTCTCCGAGGCCTGCACGGCCTTTTCGAGCGCCCGCACGCTGGCGCTCTGGGCTTTGTATTGGGCCTGGTAGATATCGTGTTCCTGCCGGGAGACGGCGCCGCGCGCGAGCAGGTTGCTCCAGCGCTCGGCGGTGACTTTGGCCAGCGCCTGGGTCGCGCGGCCCTGTTCCAGGCTGGCGCGGGATTGCTCGACGGCGGCGCGGGCTTGCAGCACCGCGGCGCGGGCCTGCTCGACCTGCTGGTCGAGTTCCGGGGCCTCGACTTCCGCCAGCGGCTGGCCGGCGCGGACGCGGTCGCCGATGTCCGCCAGGCGGCGCTTCAGATAGCCGTCGGCGCGCGCCAGAACCGGGGCCTCGGTGACGGCTTGAATGGAGCCGGGAAGCTCGATGGCGCTGACCGGATCGGAGAGCCGGGAGCGGGTCGTGTTCACGATGGGAACCGCCGCGGAAACGCCGTCCGCCGCGGCTCGAACCGCCAGCTCGCGGCGGTGACGAGGCAGGTAGCCGGCGGCAAACCCGGCGATCAGGAGCAGAACAATGAGCGTCAGGATGATTCCGATTCGGCGCGCCGACGGGCGCTGGGGATCGGGGATGCGGTCTGTCATAACTATTCTTCGTGTTCCTCGAAAGAGATCAGCCGGTCGTAGTCGACCGGTTTGTGTTTGCGCAGCAGGCTGTACACAACGGGCACCACGAATATCGTCGTGACCGTCGCCACGGCCAGGCCGCCAATCACCGAGCGGGCCAGCGGCGCGTTCTGCTCGCCGCCTTCGCCCAGGGCCAGGGCCATCGGAATCATGCCGATCACCATCGCCAGGGCGGTCATAATCACGGGACGGATGCGGGTGTAGCCCGCCGACAGCGCAGCCTGCCGGGCGGTGAGCCCGGCCAGTTGCTCGCCGTTGGCGAAGACCACCATCAGGATGCTGTTGGCGGTGGCCACGCCGATGCACATGATGGCCCCCATCAGGGACGGCACGTTGAAGGTGGTTTGGGTGAGAAACAAGCTCCACACGATGCCCGCCAGGGCGCCGGGCAGGGCCATCAATATGATGAACGGGTCGAGCCAGCTCTGGAAGTTGATCACCATCAGCAGGTACACCAGAGCGATCGCGCCCAGAATGCCAAGGCCCAACCGGAAGAAGGAATTCTGCATGGTGAGCGCCTGGCCGCGCATAGTCAGAAGGGTTCCTGGCGGCAGTTTGGGCTGCGTGCGGGCCAGGATCTTCTGTACGTCGGCGGTGACGCCGCCCAGGTCGCGCTGGTCCACGCTGGCATATACGTCGAAGACCGGCTGCACGTTGTAGTGGTTGACAATCAGGATGGCCCGGTCGCGCTCGACCGTGGCCAGGTTGGAGAGCAGTTGCGCGCGCCCCGGCCGGGCGCCGGGGTTGCCGTAGGACAGATCGGCCTTGGCCGGGCCAACGCCGGTGGGACTGGCCGCGGGGTCCGCCAGGCCCGTCATGGCGTCGGGAGTGCTGGTATTCACGCTGCCGCCGGCCGCCGCGATGGGGGTGCGCAGCAGATCGTCCAGGTTCTGGAACCGGTAGATGGGGGTTTGCACGGCTACCCGGTAGTTCACCCCGTTAACCGGGTTGAGCCATTGGTTGGGGGCCACCTGCCCGCTGGAGCTGAGCGAGATGAGAAGGTTACTGGAGACGTCGCGCTGGGTCAATCCCATCAGGTTGGCCTTGGTGCGGTCGACGTTGACGCGCACGGCCGGGGCATCCACCACCTGGTGCACATGGACGTCCACGGCGCCGGGTACGCGCGCGATCTCGGCGGCCAGCTTGACGGCGGTGTCGTAGCCCAGCCTGGGGTTGCGGGTCTGGATCTGCACGTCGATCGGCGCGGGCAGGCCGAAGTTCAGAATCTGGTTGGTGATGTTGGCCGCCTGGAAGTAGAACGTGGCCTCGGGAAAGTCGCGTTCGAGGCGCGCCCGCAGACGGCGCTGGTAATCGGCGGTGCGGCCCTCTCGCTCGGATTTGAGCGAAATGAGAATGTCGCCGTCGCTGACGCCGATCGAGCTGCTGTCGCTGAAGGCCAGGTTCACTCCACCGAGGGGCAAGCCGATGTTGTCGGCGATGGTGTCCAGTTCGCCGGCAGGGATCACCTCGCGGACGACATCCTCGATGCGCCCGAACAGGCTCTCGGTCTCTTCGATGCGCGTGCCGGCCGGGGCGCGCGCGTGCAGCCGCATTTGTCCGGAATCGACGGTGGGGAAGAAGTCGCGTCCCACGATGGGCGCCATGGCCAGCGATCCCGCGGTGAACAGCCCGAAGCCGATGAGCACCAGGGCGCGGTGATCCAGCGACCAATCCAGCAGTCCGGTGTAGGCGCCGCGCATCTGTTCGAAGCGGCGGTTGAACAGGAAATGCACGCGCCAGAGGAAACCGGCGCTGGCGGGCAGGTCTTCGTGATGGCCTTCCCGGTACAGGTGCGCCTCCTGCTTGAGCAGGTAGTGGATCATGGTGGGCACCAGGGAGCGCGAAAGCAGGTAGGAAGCCATCATGGCGAAGACCACCGCGATGGCCAGCGGCGTGACCAGGTAGCGCGCGGCGCCGGTGAGCAGCAGCACCGGGACGAAGACGATGCAGATGGAAAGCGAAGAGACGAAGGTCGGCGCGGCGATCTGCATCGCGCCGTCGAGCACCGCCCGGGTGAGCGGCTTCTTCATGGCCATGTTGCGGTGCGTGTTCTCGATGGTCACCGTGGCGTCGTCGACCAGGATGCCCACCGCCAGCGCCAGCCCGCCCAGGGTCATGACGTTGATGGTCTCGCCCAACAGTCTGAGCACGATCAGCGAGCTGAGGATGGAAAGCGGGATCGACAGGCACACAATCACCGTGCTGCGCCAGCTTCCCAGGAACAGCAGGATCATCAGGCCGGTGAGCAGCGCGGCGATCACCGCCTCCTTGACCACGCCCTCCACCGAGGCGCGCACGAACAGCGACTGGTCGAACATCTCGCGCACTTCGAGAGCCGGGGGCAGGCCGGCCAGGATCTTGGGCAGGGCGTTGCGGACGCCTTCCACGATGTCCAGCGTCGACGCCTGTCCGTTCTTGATCACGCTGAGCAGAGCGCCGCGGCGGCCGTTGGTGCGCACCACGCTTTGCTGCACCGCCGCGCCGTCGCGGACGTAAGCCACGTCCTTGATGTACACGGTGGCGCCGTTCACGGTCCGGATGGGCAGGTTGTTGAGCTGCTCGACCACCTCCGGGCTGGAGTTGAGACGCACCTGGTATTCGCGCCCCTGGATGCGCACGGCGCCGGTGGGCAGAATCAGGTTTTGCAGGTTCAGCGCGTTGGAGACGTCCACCGGCGAGAGTTGTTTGGCGTACAGCGCCTGGGGATCCAGGTCCACCATGATCTGGCGCGACCGGCCGCCGTAGGGCAGCGGCACCGATGCGCCCTGCACGGTGGCGAGCTGGGTGCGGATGAAGTTCAGTCCGTAGTCGAACAGTTCCTGCTCGCTGAGGGTCTTGCTGCTGAGGCCCAATTGCAGGATGGGGACGCTGGCCGCGTCGTACTTGATCACGTTGGGCGGGAACATGCCCGGCGGCATGATGCGCAGAATGGTCTGGTTGATGGAGGTGATCTGGGCGATGGCCAGGTCGATCTTGGCGTTGGGCTGGAAGAACACCCGGATCACCGCCACGCCATTATAGGATTGCGACTCGATGTGCTCGATGTCGTTGACCGTGGTGGTCATGGCGCGCTCGGCCACGGTGACGATGCGCCGTTCCATCTCCTCCGGCGTGACGCCGTCGAAACTCCACACCACGCTCACCACCGGGATGTCGATGTTGGGGAAGATGTCCACCGGCATCGACAGGATCGCGGTGACGCCGAGAATGCCGATGAGCAAGGCGAGCGCTACGAAGGTATACGGCCGCCGCAGGGCGAGTCGAACGATCCACATGCCAAAGGGACTCCCACAGGAAGGTTCCTGGTTACCATTCCAGTGTCCAACAATGCGGCGGCGGCGTGTTGTATCCTGAATTTCTCGCCATGACTCGCAGAATCCCCCTGTATCTCGCCGCTGTTGCGCTCGCCGCGGCCCAATCGACCGCGCCGCGCGTATTGAAAGTCGAGGACGTGCACCGCGTCCTGGATGTCCGCGATCCCCAGGTTTCGCCCGACGGCGCCTGGGTGGCGTACACGCTTTCCACCATCGACAAGGCCGCCGAGAAGTCCGACAGCGACGTCTGGCGGGTCCGATGGGACGGCTCAGGCCGGCAGCGCCTGACGTCCAGCAAGGAGGGCGAGTCTTCGCCCCGCTGGAGTCCCGACGGCAAGTGGCTGTCATTCCTTTCGTCGCGCGCCAACCGCGAGGAAGGGACGCAGGTCTGGCTGCTGCCGGTGGCCGGAGGCGAGGCGACGCAGCTCACCACGGTGAAAGGGAGCGTTTCCGACTGCGCCTGGTCGCCGGATTCCAAGCGCCTGGCGCTGGTGATCGCGGAGCGGGACGAGGAGCCCAAGAAAGAGGGCGAGAAACCGAAGACGGCCAAGCCGATCGTGATCGACCGCTATCACTTCAAGCAGGACATGGAAGGGTATCGGACCAAAAAGCCCAGCCGCATCTGGCTGTTCGATATTGAGGCGAAGAAGGCCGAGTTATTGACCGCGGAGAGCCTGGACGAGTCGTCCCCCTGCTGGTCGCCCGACGGGGGCCGCATCGCTTTCGTAAGCAATCGCGCGGGGGACAAGGGCATGTACGCCGACCGGCAGTTATGCGTGGCCGAGGCCAAGGCGGGCGCGGCGGTGCGGCAGGTGACTTCGGGGACCGCGAGTCTGGGCGGGCGCGGCGGCCGCGCGGTCTGGTCGGCCGACGGATCGTCGCTTTACTTCTTGGCCGGCCGCGAGCGCAAATTCCGGGCCTATGACCGCATGAACCTGGCGCGGATTCCGGCCGCGGGCGGCGAGGCGGCCCTGCTCACGCGCTCGTTGGGCCGCTCGGTGGGTTCGCCCATCGCCCTGTCGGACAAAGAGATCGGCGTGCTGGTTACCGACGACATGAGCGAGTATCCCGTGTCGGTGGGCGCGGGCTTGCGGCGCTTACTGGAGGCGAAGGCGGTCATCAACTCCCAGAACTCGGCCGCCGGGCATCTGGCCGTGGCGGCCTCCACCGATCAAGCGCCGGGCGAAATCTTCGCGCTCGAAAACGGCAAGCTGCGGCCGCTCACGCAGCACAACCAGGATTGGCTCAAGGAGATCCGCTTGGGCGAGACCCGCGAGGTCCGTTTCAAAACTCGGGACAGCGCCGAGGTACACGGCCTTCTGACCCTGCCGCCCGACTACCAGGAAGGCCAGAGGGTGCCCACGCTGCTGCGCATTCACGGCGGGCCGAACGGCCAGGACGGCCACGCCTTCCAGTTCGAGCGGCACCTGTTCGCGGCCAATGGCTACGCGGTGTTACAGGTGAATTATCGCGGCAGCGCCGGACGCGACGAGGCCTTCCAGACCGCGATCTTCGCCGACTGGGGCAACAAGGAAGTGATCGATCTGCTGGCCGGGGTCGATCACGTGGTGGCGGCCGGCATCGCCGACCCGGCTCGGCTGGGCATTGGCGGCTGGAGCTACGGCGGCATCCTCACCGATTACACCATCGCCCGCGACGGGCGCTTCAAAGCGGCTATTAGCGGCGCGGGTTCGGCCATGCAGATCGCCATGTACGGCTCCGACCAGTATGTCGAGCAGTACGACCTGGAAATCGGGTTCCCCTGGAAGGCCAAGGACCTGTGGCTGAAGATCTCCTACCCGTTCTTCGAGGCCGAGAAAATCCGCACACCGACGCTCTTCCTGGGCGGCCAGAGCGACTTCAACGTCCCCATCATCGGCGGCGAGCAGATGTACCAGGCCCTCAAGGCCAACGGAGTGGAGACCCAACTGGTGGTCTATCCGGGTGAAAACCACGGCATCCGCAAGCCGACCTACATCCAGGACCGCCTGGAGCGCTACCTAGCCTGGTACGCCAAATACCTCAAGTAGGACGCTACGCACGCCCACATAGAACGGCCCGAATTCGGCGTAGACCGCGCTGGCTTCGTCGAAGCGCATTTCGTAGATCAGTTTTTTGAAGACCAGCGGGTCGTCGGCGTAGAGGTCGACGCCCCATTCCCAGTCGTCGAAGCCGATGGAGCCGGAGATTACCTGCTGGACTTCGCCCGCGTAGCGGCGGCCGATCAGGCCGTGCTCGTGCATCTGGCGGCGCCGCTCGGCCATGGGCAGCGTGTACCAGTTCTTGTCCTCGCCGCGGCGGCGGTTCATGGGGTAGAAGCAGAGGAACTTGCGGGGAGGGATCTCGGGCCAAAGGCGCGTGGCCATGGCCTTGCGCTGCACGGCCAGGTTCTCCTCCATCTCGCGGTCCCATTCGGGCGTGAACGGCTCGACGCCGCGCTCGGCAAGCTGGCTGTAGAGACGAAACGACGAATCGTACAGGCCCAGTTCGACCACCGACAGGTACGACGTCGTGGGTTCCAGGTAGTCGAACAACTCGAGCGAGGCCAGGCGCGTTTCCAGCTCGTTCAGCTCTTCGAACGAGCGCCGGTAGTGCACCAGCATCAGGTCGCCCTTGTGCCCGAACAGCGAATAGAACGCGCTGCCGTTCTTCCCGGCTTCGTCCAGCACGGGCGCGGCGGCTTCCAGGATGCGCGCTCGCTCGCCCGCGCGGCGCCACTCGGGCCGGCGCACGCGGAACATCTGGTGCAGCGCGGCCGAGCCTTCCATCGTCAAAGGAACAGGATGCATCCCCTGTTGGATGCACTCACCCCGCGTAGGGATGCCGGTAGGGCGGGCGATACTCGCGTTTCAACAGCTTTTGCGCCGCCGGGTTTCCCGGAATGTCGAGCTTCTGCCGGTCCCATTGGATCCGCGAGCCGGTGTGGCAGGCGATCATGCCCAGTTGCACGGTGGCGGTGGATTGGAAAGCATCCTGGATCCGGCACAGCGGCTTACTGCGCGAGCGCACGCACTCGAGAAAATTGCGCATGTGCCGCAGGCCCGATTCGCCGGCGGTCTTCACCTCGGTCAGCCGGCGCTCGGCGCCCTTGGCCGAAGGAATCACCATCCACTTGTTGTCGGTGACGAAAACGGTTTCCTTCTCGCCGTAAAAGAAAATGCCGTTGGAGACCTCGGGGCTGTACTCGCTGGCGCCCCACAGCCGGTGCCGCCAGACCACCGGGCAGCGGTCGAAGTCGAACTGCGCCGTGAGCGTGTCGGGCGTGGTGATCTGGCCTTTGAGCGCGTAAAGGCCGCCCATGGCCTGGATCGCGTTGGGCATGCTCTCGCCGAGAATCACGCGCGTGGCGTCGATCAGGTGAATGCCCCAGTCCACCAGGTGGCCGTTGCCCACCGCCGCTTCCAGGCGCCAGCTTCTGTGGGCCGCGTTGGGCCGGTAGGGCAGTTTGGGTCCCGGGCCGCACCACAGCTCCCAATCCAGCGTCGCGGGCGGCGCCTGCACGCGTGCATCGAGCATGGCGGCTTTGTAGTGGATCTGCACGTCCGCCTGCACGATACGGCCCGGCGCGCCGGAGCGGATATAGCCGGCCGCCTGTTGCACGGCGTCGCTCTGGCGGCGCTGGAAGCCGATCTGGATCACGCGGCCGCTCTTCTCGGCCGCCGCCCCCATGGCCTGGCCTTCGCGGATGTCGTAGGCCAGGGGCTTTTCGCAGTAAATGTCCAACCCCTTGCGGCAGGCGGCGAGGAAGGGCAGGGCATGCCAGTGCGGCGGGGTGGCGACGATCACCGCCTCCAGGCCCGGCAAGTCGAGCAGCTCGCGGTAATCCTTGAAGGTCTTGGGGCGCGAGCCTTGCGCCTTCTCGGCCTCGGCGACAGCCGCATCCAGGTGCGCCGTGTCGATGTCGCACAGCGCGACGCAATCCACGCCTCCCGCGTCGAAAGCGGCTTTCAGGTCGACCATGCCGTACCAGCCGCAGCCGATCACCCCGATGCGGATCTTGCGCTCCTGGGCGGGGGCGGTCATGCTCCCGGCCGTCAGGGCGGCAAATTCACGACGATTGATACTTGTAGCGCTCATCACGAAAAAGTAACACACTCCGCTGGGGGTTGAAGATTGGTGTACCGGATGCTCAAATACGGTTAGGAATACACGGCTTCTCGCTGGTTCCCATGCCAAACCCGGCCCAATTGGCGGCGGTCTTTTTTTTCGCGGCGGCCCTGTCCGGCCAGGGGCCGGCAGGGGTGCTGCTGATCGTGAACCGCAACGCCCCGGAATCGCTCCGGATCGGTGAGTACTACGCCCGGCGCCGGGCCATTCCGGCCTCGAACGTGTGCCGCATCGCCGCCGCGCGCGAGGAAGAGATCTCTCGCGAGGAGTATGAAAAGGAAATTGCCGCCCCGGTGCGCGCGTTTCTCCGCTCCCGCCGGCTGAGCGAGCGCATCCTGTACATGGTTACGACCCTGGGCGTGCCGCTCAAAATCCGCGGCCAGGGCGGCCGCAACGGCGACGCTGCCAGCGTGGACTCCGAGCTGACGACCCTGTACCAGGAGCTCCGCGGAAAACGGGTGAGCCGGGATGGACCCATCGAAAACCCGTTCTTCGGCCACCGGCAAGAGGCCTTCGCGCATCCTCGCTTTCCGCTGTACCTGGCGACCCGGCTGGCGGCTTACTCGGTGGAGGATGTCAAGCGCATGATCGACCGCTCGCTGGAGGCCGTCAATCGCGGCCGCGTGGTGCTGGATCTCAGCGCCGACGACGAAGCGCCGGGCAACGCCTGGCTGCGCGATGCGGCCATCCGGCTGCCCAAGGATCGCGTGATTCTGGACGCCTCGCCGCGCGTGCTGGAGCGCGTCCAGGATGTCATCGGTTATGCCTCCTGGGGATCCAACGATCCTCACCGCAAGAACCGATTCCTGGCCTTCGGCTGGCTGCCGGGGGCCATCGCCACCGAATACGTCTCCACCAACGGGCGGACTTTCGCGCGGCCTCCGGCGCAGTGGACCACCGGCCCGTGGCAGAACAAGGACCGGTTCTTCGCCGGTTCCCCGCAAGGGCTGACCGCGGACCTGATCCAGGAAGGCGCCAGCGGGGCTTCCGGACACGTCTATGAGCCATTTCTCGGTTTAACGCCGCGTCCGCAAGAGTTGCTGCCGGCCTATCTTGCCGGCCGCAACCTTGCGGAAAGCTATTATCTTGCCATTCCCGCTCTAAGTTGGCAAAACATCGTGGTGGGCGATCCGTTGTGCGCCCTGGCCCTGGCTCGGTAAGGCAAAAAATAGCTAACTCGAGCTAAAAAAATACCTTTCAATCCGGTTCTCCCGAGTATAGAATAAGGACATGAAATTGAGCGCTCAGGAGGAATATGGGCTCCGTTGCCTGCTCCACATGGCGCGCATCGAGCCTGGTGAAAGCTTGAGCATCCCGGAAATCAGCGGCGCGGAAGGGCTTTCCATCCCCAACGTGGCGAAGCTGATGCGGTTACTGCGAATAGGAGGATTCGTAACCAGCGCCCGCGGCCAGGCGGGCGGTTACACGCTTGCCCGTCCGGCAGAGCGGATTACGGTGGGTGAAGTCCTCGAGTTGCTCGGCGGAAACATTTTCGGCCCCGCTTTTTGCCAAAGACACTCCGGAGTATTGGAGAACTGCGTTCATCGGGAAGACTGCTCGGTGGGTTGTCTCTGGAATACCGTGCAGCACATGATTGAAAACCTGCTCACGGCCACCACGCTCAAGGATCTCCTGAAGAGCCAGGAGGAAATGCAAAAGTGGCTGGATTCCTTTAACGGGAACTACCTTCCCGCAGCCGTTGCGGCGGAAACAACCAGCGGTGTTGCGGCGGGATCTTTGTAGGCGCCCATCGGGGAATGACCGCTCCCTGACGGTCGCGGCTCGGTACCGGATGCCGAGCCGCGATCGTCATAATGTTAGCAGGGGGGAGGGGAATGTCGTCCCTGCAAAACGTCATCGATGAGTGGGTCCGCCCCTCGAAGTTGTGCGAGCCCTTGGAAGGCGGGCGGGTGCGCTGCCTCGCCTGCGGTCACCGGTGTCCGATCTTCGACGGCCAGCGGGGAATCTGTAAGGTCCGCTACAACCGCAACGGCAGACTGTACGCCCCCTATGGTTATGTCGCGGCGGATCACGCCGACCCGATCGAAAAGAAGCCCTTTTTCCATGTGCTTCCGGGCGGGCTGGCGTTCAGCTTCGGCATGCTGGGCTGCGACCTGCATTGCGGCTACTGCCAGAATTGGCTCAGTTCGCAGGCGCTGCGGGACCCGGCTGCCGGGACAGGAGTCCGGCAGGCTTCGCCCGAAGATCTGATTGAGAGAGCGCTCGCATCCGGCGCGGATGCCGTGGTGAGCACCTACAATGAGCCGCTCATCAGCGTCGAGTGGGCCGTGGAGGTCTTTCGTTTGGCGCGCGGGGCGGGGTTGCTGACCGGCGTGGTTTCCAACGGCAACGCCACGCCGGAGGTTCTCGAATTCCTGCGTCCGTGGCTGGATCTGTTCAAGGTCGATCTGAAGTCTTTCGACCGCGGCCGGTACCGGGAGTTGGGCGGGCGGCTGGCGCCCATTCTGGACAGCATCCGGCGGATCCACAGAATGGGGCTGTGGATCGAAGTGGTGACGCTTCTGGTGCCGGATTTCAACGATTCGGAGGACGAACTCGGGCGCCTGGCCGGGTTCCTGGCTTCCGTGTCGCCCGACATTCCGTGGCACGTTACGGCGTTCCATCCCGACTACAAAATGACCGGCGGGCGCGCCACCCGCCCCGACGACCTGCATCGGGCGGCGGAGATCGGGCAGCGAGAAGGGCTGCGCTTTGTGTACCGCGGCAACCGGCCGGGAGAGGTCGGCAGCGGGGAAGATACGATTTGCCCGGGGTGCGGCGCGACGGTGATTCGCCGGTCGGGATTCCGGGTCCTGGAACAGCGCGTGACGGCCGGCGGCGCTTGCCCGGACTGCCGCGCCCGGCTGCCGGGCCGCTGGTGTCGGATCCCCTTGCCGGTGTGAGAAGCTGGTTGTCGGAGACTGCGCGCAAATGCTGGCACCGAAGCTGCTGATCCCCGCTGGCCTCCTATGGGTGGTATTCGGTTGCCAGCGGGCCGCGCGTCCCCTGACGGTGGGCGGCAAGTCCACGGTGGAGCAGTCTTTCCTGGCGGAGGTGGCGGCGCAGCACCTGGAGAACCGGCTGGGCGTCAAGGTCGACCGCCGCCCGAACCTGGGCGATACGCAGACCGCGCACGCCGCCCTGACCGGCTCCAACATCGACCTCTATCCGGAACACCCGTGCGCCGCGCTGACCACGGTGCTGCGGTTCAGCGTGACTCCCAACGCGGCCGCGATGTGGGAGCGTGTGCGAGCCGAATACGAGGTCCGCTTCAACCTGCTGTGGTCGCCTCCGCTGGGATTCGACAACCGCTTCGTGGTGGGGATCCGGAAGGCGGATGCGGACCAGTTCGGCGTGAAGACCATGGCCGACCTGGCCCGGCGCGTTCCCGGGTGGCGTGTGGCGATGACCCGCGAGTTCGAGATCCGGCGGGACGGAATGCCGCTGGTCAGCCAGAAGTACCGCATTCCGTTCAGCAGCGCGCCGGTGGTCATGGATCCGCTGGCAATCGTGCAGGCACTGGACCAGTTTAAAGCGGAAGTGGTCGCCGCCGCCGTTGCGGATGTGGTCTGGGAACGCAAAGACCTGGTCGTGCTGCCCGACCCGGCGGGCGCGCTGTTGCCCTGCGAGGCGGCTTTCGTGATGCGCGCCGAAGCCGAGCGGGAGCATCCGGGCCTGCAAAAGGCGCTGGCGGAACTGGGCGGGAAAGTCTCCCTGGAAACCGTGAAACAAGCCAATTCCCGGCTCGCTTCCGGCCGCGTGGCCGTCGAATCGGCGGCCCACACGTTCCTGCGCGAGGCGGGACTGAGCCGGTGACCGAGATTCTTCCGCTGAGACAGATTGCGGAACTGGTGCGCGGAGCGCGCAACGTGGTCCTCACGGCGCCGCCGGGGGCGGGGAAGACCACCCTCGTGCCGCCCGCTCTGCTGGAGGTTCTGCGCGGGACGATCCTGGTTCTGGAACCGCGCCGCATCGCCGCGCGCGCGGCCGCCCAGCGGGTCGCCAGCCTGCGCGGAGAGCGCATCGGCGAAACCGCCGGCTACCAGGTGCGGTTCGAGACCGCGGCCGGCCCGCGCACGCGTCTGCTCTACATCACCGAGGGCCTGCTGGTCCGCAAGCTGATGGACGATCCGCGGCTGGCCGGCGTGGCGGCTGTGGTGCTGGACGAATTCCACGAACGGCATCTGGACACCGATCTGGCGCTGGGCCTCTTGCGGCGTTTGCAGAAGGGACCGCGCCGCGATCTGCGCCTGATGGCGATGTCGGCGACGATGGATGCCGCATCCCTGGCGCGGCACCTGGAACCGTGCACGGCGCTCGAAACCACGGGACGCCTTTTCGATCTGACGGTAACTTACACGCCGCACTCGGCCCGGCCGCTGGAACAGCAGGTAGCCGATGCGGTCATGGAATTGGCGCGCGGCGGTCCGGCCGGCGACATCCTGGTCTTCCTGCCGGGCGCGCGCGAGATCCGGCGCGCCCAGCGGGCGTGCGAAGGTTTTGGGCTTCCGGTATTTCCACTGCATGGCGACCTCAGTCTGGAAGAACAGGCCCGGGTGCTGGAGCCGGCCGACCGGCCGCGGCTGATCCTCTCGACCAACGTGGCCGAGAGTTCGCTCACCATCGAGGGCGTGAGGGCGGTGATCGACAGCGGGCTGGCGCGCTCGGCCTCGGCTTCGCCCTGGACCGGTCTGCCCATGCTGACCATCAAGCGAGTCAGCAAAGCCAGCGCCACTCAGCGCGCCGGCCGCGCCGGGCGCACTCGTCCAGGGCGGGTTATCCGCTTGTACTCGGAGGACGACTTCGCCCGGCGTCCGGAGCGCGACGTGCCCGAGATTTTGCGCGCGGAGCTCGCGGAAAGCACCCTCGCTCTGCGCTCGCTCGGCGTCCGGCGCTGGGCGGACCTGGACCTGCTTGAAGCGCCCTCCGAGGCGCAGGTGGCGGCCGCCGCAGACCTGCTCGAACGCCTGGGGGCGCTGGACGCGCATGGGGAGTTGACCGGGACGGGCCGCAAGATGGCGCGCCTCCCGCTGCATCCGCGCCTGGCCCGCCTGCTGGTGGAAGCCGACGCCCGCGGCGCGGGAGACGATGGCTGCGCCGTCGCGGCCCTGCTGAGCGCCGGGGCGCGGCTGCCCGAGGAACGGCGTCACGCGGGCCGCTCGGATCTGCTGGCGCTGCTCGATGCCGAGTGGCGCGGCGAAGAAAAGCGCTTGTACGAGCAGATCCGCCGCATCGCCCGGCCGGCGCGCCGGGGCGCGCGCAATGACGACGCTCTGCTCATCGCCGTGCTGGCGGCGTTTCCGGATCGCGTGGCCCGCCGGCGGCAGGGTGGCGACCTGCTGCTGGCCTCCGGCGGCTCGGCTCAACTGGCCGAATCGAGCACCGTGCGCGACGCGCGATTCCTGGTGGCAGTGGAGGCCGAGGAACGCTCCGATCAGCGCCTGCCGCTGGTGCGCCTGGCCAGCGCGGTCGAGCCCGAGTGGCTTCTGGACCTGTTCCCCGAGCGCGTCACCGAGCGCGCGGGCGCCGAGTGGAACCGGGCGGCGGAGAGAGTGGAATCGGTGGGCGCGCTGCTGTTCGATGCGCTGGTCCTGGACGAGAGCCGCAGCGGCGCCGTGGATCCGAAGCCGGCCGCAGCGCTGCTGGCCGAGCGGGCGCTGGAGGCGGGGCTGCATCGTTTCGCCGATCCCAAGCAGATCGAGGAGTTCCTTTCCCGCGTGCGGTTTGCATCCGAGCACTCCTCCATAGCGTGTCTGGGCCAGGACGAGGTGCGCGAGGCGTTGCGTTCGCTGTGCGCCGGATTGCGAAGTTTCGCCGAACTGGAGAGTGCGGCGCGCGACGGCGGCCTGCTGCGGCGATTAGAAGAGCGGGTGTCCTCGTCCGAGTTGGAGCGCGTGGCGCCGGCGTTCGTTCGTTTGCCGGGCGGACGGCGCGTGCGGGTGCATTACGAGCCGGGCCAGCCGCCCTGGATCGCGTCCCGGTTGCAGGACTTCTTCGGGATGCGCGAGACGCCGCGCGTGGGGCGCGGCGCGGTGCCGGTGGTGGTGCGCCTGCTGGCACCCAACCAGCGCCCGGTGCAGACCACCAGCGACCTGGCCGGGTTTTGGGAACGGCTTTACCCCCAGGTGCGGCGCGAGTTGATGCGGCGCTATCCGAAACACGCCTGGCCTGAGGTAGCATGAGTGCATGTCCTGCAATCTTGGTTTTGTCGGTTTAGGCAT
The DNA here is from genome assembly GCA_016213755.1 of Acidobacteriota bacterium. Classification (GTDB taxonomy): domain Bacteria; phylum Acidobacteriota; class Terriglobia; order Bryobacterales; family Bryobacteraceae; genus JACQZT01. The sequence goes on along the minus strand of JACQZT010000241.1, from coordinate 9,806 downwards.
CATGGGCAAGCCCATGGCCCGCAACCTTATGAAGGCGGGGCACCGCCTGGTGGTCTATGACATCGTGCCCGAATCGGTGGACGCCGTGGTGGCCGATGGCGCCGCGCGCGGCGCTTCGGCGGCCGACGTGGCGGCGCGCAGCGAGATCGTCGTTACGATGCTGCCCGACGGTCCGGAAGTGGATCAGGCGATCCTCGGCGCGGGCGGAGTGCTGGAAGGCGCCAGGCCCGGCACGCTGGTCATCGACATGAGTTCCATCAGCCCGCTGGTGGCGCAGAAAGTGGGCGCGGCGTGCGCGGCCAAGGGCGTCGACTTCCTCGACGCGCCGGTTTCGGGCGGCGAACCGGGGGCCATCGCCGGCACGCTGGCCATCATGGTGGGCGGCAAGCCCGAGGTGTTCGAGAAGGCCGTGCCGGTGCTGAAGAACATGGGCGCGTCGGCGACCCTCACCGGTCCGGTGGGCGCGGGCAACGTCACCAAGCTGGCCAACCAGATCATGGTCGCCTGCAACATCGCGGCCATGGGCGAAGCGCTGGTGCTGGCCACCAAGGCGGGGCTGGATCCCGAGGTGGTGTTCAACGCCGTCAAGGGCGGACTGGCGGGATCCAACGTGCTGAACGCCAAGGCGCCCATGGTGGTGGCGCGCAACTTCAAGCCGGGCTTCCGCATCCGGCTGCACCAGAAAGACCTGCGCAACGCGCTGCTGGCGGCCGACTCGCTGAAAGTGAGCCTGCCCTTCACCAGCCTGGTGCAGCAGGCCCTGATCGCCCTCATGAACCAAGGCAAAGGCGACCTGGACCATTCCGCCATCGTCACCTTCCTGGAAACCCTCTCCCCAACCGAAACCAAAAAGGGGACAGCCTGACCTGCCCGGGTTTTCGCGCCGCGGAAGAACCCGGGTAGGTCAGGCTGTCCCCTTTTTTACGGTTTCGGTTTTGGCGGGGTCGAATTCGATGCCGAAGCCGGGCTGGTCGGGGAGGGCGAGGCGGCCGTTGACCGGGGTTGGCTGGCGCTTCTCGAAGTAGTAGTAGTTGTTGGTCATCTTGGTGAGCAGGAATTCGACCAACGGGCAGGTCATGGGCGATTGCGCGGCCACCACGTGCAGCGGGGCGTGCAAGGCGTGGCCGTGCGGGATCACTTGCGCGTCGAAGAGCGAGGACACCGCGCAGATCTTCACCAGTTCGCTTACCCCGCCGCACCATTCCGGGTCGGCCTGCACTACCGTGATGGCGCCGGCGCGCAGGTAGTCGTGCACTTCCCAGCGCCCGTACAGGTGTTCGCCGGTGGCCACCGGCACCGAGGTCGCGCGGCGCAGGGCGGCGAAGCTCTCGATCTTCTCCGGATGAAAGGCCTCTTCGATCCAGCGCGGCCGGTACTGGTCCACCTGCTTGGCCCAGGCGATGGCGTAGTCCAGGTTCCAGCCGTTGAAGGCGTCGAACATCAGCTCCGTTTCCGGACCCACCGCCTCGCGCAGCACCCGCACCAGTTCGACGTTCCTGGCCAGTCCCGCGGCGCCGTCGCTGGGGCCGGAGGCGCAGAACCATTGTTGATTCCGATACCCCTGGTTCTTGTATTCGAGGGCGTGCTTGCGCGCCGCCTCCGGCTCGACGGAATAACCCAGGCAACTGGCGTAGGCTTCCACGCTCGGGCGCGTCGGCCCGCCCAGCAGGCGGTACACGGGGGCGTTGAAGTAGCGCCCGCGCAGGTCCCACAGCGCGTTGTCCACCGCGCTGATGGCCATCATGAAATGCCCGCGGCGGGAGTGGCGGTTGGAGCGGTGCATCTGGTCCCACAGCGTTTCCACCGCCAGCGGGTCCTTGCCCAGCAGGAAGCCGCGCAACTGCTGATCGACCACGATGGCAGCTTCCTTGTCGATGGGGCCGTAAATCCCCTCCAGCCCCGCGTCGGTCTTGATCTTGAGATACAGCGCGCTGGCATTCACCGTGCGCGGCGCCGGCGTCCCTTCGTGGAACACCTTGGGCCGCAGCTCCTCGTACACGTGCAGCGGCTGCACCTGGTGCTGGCCGGTGACCCCCGCCACCGTCTCGCGGCGTCCCTCCAGGCGCCAGAATTCGACCGCGGCGATTTTCAGCGCGCCACTGGGGCGGCTCTGAAGAGCTTCGAGATGAGGGAGCACGGCCGGCGCGCCGGCCAGGGCGAAGAATGTGCGTCTGCGCATGAAGGGGATTGTATCACTCGCCGCACACCAGACAGTTCCAGCCCTGCATTTCCAGCAGGTCCAGGCAGGGCAGGGGAATTGCTCGCACGATGGCGGCCATCTCCTCAGTGCGGAAGCCGCCGAGGATGAGCCGCCCGCCGGGCTTGCACACACGGCGCAAGTCCGCCGCCAGAGCCACCAGCGCGGCTTGGTTGATGTTGGCCACTACCGTGTCGGCCGCCGCGTCGCGCACGGAGCGAAGGCTGCCGGCAAACAGGTGCGCGCGCGTGTGCTCCCGGGCCCACAGCACGGCGTCCGGCTCGATGTCGCACCCGATGGCGGCGCCCGCGCCCAGCAGCAGCCCGGCCTCGGCGAGAATTCCGGAGCCAGTGCCCACGTCGATCAGCGTGTCGCCGGGGCGCAGCCAGCGTTCCAGCGCCTCCAGACAGAGCTGAGTGGCCTGGTGATAGCCGGTGCCGCAGGCCAGGCCCGAATCGATGGGCAGCCGCAGCCGGCCCGCGGGGGCCGGGTCGTCGCGCCAGGCCGGCACGAGATAGAAGCGCCGTCCCACTTCGAGCGGCTCCCAGCCTTCCCGCGACACCGCCACCCAGTCGCGCTCTTCCTCCGCGCGCCATTCGCCGTTCCACTCCGCGGCGTCGAAGGTTTGGTTGAAATAGGCTCGCAGGCGGCAGCCGCCCCCGGGGAGGTCCTCTTCCACGACGCCCTCGGTGCCGCGCTCCCAAAGCTCGGCCAGGATGCGGTCCTTGTCCTCGAGTTCGCAACGGATGTGAAGCGCGACCATGGTCCGATTGTATAAACTTGACAGATAATGAAGACAGTCTTCCTGGGTCTGTGTCTGGCCGTGCCGATTCTCGCGGTGAGCGACAAAGAGGTGGCGAAGGTCCATCGCTCCGCCCTGCTGATCGACACGCACAACGACGTCCCCATCAAGACTCTGCGCGGCATGGACATCGGCGCCCGCAACGAGCGCGGCCATACCGACATCGCACGCCTGAAGCAGGGCGGCGTGGGCGCCGTGTTTTTCGCGGTCTACGTCGCGCCCGAGTATGCCACCAAGGGCGGAGCGGCGCATCACGCCCTGGAGGTGTTCGACTCGGTGCGACGCGACATCGTCGACAAGCACTCGGGCGATTTCGTGCTGGCCACCAGCGCGCGGGAGATCGAGCAGGCGCACAAGCGGCGCAAAATCGCGGCCCTGATGGGCGTCGAAGGCGGCCACGCCATCGAGGACAGCGTGCGCGTGCTGCGGACTTTCTACGACCTGGGCGCGCGCTACATGACGCTGACCCACGCCAACACCAACAACTGGGCCGACTCGTCGGGCGACCTCGACCGGCCGGAGGTGAAACACCACAACGGGCTGACGCCGCTGGGCCGCGAGATCGTCACCGAGATGAACCGCCTGGGCATGATGGTGGACGTATCTCACGTTTCGGACAAAACGTTTTGGGACGTGCTGGAGACGAGCCGCGCGCCGGTGCTGGCGACGCACTCAAACTGCCGGGCGCTATCCAACATCCCGCGCAACCTGACGGACGAGATGATCGTGGCTCTCACGCGCAGGGGCGGGCAGGTGAACATGAACTTCGGCTGCGAATTCCTGTCGCAGAAGTCGGCCGACGCTTCGGCCTGGATCAATCCCGGCCGGCCCGCCGGAACAAAGATGCCCCGCGCCACAGTGCAGGACGTGGTGGCGCACATTGATCGCGTGGTGAAGCTGGCTGGGATAGATCACGTCGGCATCGGTACCGACTTCGACGGCATCAGTTGCACGCCACAGGGCGTGGACGACCCGGGCCAGTTCCCCAACCTCACCCGCGCGCTGCTGGAGCACGGGTACAAGCCCGCCGATATCCGCAAGATTTACGGCGGAAACATGTTACGTTTGATGCGCGCCGTGGAGCAGGCGCGGCAACGCTGAAAGGAGTTGTTTCATGCCCACCCGACGAGTGTTTCTGACCGCCGCCGCGGGAGTCCCGCTGGCCGCCAAGGCGATGACGCGCGCGGAACTGCCCACTCCCGCGCTGCTGCTCGATCTGGATGCTTTCAACGCCAACGTGGAGCGCATGGCCGGCTTTCTGAAGAAACAGGGCCGCGCTTTCAGGCCGCACGCCAAGACGCACAAGTGCCCCGAAATCGCCCGCCGCCTGATAGAGGCCGGCGCGGTGGGGGCTTGCGCCGCCAAGATCAGCGAGGCCGAAGCCCTGGCCGGCGGCGGGGTGACGGGCTTGCTGCTGACCTCGGCCATGGTCGGGCGCTGGCGCATCGAGCGCGCTGTGCGCCTGGCCCGGCGGCATCCGGAGACCATCTTCTCGGTGGACGATGCCGCCAACGCGCGCGATCTGAACGACGCCGCGGGCGCGGCGCGCCTGAAGCTGAACCTGGCCATCGACCTGCTGGTGGGCAACCGCACCGGCATCGAACCGGGCGAGCGCGCCGCCGAGCTGGCGCGCCTGATCGTCAAGTTGCCCAACCTCAAGCTGGCCGGTCTTCAATCCTACTCCGGCAACTCTTCCCACGTCATCGGTTTCGAGGAACGCAGGCGCTTCTCGCGCGCCGCCATGGCGCGCGCCGTCGAAACGCGCCAGCGCATCGAGAAGAGCGGCATCGCCTGCCCGCTGGTCACCGGCGGCTCCACCGGAACCTACAACATCGACAGCGAGATCGACGGCATCACCGAAATCCAGCCCGGCAGTTTCATGTTCATGGACCTGGACTACAACCGCATCGGCGGGGCCGGCGGTCCGGTGTACCGCGATTTTCAGAATGCCTTGACGGTGCTGACCACCGTCATCAGTAAGCCGGCCAAGGATAACGCCATCGTCGACGGCGGCTTCAAAGCGTTCTCCACCGACAAGCCGTTCCCTCCCGAAGCAAAAGGGCTGACCGGCGTCAGCTACGCCTGGGCGGGCGACGAACACGGCAAGCTGACCGCCGCCGGCGGCGGCCCCGTGCCCGTGGAACTCGGCGACCGCGTCGAATTCATCGTCCCGCACTGCGACCCCACCGTGAACCTCTACGACTTCATCCAGGTGATGAAAGGCGACGCCGTCGTGGCGGTCTGGCCCATCACGGCGCGGGGCCGCAGCCAGTAGTTTCGGGGTTTCGTAGCCCGAAACTCGAATACACCAGCTTGCCGCCCAGCCAGGTCCGTTCGATCCGGATGCTTTTGGTGTCGGGGTCGAAGCGAAAGGCCACCAGGTCGGCGCGATCACCGGGGGTCAGGCCGCGCTGACGGCCCGAGATGCGCGCTACGCGGGCCGGGTTGCGGGTGGTCATAGCCAGGGCCTCGACTAGCGAGAGCCCGGCGAGCCGCATCAGGTTTTCAATGCCGCAATCCATCTTCAGCGCCGAGCCGGCCAGGCGCGTCGTACCGCGCAAGGTCACGCTCCCGTTGGCGTGCAGTTCCACGTCCATCTCGCCCAGGCGGTAGAACCCCGGCTGGCAGGCGGCGGGCGTCACCGCGTCGGTAATCAGAACGGAGCGTTCGATGCCCTTGGCGCGCAGCGCGACCTTGAGGAACGCGGCCGGCAGGTGGATGCCGTCGACGATGAAGCTGGCCGCGAGACGGTCGTTGGCAAGCTGTTCCCAGAGGTAATTCGGGTGGCGCGGGATCAGGGCGTGCGCGCCGTTGCCGAGATGTGTCGAAATGGTTGCGCCGGCGCGCACCGCGTCTTCGATCTGCGCCGCCGTGGCGCTGGTGTGTCCGATGGCGGCCACCACGCCCTCGCGCACCAGCGCCTCGATGTAGGCCGGCGCGCCGGGCCATTCCGGCGACAGCGTCACCATTCGCACTTGGCCTTGCGAGGCCTCCTGCCAGCGGCGATACTCCTCGACATCCGGAGGCCGGACCCATTGCGCCGGGTGCGCGCCACGCGGTCCCTCTTCGGCGGAGATGTGCGGCCCTTCGACGTGAAACCCCTCCATGGCGGGCCCGTCGGGCAGCGCTTCGCGCGCGGCGGCCAGGTTGCGCAACGCTCCCGCCATGCCACCGGGCGGGCCGGTAATGATGGTGGGCAAAAAGCGCGTCACGCCGGTGCGGAAGAGCGCGCGCAGGCTGGCCTGGATGGCTTCGTGCGGCGTCGCGGGCTGGTTGAAGTCGGCGCCCGCGAAACCGTTCACTTGCAGGTCGATGAAACCCGGCGCGAGCAGCGGAAGATCCGGCGGCGGGGAGATCAGCGGCTCCACCGCGCCGATCACCGCATCCCCCTCCACTCGCACTGCCGCGCCGGAGCGGGCGTCAATGCCGAAACAATTCATGGCGTTCACGATTTTTTCACAGCTTTCCCACATCCGCCCGCGCTCAACCTGTTCATCCTGCGCGGGATCATTTCTGTTGAAAACGTCCTTTTCAGTCCATTTTTCGCTGGCATCCCGCGGCCCGCTCCTGCTACAACAGCAACTGATCCCCTACGGGCGCGGCCCCAGCGGAGAATCTCGGGGGAGGTGCCGCTGTTTGGGTCGCGCCTGCGGATCGAGCCAGCCTCTCACGCCCCAACCGGAGTCAGCCAGCCGAAGCGATCCGGCTTCTTTCCGTCGATGATGGCGAAGAACTCCTTTTGCAGCCGCTCGGTGATCGGGCCGCGGCAGCCCGCGCCCACCGTGATGCGGTCGATCGAACGGATGGGCGAGACTTCCGCCGCCGTGCCGGTGAAGAACACTTCGTCGGCGATGTAGAGCATTTCGCGCGGGATGATGGTCTCGATGACCGGCAAACCCGCTTCGGCGGCCAGTTGCAGGATCGAGTCGCGCGTGATGCCGGGCAGGACGCTGGCCCCCAGCGGCGGGGTGAAAATCTTCCCGTCGCGCACCACGAAAATGTTCTCGCCCGAACCCTCGCTCACATACCCGGCTTCGTCCAGCGCGATGGCTTCCACATAGCCGTTGAGGTTGGCCTCCATGCGCATGAGCTGCGAGTTGAGGTAGTTGCCGCCGGCCTTGGCGAGCGCCGGCAGCGTGTTGGGCGCGATGCGGTTCCAGCTCGAAACGCAGACGTCGACGCCCGCCGCCAGCGCCTCTTCGCCCAGGTACTTGCCCCATTCCCAGCAGGCGATGTACACCTCCACCGGGTTGCGGCCCGAATGCACGCCCATCTCGCCGTATCCGCGCAGCACGATGGGCCGGATGTAGCACGAACTCAGGCCGTTGAGACGCACCAGTTCGATCATCGCTTCGCGAAGCTGCTGGCTCGAAAACGGAACCGGCATGCGGTAGATCTTCGACGAGTCTTCCATGCGCCGGATGTGCTCCCGCAGCCGGAAAATCCGGGGACCCGAGGGAGTCTCGTAACAGCGGATGCCCTCGAAGACGCTCGAACCGTAGCTCACGACGTGGGAAAGCACATGGATCTTGGCCTCCTGCCAGGGGATGAAGCGGCCGTTGTGCCAGATCTTTTCGGTGGGCGTTAACATGTTGAGTATTATAGCGTAGGGCGCGCGCCGAAACCGTTTTAAACTGGTAGGGAGAGGAACCCACCGTGCGAAGACTGACAACGCTGATCGCCCTGGCACTTCTCGCGTGGCACGCGGCCTGCGCCCAGCAGCCGGCCAAACGGCGCGAGCCGAAACCCGGGTTCAATCTGTTCTCGCCTCAGGACGACGTGCAACTGGGCCGCGAAGCCAAGGCTGAAATCGAGAAACAGATGCAGGTGGTGCGCGACCGGGAGGTGGACGCCTATATCGGCTCCATCGGAAAGAAACTCACCAGCCAGCCGCTGGCGGGCGACTACCCTTACAGCTTCCAGGTGGTCAACCAGAAGACCATCAATGCCTTCGCGCTGCCCGGCGGACCCATGTTCATTCACAGCGGGCTGATCGCCGCCGCCGACAACGAGGCGCAGATCGCCGGCGTGATGGCGCACGAGATCGCGCACGTCGCGCTGCGCCATGGAACCAACCAGGCCTCCAAGGCCAACCTGATCCAGATTCCGGCCATGCTGGCGGGCTCGCTGGCCGGCCGCGGGATGCTGGGCCAACTGGCCCAGTTGGGCATCGGTCTGGGAGCGAATTCGGTGCTGCTCAAGTACTCGCGCGCGGCCGAGGCCGACGCGGACCTGGTGGGCGCCCGCATCATGGCCGGCGCCGGCTACAATCCGCTGGAGCTGGCCCGCTTCTTCGAGAAGCTCCAGGCCGAGGGCGGCTCCGGCGGCCGCGTGGCGCAGTTCTTTTCCGACCACCCCAATCCGGGCAACCGCATGGCGGCGATCGAGGAAGAGGTCCGCTACCTGCCGCAAAAGAAGTACGTCACCGACACAGGGAAGTTGCAGAGCGTCAAAGCCATCGTGAACCGTTTGCCCGAGCCCCCCAAGCCGCGCCCCGCGCAGGGACAGGCTCAGGGACAGGCGCAGTCCGGCGGCGGGCCGCCGCCCGCCGTGCAGCCCTCCGGCGGCGTGCGCGAGTACCGGGGCAGGGGATTCACGCTCTCCTATCCGGACAACTGGGAGACGTTCGAAGACCCGCAGTCGCCCAGCGTGACCATCGCGCCGCGCCAGGGCCTGGTGCAAGGCCAGAACGGCAATGTCGCGGTCGGTTTCGGAGCCATCCTCAACGTCTATACGCCGCGGACTGGAAGCGCCGATCTGGAGCGCGACACCCAGGACCTGGTGCGGCAACTGACGCAATCCAACTCGGGCCTGCGCGTGGCCCGCGCGGCGCGCAGTGTGTCGGTGGACCGCCGTCCCGCGATGGTGACCACTCTGTCCTCGCCGTCTCCTTTCCAGGGCGAAGAGGTGGACCTGCTGGTGACTGTCGACCGCGGCGGCGATCTGCTCTACCTGGTCCTGGTGGCGCCCAAATCCGAGTATTCGCGCCTGGAGGGCACTTTCAACCAAATGCTCCAGTCGCTGCGGATTGGCCGCTGAGAATGCCCGCATACGACGCGATTCTTTTCGATTTCGACGGCGTTCTGATCGATACCGAACCGCTGCACTACGCCTGCTGGATGCAGGTGCTGGCGCCCTATGGCATCGATCTTACCTGGGAAGAGTATGCCCGGCGCTGGATTGGCGTTTCCGACCGGGCCATGCTGCACGAGCTGGCGCCGCTGGCCCAGCCTCCCGTCGAGGGCGCCGCGCTGCTCGAACACCACCCGGCCAAGAAAGAACTGTTCCGCCGCCGGAGCCTGGAATCCCAGCCCTGGGTTCCGGGGCTGCCGGGTTTCCTGGCATCTTTGCACGGCTACAAGCTGGCCGTGGTCACATCGAGCGGCCGCGGCGAAGTTGCGCCGCTCCTGGAGGCCGGGGGCATTCGCCGCTTCTTTGGCGCCGAGGTCTTCGGCAACGATACGCCGCGTCTGAAACCCGCGCCGGACCCCTACCTGCGCGCCGCCGAGCTGCTGGGCGCCCGAACACCGCTGGTGGTCGAGGACTCGCCGGCCGGCATGGAAAGCGCCCGCGCCGCCGGCTTCGACTGCGTCATGGTTCCGCGGGCCCGCGAAATGCCGTCGCTGGTGGAAGCTACGCTTGGGCGTGGGGCGGAGTGCGGCGGACCAGGCCGCCAGCCACCGCGATGAGGGCGTTCATGCGCTCATCGGCGTGGCGCTGAGAGTCGGCGAGCTTCCGAACGCTGCCGACAATGACCACCTGGGCGCGCAAAAGGCGGCTGAATTCGTCTTCGATGTCCGCCTGGCG
>JACQZT010000238.1 GCA_016213755.1 Acidobacteriota bacterium | reverse complement strand
TTGCGATCCGCGTGCCCCACGGCTTGCGCCAGCCAGTCCATATAGGCCGCGAGGCGTTTCTCCTGTGGTGCTGGCGCCGGATTTTGCGCAGCCACGGAAACATTCTAGCACGGTTTTGTTGTTTATGACACAGTAAAATTATGAATGCGGTGATTACGCCAAGGCCGCCAAGGAGTTTCTGCCCTTGGCGGAGCGCGAGAACGTGATTGCGAAGTCCAGTCTCGGTCTCATGTATCACGATGGCGGTGGCGTACCGCGCAACAGGGAACCGTCCCTGATGTGGCGGCGGACCATGGCGGCTGGTCGGTGGCCCGTCTGGTTCATGATGGACCTTTCAAAAGCTCGCCAACGGCGGCGGACGTGGCCAGACCGGGCCGTAGGATCCTCCGTAAGCGAGCCGCCACCCGGCGGTTGTTCGACGGCGAATAGACTCTTATTGGCTGCGAATGAACGCGAATGATTCAATTCGATTCGCGTTCATTCGCGGCTCAATCGTCCTTCCTTCCGTGGGACGAACCCGCCCACGCGGGAATGCCCGGTGGGACCGGCCTCCGACCGTGCGGATGCGGTACACAAACCACTGGAAACCAGCTCTGAACGAGTTTACGATGGATGCCAGCCGCAAGGCATGGATCCGGCTTGCGGACTCAACAAAGAGGGTGAAACCGTGAAGATTCAAGCTTATGCAGCTTCCGGGCCGGGCGCGCCACTCGAGCCGTTCGAGTACCAGCCGGCTCCGCCGAACTTGGAGCCAACTCAGGTCGAGATCTCGATTTCTCACTGCGGAATGTGCCATACCGATATCCATCTCTGGAACAACGACTGGGGTTTCACGCAATATCCCATGGTGCCCGGACACGAAATCGCCGGCACCGTGACGGAAGCCGGTTCTCTGGCCAAGAGCTTCCGGGAGGGCCAGCGCGTAGGATTGGGCTGGGAATCGGGTTCCTGCGGCGAATGTCAATACTGCCGCCGGGGCGAGGAGAACGTCTGTCTGGCGTGGAAGGGCACCTGCACGCACGGCTACGGAGGCTACGCCAGCGCCATTCGAGCCGACAGCCGGTTTGTGATCCCCATCCCCGAGGGTCTGGATTCCGAGGCGGCCGCTCCGCTGCTGTGCGGAGGGATCACCGTCTACGCGCCGCTCGCGCAGGAGGTGCATCCCGCCATGCGGGTCGGCGTCGTCGGAGTGGGCGGCCTCGGTCATCTGGCCGTGCAGTATGCGCGCGCTTTCGGTTGCGAGGTGGCGGCATTTTCGACCTCGCCGGACAAGGAAGCGGAAGCCCGCCGGCTGGGCGCGAACCGTTTCATAAACGCTCGGGAGGAAGGGGCGCTGGAGCAGGCCGCCAACTCGTGCGACTTTGTCATTTCGACCGTATCCGCGGACCTCGACTGGGCCGCGTACCTGAACGTGCTCAAGCCCAAGGGCAAGTTGTGCGTCGTCGGCGTGCCGGCGAGCGAGCTGCGCTTGCCGGCGTTCCCGCTGATTGTAGGCCGGAAGTCGGTGTTCGGCAGTCCGGTGGGATCTCCTTCGCTGATCCGCGAAATGCTCGAGTTTTCGGCCCGCAACGGTGTTCTGCCGGTCACCGAGCGGTTTCCCATGGCGCGGGTGAACGAGGCGCTGGCGCGCCTGAAAGCGAACCAGGCGCGTTATCGCATTGTGCTGGCGAACTAGCCCGCGCGGGCGGCCGCCCGCCATCGCGGAGTTTCGGATATGCTGGTCGTGGTGTAAACGACCATGCGAGCGGCATTCTACGAAGGACACGAGAGTATAACGCTGGGCCAGGGCGCGCCCCTCGCGCCGGGTCCCGGCCAGGTGCAGATCCGCGTTTCCCACTGCGGAATCTGCGGAACCGACCTGCACATCTTCCACGGCAAGATGGATCACCGCGTGAAGCAGCCGCAGGTGATCGGCCACGAGATGTCGGGCGTGGTGGCCGCCGCCGGTCCGGAGACCGCGGGCTGGGCGCCGGGGGACCGGGTCACGGTCCGCCCGCTGGACCACTGCGGCGAGTGTCCGGCCTGCCGGGCCGGCCACAGCCACATCTGCCAGCGGCTGAAGTTCATCGGCATCGACTCGCCGGGCGCTTTCCAGGAACTTTGGACCGTGCCCGCGCGCACGCTGCACCGGTTGCCGGCGGCGCTCTCGCTGCGCGAGGCGGCGCTGATCGAGCCGCTGGCGGTGGCCTGCCACGACGTGCGCCTGGGCGAAGTGAAGGCCGGCGAATACGTGGTGGTGCAGGGCGGCGGACCCATCGGCGCGCTGGTGGCGATGGTGGCGCGGCAGGCCGGCGCGCGGGTGCTGCTGAGCGAGGTGAACCCGTTTCGCCTGGCGCTGGCCGCGGAGCTGGGACTGCGCACGGTGAATCCATCCGAGACGGACCTGGTGGCGCTGGTGAACCAGGAAACCAATGAGGCCGGCGCGGACGTGGTTTTCGAAGTCACCGGGTCGGCCGCCGGGGCGGAACTAATGACCAAACTGCCGCGCACGCGGGGGCGCATGGTAATGGTCGCGATCTTCAGCCAGCCCACGCCGGTGGACCTGTTCCGCTTCTTCTGGCGGGAGCTGAAACTCATCGGCGCGCGAGTGTACGAGGCGGAGGATTTCGAGGCCGCCATCCGCCTGGCCGCGGCGCGCGGCATGCCGCTGGAGCGCCTGATCACGCGGGTGTGCGACTTGGGAGAACTCGGCGCGGCCCTGCGCGACATGGAGCGCGGCGGCGAAGTCATGAAAATCCTGGTGCGGTGCGCGGAAGGAGACTTGGAATGAGCGTTCTGGATCTGTTTCGACTGGACGGCAAGACCGCCCTGGTGACCGGCTGCCGGCGCGGCATTGGCAAGGCCATGGCCATCGCGCTGGCCGAGGCGGGCGCCGACATCGTGGGCGTCAGCCGGACGCTGGAAGCGGCTGGCAGCGAGATCGAGAAAGAAGTCCTGGCGCGCGGCCGGAAGTTCCGAGGCTATGCTTGCGACTTCAAGGACCGCGCCGCGGTGCGCGCATTTCTGGCGCGGGTGCTGGCCGAGGTTCCGGTCGTCGACATCCTGGTGAACAACGCCGGCATCATCCTGCGCAAGCCCGCCGTCGAGCACCCGGACGAGTACTGGGACGAGGTGATCGAAACCAATCTCAACGCGCAGTGGCTGGTCAGCCGCGAGATCGGCAAGGGCATGGTCGAGCGCGGTGCGGGCAAGATCGTTTTCACTGCCTCGCTGCTCACCTTCCAGGGCGGCATCACCGTGCCCGGCTACGCGGCCAGCAAGGGCGCCATCGGACAACTGACCAAGGCGCTGGCCAACGAGTGGGCGGCTCGCGGCGTGCAGGTGAATGCCATCGCGCCGGGCTACATCGCCACCGACAACACCACGGCGCTGCGCGCCGATCCGGTGCGCAACCCCGCGATTTTGGCCCGCATCCCGGCCGGCCGCTGGGGCAACCCCGAGGATTTCATGGGCGCGGTGGTGTATCTGGCCTCGCCCGCCTCCGATTACGTCACCGGAACCATCCTCACGGTGGATGGCGGCTGGATGGGCAGATAACATGCTGAACATTAGAAAAGCCGAAGAGACGAAGTGGGACTTGGTGAGTCTGGGCGAGGTGATGCTGCGCCTGGATCCGGGCGACGCGCGCATCTGGACCACGCGGTCGTTCCGGGCGTGGGAGGGCGGTGGCGAGTACAACGTGGCGCGCGGCCTGAAGCGCTGCTTCGGAATGCGCACCGCGGTAGTGACCGCGTTCGCGGACAACCCGGTGGGGCGCCTGATCCAGGACCTGATCTACCAGGGCGGCGTGGACCAGTCGCACGTCCAGTGGGTGAAGTTCGACGGCGTGGGCCGCTCGGTGCGCAACGGGCTGAACTTCACAGAGCGCGGCTTCGGCGTGCGCGCGGCGCTGGGCTGCTCGGACCGCGGCCACACGGCGGCTTCGCAGTTGAAGCCCGGCCAGATCGACTGGGACGGAATCTTCGGTCGCGAGGGCGCGCGCTGGCTGCACACCGGGGGCATCTTCTGCGCGCTGTCGGAAAGCACGCCGCTGGTGGCGGTGGAGGCCATGCAGGCGGCCAAGAAGCACGGCGTGGTCATTTCTTACGATCTCAACTACCGTCCCTCGCTGTGGAAGGGCATCGGCGGCGAGGAGAAGGCGCGCGAGGTGAACCGCGAGATCGCCCGCTACGTCGATGTCATGCTGGGCAACGAAGAGGA
>JACQZT010000239.1 GCA_016213755.1 Acidobacteriota bacterium | reverse complement strand
CGCTGCGCTTCAAGTACAACTGGCACTGGTTCTGGGACACCGGCAACGGCGACATCGGCAACCAGGGCATCCACGAGATGGACATCGCCCGCTGGGGCCTGGCCGACCCGGGCCTGCCGACCTCAGTGGTTTCCACGGGCGGCAAGTACGTCTACGAGGACGACCAGGAGACGCCCAACACGCAGATCGCCACCTTCAACTACGGCGACCGGGAGATCATGTTCGAAGTGCGCGGCATCCTGACCGGCAACGAAGGCGGCCTGGCCGCCGACCGGCAGGGCGGCAACGTGATCGGCGACCTGTTCTACGGCGGCGACGGCTGGATGGCCGTGGCCGGCGGCAGCTTCCAGGTCTACAAGGGCGAGAAGGTCATGGACGAGCGGATGCCGGGCTGGGAAGAGCCCCACTTCCGCAACTTCCTCCAGGCCTGCCGCAGCCGCAACCAGAAGGACCTGAACGCGGACGTGGAAGTGGGCGTGACGTCAGCCTGCCTGGTGCACATCGCCAGCATCACCAACCGCCTGGGTACGCTCCTGGCCTTCGATCCGAAGAACCCAGACCTTCCCCGGCAACCCCGAGGCTAACCGCATGTTAACGCGCCCGCCGCGTCCGCCGTACGCGGTACCGGAGAAGGTGTAGGCCGGAACTTCCCGCGAGGAAGTGCGCGGCTATGCGAGCGCTTGCTTGCAGTACTCCACGCACTTCTTCATTTCGGCCAGCACATCGGAGCCTTCCGGCGTGTTGTATTCATACTCGATGCTGGCCGGGAACTTGTACTTTCGCTTCTTCATCAACTGCAAGATCTCTTTGAGGGGCGTTTCGCCCTGGCCCCAGGGCATGTTGGGGCCGCCGGCGCGCGCGCCGGTCTTATCGGCGGAACTCGAGGGGCCCTTGCGGTCCTTCAAGTGCAGACTGGCGATCCGGTCGTGGTACTTCTCGACCAATGGAGCCGGGGACTCTCCGTTGACGCCGTAGTAGTGGCCCACATCGAAGTTGAGCGCGGTGTACTTGGATGCCGCCAGGACTTTGTCGAAGCCGGAGGAGCCGCCCTGGCCGTGGGTGTGGAAGGCGATCCTGAGTTTGCGCTTCGCGGCGTAATCGGCCACCCGCTGGAGCAGTTTGTCATCGGTGGGCAGTTCCATGGTGATGTGGTTGGCGCCCAGCGTTTCGCCCACGTTCCAGATGTAGTCGTATTCCTGGTCCGACATGGCCAGGGTCGGCGGCAGCTTGAAGGCGTAGATCTTCACTCCCGCGCTCTCGTACATCTTGCGGAAGGCCTTGTACTTGTCCATGGACACGGAGAGGCGCCAATTCTTTCTCTCCTCGGCTGCCTTCGGCTGTGCCGGGGGCGCGCCGGCGTAGCTCTCCGCGGTGTTGCTCATCAGTTCGATGCCGCTGATGCCGCAATCGACACAGTACTTGAGGACATCGCCGGCGCCGCTGGGCAGCGCGCGGAAGCTGTAGGTGATAGCACCGATCTGAACTCCGCCGAATTTCGAGTTTGGCTTGGCGGCCATCAATCGGGCCGCCGTTCCGGCGGCCAGCGCAAGTTTTCCAACATCTCGTCTGGTAATCAGCATACGTTTTCAGGATAGCAGTGCCTGGGTCACCGGGCCTCGAAGAAGCGCCCGGCGTTGTCGCGCAGGAGCAGGGCTCCGATTTCGAGCGCTTCTTTTTCGGTGCAGAAGCCCTCCTGTACTTTTTCGGCCAGCACGCGGGCCACGTTGCGGCGGGCCATTTTGGCGTGCGCGTAGGTGAGCTCCGGAAAGCGGTAGTCGCCTCCGAAGGCGAAGATCTTGTTAACCGGGATGGTCTCCAGGTAGTCGTGCAGGGTGCGGCAGGCCACGGCCGGCGAGATGACGTGCACCCAGCAGAAATCCACGAACACGTTGGGGAAGAGCTTGCCCAGCACGGAAAGCTCGCCCTGGTAAGGGTAGCCGATGTGGAACAGGTCGAAGCGCACCTTGGGGAACAGGTAGAAGAGGTTGGTGAGGTGGGTGGGATTGGAGTTGGTGAGCCAGCCGCCGTTGCCGGCGGTGAGGCCGGTGTGGATCTGGACCGGCAGCCCGTGCGCTTCGGCCAGCTTCATGACGTGGTGGAACATGTGGTCTTCGAGCTGGCGGAAGGGGCGGTCGGTGAAAGCGCGGAAACCGGCGGGGGCTTTTCGCTCGCCGCGCAGGAGGGCGTCGAAGTCGCGCGAGGCGTCGGCCTCGGAGACCTCGTGGTAGCGCAGCTCGCGCGAGTAGGCCAGGGTGCTTTTCACCGCCACCATGCCCACCTCGAGGCTTTGCTGAAAACTCTTTTCGGCGGCCTGTTTGAGGCCCGACAGCGAGACGATCGAGACGTCGGTGAGCTTTTCGGCCGCGCGGACGCCACTGGCGCCGCCCGGCGCGATGAAGCGGTCGAACTTGCGCGCCACGCGGAAGAACTCGGGGTCCAGTTTGGCCGGGGCGGCGTTGTAGTTGTCGTCGACCACCGCGAAACGGATTTTGGCGCGCTCCTTCATCACGTAGCGGTACAGCCCCGGCTTGTTGCGCGCCTGGATGGCGGCGTTAATGGCCGGCAGAGTTTGGCCGGAGATTACCGGGAAGTCGTAGATGTCCTGGATGGCCGTGCGCAGCGCCTGGCCGTAGCCCGTGAAGCGGGCGTGGTTCCAGTAAGGCTCGAAGAGCCGCCAGCGCTCGGCGAGCGGGGTCTCGGGAGAGTTGATCCGGGCCAGCGATTCGGCCGGGAGGCCGGCCGAGGTGACGTCGTTCATGGCATAGTGGCCGGCCAGAGTGAAAAAGTCGGTGTGTTGGGCGACGCGCGCCTCTTCGGGGAGCAGGTGCTCGTGCGAGTCCACGATCTCCATGGCGTCGAAAGCCTCGACCAGGCTTTGCTCCCGCGGACTGGCGGCGGGGAGGGCGCCCGCGAGCGCCGAGCGGCTCAAAAAGGATCGTCTGTCCATATCTACTCCGGGAACGGCCACACCCGTTCGATGGTCTGGCTGAGGATCCAGCTCTTGTCTTCGGCATTCAGGAACGGCATGTCGTCGCGGACCACGCGCAGGGCCTGGGCGTAACTGGCGCGCTGCTCGACGATGGGCCAGTCGGTGGCCCACATCAACCGCCGCGGCCCGAAGGCGGCGTAGAGCCGCCTCACGTGTTCCTGCGCATCCAGGTACGGATACGGCTGGCGGGAGAGCGACCAGGTGTGCGAGATCTTGACGAAGACCTTGGGGTAGCGCGCCAGGGCGATGAGCTTGCCGAGTTCTTGCGGCTGGTCGACGGGGCAATCGGCCATGTGATCGACGACCACGGTGAGGTCGGGGAACTTCTCGATGAGAGCGGCGGCGTCGGGCATGCGCGTGACGGGGGCCAGGAGGGTCATGGGGACTTTGAGATCCTGGCAGCGCTTCCACAGCGGCGGCATGAGCGGGCCGCGGATCCAGTCGCCCGATGGGTTGCCGGCAGGGCTGAGGCGCACGCCGCGAAACCCCTGCTCGCGGACCAGGCGGGAGAGGTGATCGGGCGCGGCGGCGTCCAGCGGGTCGACGCGGCAGACGCCGTGGAAGTACTGGGGGTAGCGTTTGAGCACGTCCGCCAGGTAGCTGTTGTCGTAACGGTAGTGGATCACCTGGATGATGACGGTTTTGGCGACGCCGTTGGCCCGCATGAGATCGAGGAGCATTTCGGGAGTGGCGTCCTGCTCGGGCGGTTTGACGGTCTCCTTGGCCCAGGGATAGCGCGGGTCCTTCTTCCACACGTGCACGTGGGGGTCGAGGATGCGATAGCCGGGGGACGGCGCGGGCAGAGCCGCGGCGGCGAGGAAATGGCGGCGCGACAGCTCAGACATAAACAGGCTCCAGGGTCTTCACCACGTAGGCTCCGCAGCGCTCGTAGCTGATGCGGGGGCCCTTACGCGCGGTGTCCAGATCGACGCACAGCCAGCCCTTAAAGGCGATGGACTTGAGAACGCGATGGCAGGCGGGGAAGTCGATGTCGCCGTCGCCCAGGTCGAAGATGTTCTCAAGCAGGCCGGGGCCCACTTTGCGCGCGTCCTTGTAGTCCAGCAGCATAAGGCGGCGCTTGTACTTCTCGATGTTCGCGGCCACGTCCACTCCGGCCAGGTGCAGGTGCGCGGTGTCGGGGGAATACCAGAACAGTTTCGGGTCGGTCCCTTCCATGCAGCGATCGATTTCGGCCGAGTCCTGGACCATCTGGCCAAGGTGATTGTGCATTCCCGCGCGGAAGCCCATCTCGCCCGCGACCTCGCCCAGTTGGTTGTAGCACTCGCACATGGTGCGGAAAGCCGCTTCGGAGGGCGGCGATAGGCGCCGGGGAGAAAATACCACCAGGTGCCTGGCTCCGAAGCCTTTGAGGAAGTTCATGGCAGTCTTGGCGCTGGAAAGCACTTCGGCGCGGCGGGCGGGGTCGTGCGCCGGCGGGCTGAAGGAGATGGTGATGACGTGCAGACCGCGCCGGGACACCTCCTTTTCCATTTCGGCGGCGGTGATGCTGTATGTTTTTAGGATTTGCGGGAACTGGGTGACGCGGATTCCGATGAAGCCGGTGTCGCGCATGATATCCAGGATGTCGGTGAAGGGCACGCGGGGAAAGGAGTTCCACAGGTTGGCTCCCAGGGCCCAGCGGAGGTTCTTATTGGCCGGCAGGCGCCCGGCGGCGCGCGCCAGCGAGGCGGCCGTGGCGGCCAGTGCAGTGCGGCGGGTCATGGGTTCGATGCTATAGCACGGCGCGGGTGCAGTCAATGCAGTATGCTCTCTGGAGACGAGGCCGACGTGAACCAGAGACGAAACATCCTGACGCTGGCGGCGCTGTTCGCGCTGGGAGCGCTGATCTTTTTCGGGCAGCAGGGCGCCCAGCGGATGACGCGGGACGAGACCTACCTGGCGAATTTCACTGCGGAGCCGGGGGGGACGCGGGAAGAGAACCTGTGGCAGGTGCTGGTGCTGTTCGGCGCGGGCGACCGCGAGCCGGCGGCGTGGGACGGACGCCTGGCGGTTACGAGCGGCGAGGTGTTCGAGGTGAGCGGCTACCGCTTCGAGCCGCCCGACCGGGTGTTGCCCGAGGGCGGCTGGCGCGCAAGGACCAAGGTCGAGCGGGTGAAGTTCGGCGCGTCGCCGGGCTGGAAGAACCTGCCGCAGATGGAGCCGCAACTGGTTCCGAAGGGGCTGCTGATTCGCGGCGCGGGCAGCGCGGCGACGCAGCTTACCCTGGAGACGCCCGCGGGCCGCTGCGCGGTGAGGCCCATGAGCATGGCCTTCGGCGGGATCGAGCGATGTGCGGGCGGGCGCGTCGAGGTGCGCCGCATTCCGCCGGCCACGGATTTGTCGGGGACCGAACTGCGGCAGCACGATTTTCCATCCATTAGCGCGGGCCCGGACGGCACGCTGTGGACCACCTGGCTGAGCTACCACGACCGGCAAGAGGAGTTGAACTTTCGGCGTGACAAGGACGGCCGTTGGACGCGCCTGATCCCGGTGGCGCGCGCGGCGGCGGACCTGTGGCGGCCGCACGCGACCACCGACGCGGG
>JACQZT010000043.1 GCA_016213755.1 Acidobacteriota bacterium | reverse complement strand
GCGGCGCGCCCTCGCTCGGCAGCAGGTCGCGAATGGCGATGCGGTAGTTGGCGCGCGCGGTAAAGACCGCCAGGGGATGCACGTCGAAGCCCGCTACGGTGGTCAGTATCCGGTCTAGTAGCTCGCCTGGCGACAGGTGGCTATGCGCACGGCGGACGCGGTTGATGGCGGCGACCAAAAAAGTGCCGGAGCCGCAGGCGGGGTCGAGCACGCGCTGGTCGGTGTAACCGAGTTCGTCAAGCACGTGCTCGGCGAGCCAGTCCGGCGTGTAGTACTCGCCCAGGGCGTGGCGCTCGCGGCGGGGGAAGGTGGCCTGGTAGAGGTCCTTGAGCGCGTCGCGACACGCGCCCGGCGCGCCGCACAGGCGCTCCAGTTCCCGCTCGTCCGCCAACAGGCTCTCGACGCGCGCTTTGTACTGGTCCGCTGGTTGGTTCACGGCTGGCTCGACGTCGATTCTCCCATAGGCTGGCGTACAATGACAGACGCATGCTCACTCGCAGACTCGTCTTGACGCTTCTCCTCGCCGCCCTCACCGTGAGCGCGGCCGACCTGGCCTACCAGAAACCGCCGCAAGCGCTGCTGGACGTTCTGAACGCCCCCTTGCCGCCGGACTACTCGGTAAGCCCGTCGGGGACGCACCTGCTGGTGTTGCGCGCGTTCCGCTACCCGCCCATCGCCGACCTGGCCCAGCCGGTGCTGCGCCTGGCCGGTCACCGCATCAACCCGGCCAACAACGGCGAGCACATGCCGCCGCGCAGCTTCGTCGGCATCGCGCTGATGAAGACCACGGGCGGGCCGGAAACGAAGCTGGCGCTGCCGGCCGGCGCGCGACTTTCAACGCCGCGCTGGAGCCCGGACGGGCGGCAGGTTGCCTTCACCAACTCGACGGCCACAGCGGTCGAGCTGTGGCTGGCCGACACGGTCACGGCCAAGGCGCGCAAAATCGCAGGGCTGGCGCTGAATGCCGCTCACGGCGAGCCGGTGCAGTGGATGCCCGACAGCCGCACCCTGCTGGTGCAGTTGATCCCCACCGGGCGCGGCAAGCCGCCTGCGGCGCCGCTGGCGCCCAAGGGGCCGAAGATCCAGGAAAGCGCCGGCCAGGCGGGCCCGGTGCGCACGCTGCAAGACATGCTCTCCAGCCCCTACGACGAGGACCTGTTCGATTACTACGCCACCGCCCAACTGGCGCTGGTCGACGCGGCCACGGGCAAGGCGACGCCGGTGGGCAAACCGGCCGTGTTTCTGTCGACCGAGCCCGCGCCCGACGGCCAGCACATTCTGGTCGAGCGTATTCACCGGCCGTACTCCTACCTGCACGCCTCGTCCTCGTTTCCGCGCGAGATCGAAGTCTGGGACACGGCCGGCAAGATCGTTCACAAGCTGGCCAGCCTGCCGCTGTCCGATCGCGTGCCCATCGAGGGCGTCTCCACCGGCCCGCGGCGCGTCGAGTGGCGGCCCGACCAGCCCGCCACGCTGGTCTGGATCGAGGCGCTGGACGGCGGCGATCCGCGCCGCAAAGTCCCGCATCGCGACCAGATCATGAGCATCGCCTCCCTCTTCCAGGGCCGGCCGCGGGAGATGCTCAAGCTCGAACAGCGCTCGATGGGCATCGAGTGGAGCGAGCGCGGCGATTTCGCGCTGGTGCGCGACTACGAGCGCAGCCGCCGCTGGAGCCGCACCTTCCTGCTCAACCTGCGCAGCCCGGGCGAAGCGCCGCGGCAGTTGTGGAGCCGCTCGTCGCAGGACCGCTACAACGCCCCCGGCTTGCCGGTGCAGAAGACTCTGCCCAACGGCCGGCGCGCCATCCGGCAGCAGGGCGACGCGATCTTTCTCTACAACAGCCAAGGCTCGACGCCCCAGGGAGACCGGCCGTTCCTGGACCGGTACGACCTCAAGACAGGCAAATCCGAGCGGCTGTTCCGCTCGGCGGCCGACGCCTATGAAACGCTGGAGGCGATTCTGGACGACGCCGGCACGCGCCTGCTGACGGTCAAACAGAGTCCCACCGAACCGCCCAACCTGTACCTGCGCGCGGGCGACGCCCAGGCGCTCACTCATTTCCAGGACCCGGCGCCGCGGTTGCGCACCATCCGGAAGCAGCTTGTGACGTACAAGCGCGCCGACGGCGTGAACCTCTCCTTCACGCTTTACCTGCCGCCGGATTACAAAGAAGGCACGCGGCTGCCCACCCTGGTGTGGGCCTACCCGTACGAGTTCAACGACGCCGACACGGCCGGGCAGGTCTCCGGCTCGACGCAGCGGTTCACCGTGATTTCCGGCATGTCGCACCTGTTCTTCGCGCTGGCCGGTTACGCGGTGCTGGATAACGCCGCCATGCCGGTGGTGGGCGATTCGGAGACGGTCAACAACACCTACGTCGAGCAGATTGTCATGAACGCGCAGGCGGCCATCGACAAGGCCGCCGCAATGGGCGTGACCGATCCCAAGCGCGTGGGCGTGGGGGGCCACAGCTACGGCTCGTTCATGACCGCCAACCTGCTGGCGCACTGCAACCTGTTTCGCGCCGGCATCGCGCGCTCGGGGGCGCACAACCGCACGCTGACGCCGTTCGGCTTCCAGAGCGAGCGCCGCACGCTGTGGGAAGCGCCGGACACTTATCTGAAGATGTCTCCATTCATGCACGCCGACAAGATCAAGGCGCCGCTGCTGCTGACGCACGGCGAGGCGGACAACAACCCGGGCACGTTCCCCATCCAGTCCGAGCGCATGTACCAGGCGGTGCGGGGCAACGGCGGCACGGTGCGCCTGGTGATACTGCCGCACGAATCGCACGGCTACGCGGCGCGCGAGTCGGTGGAGCACACGCTGTGGGAGATGATTAACTGGTTTGACCGGTTCGTGAAACCATAGGAGGCGCTGACATGCCGGTTTCAGGGGTTTTTGCGCGGCTGGGCATCGAGCCGCTGAACTCAGGCGCCTGCGCGGGCGATTGGATTGAGAACCCGGCCGGGGGTGAACTCGAGTCCATCAATCCAAGCGACGGCAGCGTGCTGGCGCGCGTGCGCATGGCGGCCGAGGAGGACTACGACGAGGTCGCCTGGCGCCTGGCCCGGGTGTTCCGCAAATGGCGCCTGTTGCCGGCGCCGAGGCGCGGGCTGATCGTGCGCGAGATCGGCGACGAGCTGCGGCGCGCCAAGGACGATTTGGGCGCGCTGGTTTCGCTCGAGATGGGCAAGATCCTGGCCGAAGGGCGCGGCGAAGTGCAGGAGATGATCGACATGGCCGACTTCGCCGTGGGCCTGTCGCGCCAGTTGTACGGGCTGACCACGCACAGCGAGCGGCCCGGGCACCGCCTGTACGAGCAGTGGCACCCGCTAGGCGTGGCGGGCGTGATCTCGGCGTTCAACTTCCCGGTGGCGGTGTGGTCGTGGAACGCCATGATCGCCGCCGTGTGCGGCGACTGCGTGCTGTGGAAGCCGTCGTCGGAGACGCCGCTCACGGCCATCGCCGTGCAGAAGATCGTCAACCGCGTGCTGGAGCGCCACAACTGGAAGGGGGTCTTCGGGCTGGCGATCGGGCGCGGCTCGGTGGTGGGCGAGCGCATGCTGGCCGACAAGCGCCTGCCTCTTATCAGCGCGACGGGTTCGTGCGCCATGGGCTACCGGGTGGCCGAAGTGGTGGGCCTGCGCCTGGGCCGCACGCTGCTCGAGTTGGGCGGCAACAACGGCGTCATCGTGATGGACGACGCGAACCTGGACCTGGCCACGCGCGCGGTCGTGTTCGGTGCGGTGGGCACGGCCGGCCAGCGCTGCACCACCATCCGCAGGCTGTTCCTCCAAAAGGGCATCGCGGCGGAGATGACCGCGCGGCTGATGGCGGCTTACAAACAGGTGCGCATCGGCGACCCGCTGGAGGCGGCGACGGTAATGGGGCCGCTGGTGAACCGGCAGGCAGTCGGGGAGATGATGGACGGCCTCGAACGCGCGCGCCAGCAGGGCGGCGAGGTGCTGTCGGGCGGCCGCGCGCTGGGCGGCTGTTTCGCCGAGCCGGCGCTGGTGCGGGCCACGCCCGACATGCCGATCCTCAAGGAGGAGATCTTCGCGCCGATTCTTTACCTGGTGGAGTTCGACGCGCTGGAGGAGGCCCTCGAGTGGCACAACAACGTGCCGCAGGGGCTATCGTCGGCGATGTTCACCACCAGCCTGATCTCGGCCGAGACCTTCCTGAGCGCGCGCGGCTCCGACTGCGGCATCGCCAACATCAACATCGGCACCAGCGGCGCCGAGATCGGCGGCGCCTTCGGCGGCGAGAAGGACACCGGCGGCGGCCGGGAGGCCGGCTCGGACGCCTGGAAAGCCTACATGCGCCGGCAGACGGTGACCATCAACTGGTCCCACGACCTGCCGCTGGCGCAAGGGATCGAGTTCGGCGCGTAGTCCCCCGCATTGGAAACCCGATTGCTGTGCATTCACCGTCGCGGTTGTTCGACGGCAGGGCCCAGTGGGTTGCCTGCCTCGGCAGAGAGACGGATTCGATGAAACGCAGCGAGTTGGCGAGGAACGGGAACGGATCCAGCCGGACGGAAGGAATCGGAAACCGGCGAGGATTCGACGCCGGATCGCCGAAAATTCGTTGGCCGGGACATCGAGCCGGCCGGGCCGCGCGAAGACAAAAGGGGGGAACGGTAACATGCTGTCGGGAATCATGATTGGATGGACACGCCCGCTGATGAACAGCGTGATCGAGGCTTGCGGAGAATTGGGCGACGTCTGGATCTGCAAGACGCTGGAATCCGCCAGCTCGTATGAAGTCGACCGGTCCTTCGCCGGCTACGATCCCGAAGTTCTGTTTCTGGAACTGCCGGAAACCGGCGAGTGCGACGAGAATCTCGAGACCTATCTGGAGAGGGTTTCCGCGCGTTCCATCGGGATGGGCGTGGTTACCTTCAGCCGGCGGTACCACGACGGGGCGGCCGCGCTGGCAGCCTCTCTCGGGCTGCCCGCGCCCTTATCGCCGCCATTCCCGCCGGAGGTCCTCGAAAAGGCGCTGATCGCGTCCATGGACACCGGGTCGCGGGGGCAGCGCGGAGCGCTCTTCGCGTTTCTGTCTTCCAGGGCCGGGAGCGGCGCGACGACCGTGGGGTTGAATACCGCTTACACTCTGGTGAACGGACACGGGCGGAAGGCCCTGTTCATCGACATGGACGAGACCACCGGAGCGATCGACGTCCTGGGGAGCGCCCGCGGCGGGGAATGCGAAGCGCCGCAATTCGGGCTGACTCTCACGCCCTATTCCTGGCGGCAGCACTTGTGCAGTCTGCACGGACTGGACATTCTTTCCGGGATGAGGACCATGGCCCTGACGCAGCGAAACCGATGGGCCTTCCGGCGGCTGATCGGGCTGGGCAGATCGGCCTACGACAACGTGATGGTGAACCTGCGGAGGCTGGATGCGCCTCCGGAGAGAGCGATCCTCCGAGAGGTCGACAGACTCTGCCTGGTCACCACTCCGGATGCGGTCGGCCTGGCCACCACCAGGCGGCGGCTGGCGGAACTGACTGCGCAGGGAGTGGAGGCGGGCAAGGTCTCGATTGTCCTGAACCGGGTGGTTCGATGGTCCGCGGCCGGGGAATTCGAAAAGGAATTGGGCCTGCGAATCGCCGGCGCCGTTTCGAGCGAGCCGGATCCGATCGCCGAGGCCTACGCGCGGAACCAGGGGTTCTGCAAGACGAAATCCAGGTTCGCCAGGAACATCGCCAGTCTCGCGGCGAGTCTGAACGGACTCCTCCCCGCACAGCCCAAAGAGGTCGCGGCCGGGACCTTTGCCTCCTGGGCGCGGGCCCTGGTGGCCCCGAGATCGCACGGCGTGGCTTCGTAAAGCGCATCATTTGAACAGCATCAGCGTCGACAGCGCCGTGAGCCCGACCACCAGCGTCTCGAACAGCTTCTGCGGGATGCGGTAGACCAGCCAGCGGCCGGCCAGCGCGCCGGCGAGCACCGCGGGCGCCATCGCCGCGTCGAAGGCCAGCGAGTAGCGGCCGATCAGCCCGTGGGCGGTGTAGATGGGGATCTTGGTCAGGTTAATGACGAAGAAGAACCACGCGCCGGTGGCGACGAAGTCCGCCTTCGAAAGGCGCTTGCTGAGCAGGTAGAGGCTCATCACCGGCCCGGCGGCGTTAGCCACGGTAGTGGCGAAGCCCGCGGCGACGCCGTACGGGGCGCCGTACACCGGCACTTCGACTTGGTGCGCGCGCAGGCGGCGGCGCACGTACAGCGCCAGCATCGCCAGGACGATGATGCCGACCATGGGCCGCAGGGCGCGCTCGCTCAGCGAGAGCGCGGCCGTTCCCAAGCCCATGCCGGCCAGCACCCAGGGCGCCAGCGAGAACATCCGTTTGGCGGCCGTATTCTTGCGCCAGTACCAGACCGCGAACAGGTCCGCCGTGCACAGCACCGGCAGCAGCCAGCCGGCCGACTGGCGCGCGTCGCCCACGGCGAGCACCATCAGCGGGACCACCAGAATGCCCAGCCCCGGCACGCCGGTCTTGGACACGCCCACGGAGAAGGCGCACACCAAACCGACGGCCCATTGCCAGGGCGCGAGTTGCGGGAGCCAGGTCATACTTCTACTATCATGGACGCGATGAGGATTGTGAGCGCAGGCGAGATCCTGTGGGACGTCTTTCCCGGCGCCGAGCACCTGGGCGGCGCGGTGTTCAACTTCACGGCGCACGCGCGGCGGCTGGGACACGAAGTCGCCTTCGTCAGCGGCGTGGGCGACGATGAGCGCGGGCGGCGGGCGCTGCGGCGGATGGAGGAGTTGGAGATCCCCGCGCGGTTCGTCCGCGTGGCCGGCGAGGCCGAGACCGGCAAGGTGACCGTCGAGGTGGACGCGGCGGGCCAGCCCGCCTTTACGATCCATCGTCCGGCAGCTTACGACTTTGCCGACTTGACGAGCGAGGAACTCGGCGCGCTGCTGTCTCCGCCGCCCGACTGGGTGGCCTTCGGGACGCTCTACCAGATCACCCGCCAGGGAGCGGCGCTCACCGAACGGATTGTGCGCGCGGCCGCCGGAAGCGGCGTCTTCTACGATGTCAACCTGCGCCCCGCCTCGTACGAGGAGGGCATCGTGCACCGCTCGCTGGGCTATGCCGGCGTCGTCAAATTGAACGACGCGGAGGCGGCCGAGCTGGCCGCGATGTTCGGTTTGCCGGCCGAGCCCATCGGGGCGTTTGCGCGCGCGCTGGCCGAACGGTACCGGTTGCGCGGCGTGTGCGTCACGCTGGGAGAGCGGGGTTGCGTCCTGCTGTTAGACGGCGCAGCGGTGGAGGCGCCCGGCTACCCGGTGCGCGTCGCCGACACGGTGGGCGCGGGCGACTCATTTTCGGC